>CAZXKZ010000036.1:0-9361 GCA_964641825.1 uncultured Bauldia sp.
CCAGCAGATCGGCGAAATCCCCGAGGTTCGTCAGCCGCTCGCCGGCGACGATGCGCACCGTCACCGCAGCGGCCACGGCGCGCAGCGTCTCGGTGTCGACCGACCACACCGGCGCTTCGACCCATAGCGGGCGGAACTCCTCCAGCTCGTGGCAGACGCGGATCGCCTCGGGTGCGGTGAGGCGATCGTGGACCTCGATCATCAGATCGACGCCGTCGCCGACGCGATCGCGGACGGCGCGCACGATGGAAAGGCTCTTCGCCCGCTCGGCAGGGTCGAGGACCTGGAAGGCGGAGCCGAACGGATCGAACTTCAGCGCGCGATAGCCGAGCGCCACCACCTCGGCGGCCTTGTCGGCGAACGCGCCGGCATCGCGCGGCCCGTTGTACCAGCCGTTGGCGTAGGCCTTGATGCGCGGATGGACCTGGCCGCCGAGGAGCTGGTGGAGGGGCGCGCCGAGGGTCTTGCCGAGGATGTCCCAGCAGGCCGTCTCGATGCCGGCGAGCGCGGAGAGGAGCGTGCCGTCGTCGGGGAGGTAGAAGGTCTTGAACAGCGAATCCCAGAGGGACTCGATCCGGCGCGGGTCCCTGCCGACGCAGAGCGGCGCGGCCTCCTCGATGACGCCGAGGACCGGCTTGTAGGTCATGGGCGTGGTGGCATCGCCCCAGCCGACGACGCCGTCGTCGGTGACGATCTTGACCAGCACCCAGTTCTTCCACGGGTTGCCGATGACCCTTGCCTCAAGCGACGCGATCTTCATGTGCGGGTGTGGCCCCTGGTGCTTCAGTCGTGGCCGACCGGACCGGCGACGTCGGCGATCATCGACCAGAGGTGGCTGCGCATGAGGCGGCGCGCGCTGGCGGTGTCGCGCTCGCGGAGCGCGGCGAGGACGCGGCGGTTGGATGCGACCTGCGCGAGCTGCGCCTCGCGGCTGTCGTTGAGGTGGCGCAGCTTGTCCCAGCCGGCGCGCGCGCGGGCGTCGATGATGAGCTCGAAGATGCGCACGATGAGCGGATTGCGCGTGGCGCGCGCGATCTCGAGGTGGAAGGCGTAGCCGGCCTCGCGGAAGGTGCGCTGGTCCCTGGCGTTCTCCAGCCGGTCGAGCTGCTCCTGGATGCGGGCGAAATCGGCCTCGGTGGCGCGGGCGACCAGCAGATCGGCGAAGCCGGGCTCCACCGCCATGCGCGCTTCCAGCACGTCGAGCGGGCTCACCGCCTCATCATCGGCGTTGGGCGCGGGGGAGGTGGTGGCGACGTAGGTGCCGCTCCCCATCTGGCGCTGGATGAGGCCATCCTCGACTAGGCGCGCGATGGCCTTGCGCACGGTGTTGCGGGCGGCGGCGAACTGCACCATCAGCCGCCGCTCGGTCGGCAGGCGGTCGCCCGGCGCGTAGGTGCCGCGTTTGATGTCCTCGAAGATCTGGCGGTAGATCAGGTTGCCGAGATACTCCGACCGCTCGCGGACGTTCAGGTTCTCCTGCGGCGGGGCGGGCTCGGCCGGAAGCGCCACGGTGTTGCGGTTAGCCATTGGCGGTCAGCCCTGTCGTCTCGCGGCGCAAGCGGGGAAGCGCGCCCATCGCCTCGAGGATGCACAGTAGTTCCCGGCGGTCGCACTCGTCGAGGTCGGGATTGTCGTCGCGGTGGCGGGGCGAGTCGATGACCTGCATGAGATGCAGGATGAACTTGGTCGCCGGCGTGCGGAATATGCTTTCGAAGTTGAGGAGCGGCAGGAGGTTGTTGAACAGCCGGCGCGCTTCGGCGCGGTTCCCGGCGACGAAGTGCTCGTAGAGCTGCACATGAATGGCGGTGAACTCGCAGGCCGGCATGCTGCCGCTGGCGCCGCGCGCCAGCTCGTCGAGCACGAAGCGCCCGCCGGCGCCGCCGAACACCCCGGCGAGGTTGGGGAGGCCGGTCAGCAGGCCGGTGATGCGATGCCCGCAGGGCTGCGTCTCCTCCTTGACGTAGCGGACCGCGGGGACCGCCTCCACGATCGCGCGCACGGCGTCGACCGATAGCGCCGGACCGAGGGGTGGGGGCGCGTTCTGGAGGACGATGGGGAGCGTGCAGGATGCGGCGACGGCAGCGAACAGATCGCGGATGGCGGTGACATCGTTGCGGCGCGCTGGTGAGGGCATCAGCATGACGGCGGCGGCGTTCCGCGTCTCGGCGTGCTCTGCCAGCGCCGCCGGCGATTGATCGTCTGCCACGGATATGCCGACGATCGTCGGCCGCCGCCCGGCAGCGACGGCAAGCACGTGGTCGACCGCAACCCGTCGCTCGTCGCGGTCGAGCATCTGAAACTCGCTCGCGATCGCGGGATAGACGAGGCCGTGGGCGCCGCCTTCCAGGATGTGCTCCACCACGTTGGTGAGGCCGGCGAGGTCGAGGCGCCCGTCATCGTCGAACGGCGTGGTGACGATCGGCCAGACGCCCGACAGGCCGGAGATGGTGGAGGAGCCGGCTCTCACGGCGTGTGCCGGACGTGACTGGACATCAACGAACGATACCGGACCATTTGCGTATCTATTCCGCCGTGTTCGTATAGCAGGGGACCAACGAGCGAAACATTCTTGACAGAAAACATGCAATACGGTCAAGATTGGATCGGAAAAGGTTCACAAGTGAACCGCAAAACCTTCGGATTGTTGGTCCAACGCATCTCACGCCGGGGCATTTCGTGGCGGTCACTGGTACGCAATCGTTCAGGCTCGACGGCCGCCGCGCCCTTGTGACAGGCGCGAGCCGCGGCATCGGCAGGGCGATCGCGCTGGGCCTCGCCGCCAACGGCGCGACTGTCGCCGTCCACTACCATCGGAACGAATCCGCGGCCGCCGACGTGCTCCGCGAGATCGAGGATGCCGGCGGCGCCGGACGCCCGATCGGGGCCGACCTGATCGATCCGGCCGGCGCGGACCGTCTCGCCGACGCGGCGCTTGCCGACGGGCCGCTCGACATTCTCGTCCTGAACGCGGCCATCCAGGAGCGCCGCGTGCTCGCCGATGTCGACCACGCGCTGTTCCAGCGGCACGCCGATGCGAATCTGTGGTCCGCTCTCAGGCTCATTCAGGCGGCGCTGCCGGGAATGGTCGAGCGGCGCTGGGGCCGTATCCTCGGTATCGGAAGCGTCCAGCAACTCCGGCCCAACCCGAACCTGCTGGCGTATGCCGGACTCAAGAGCGCACTCTCGACGGTGATCCGCAGCCTCGCCAAGCAGCAGGCTGCGCACGGCGTCACCTGCAACGTCATTGCGCCGGGGCTCATCGACACCGACCGCAGCGACGACCTCAAGCAGGATCCGGCGCTCTACCGTTCGATCCTCGACCGCATCCCGGCCGGGGAAGCGGGGACCGCCGACGACTGCGTCGGCGCTGCGCTGCTGCTCTGCTCCGACGCGGGGCGCTACATCACCGGGGTCGATCTCCTGATCGACGGCGGGATGCACCTGCCATGACCGCGCTCACCCTCTCCCGTCCGGGCATGGTGGAGACGCGCCGTCCGCGCGTGGCCTATCCGTACGCCGCCATCGCGCCGGCGGTCATCCTGGTTGCGGCGATATCCTTCGCACCGCTGGCGTATGCCCTCGTGCAAAGCCTCCACAAGTCGCACTACCTCGAACTCGGGCAGTTCGTCGGCCTCGACAACTACGCCGATTTCCTGTTCGGCCGGAACGGACCGGCACGCGTGCAGGCCTCGTTCGTGTTCGTGCTCGGAACGATCGCGGTCGCCACGCCGCTCGGCGTCGGCTTCGCGCTGCTGCTCAATCAGCCGATCCACTTCCGCGGATGGTTCCGCACCATCCTCATCCTGCCTTGGCTGGTTTCCGCGCTCGTCGGCGGACTGCTCTGGGCGTGGCTTCTCAACCCGAACTTCAGCCCGGTGATGCAGGACATCGAGCGGCTGTTCGGCGTCAGCATCCCGAGCCTGCTCACCAGCTTCACCTGGTCGATGCCGGCGCTGATCCTGGCCCACTCGTGGTCCTGCTATCCGATGATCATGGTCTTCACGCTGGCGGCGCTGCAGACCGTGCCGGCGGAGCTGACGGAAGCCGCAGTGATCGACGGGGCGAGCCCGCTGCAGCGCTTCGCGTACGTCACTTTCCCGCACATCAGAAGCACGCTGCTCGTGGCGCTCGTCCTGACGACGCTGAACACCTTCAACCACGTCACCATGGTGCTGGTGATGACCGGCGGCGGGCCGGTCGGCGCCACCGAAACGATGGCGCTCAAGGTCTTCCTCGAAGCCTTCAAATACTACCGCATGGGGACCGCGAGCGCCGGCGCTGCCGTCATCTTCGCGATCAACGTGATGTTCGCCATCGTCTATGCGCGCATCCTCCGCGACGGAGGCAAGGCATGAGCGGGTTCTCACGGCATCCTGGCGGCGTCCGTCCGGCGGGAGCGACATCCTCGACCGCCCTGTCGGGACTGACCTATGGCGGCCTCATCGTTGGCGCCGTTTTCGCGCTGCTGCCGATCCTGTGGGGCATCTCGACCTCCCTGAAATCGGTGGTCGACGTCAACGCCTTTCCGTCGGAGTGGGTGCCCGAAACGGTCACCTTCGCCAACTGGAACACGGCGGTGCTCTCCGGCCGCTACGGCACCTACTTCAGCAACACGATCATCGTCGTCGCCTGCACGCTGGTGGTGAGCCTCGGGCTCGCCGCGCACGCGGCCCATGCCACGGTCCGCCATGCCTTCCGCGGCCGCTCGGTCGTGCTCAACCTGATGTGGGCGACGGTGATGATCCCCGGCATCGCGATCATCGTGCCGCTCTATTCGCTGGCCGTCTATGTCGGCATCTACGACACGCTCGGCGTGCTCGTGCTGGTCTACAGCGCGTGGCTCGTGCCGACGCTCATCTGGCTCCTGCGCGGCTTCGTCGCCAACGTGCCAAATGAGCTTGAGGAGGCGGCGCGCGTCGACGGCTGCTCGCGGCTCGGTGCCTTCTACCGGATCACGCTACCGCTGCTGCGGCCGGGGCTGCTCGCCGGCGGCGTGCTCGTCTTCATCCACATCTGGAACGAGTTCCTGGTCGGCTACAGCCTCGTGCTGGGCGACGAGCACCGCCTCATACAGGTCGGCGTCTACTTCTTCGTGACGGAGAACGGCGTCGCCTGGGGGCCGCTGACCGCGGCGGCGATGGCGTCGGTCATCCCGGTCGTCCTCTGTTACGCGTTCCTGCAACGCTCGTTCATCCAGGGCCTGACAAGCGGAGCGGTCAAGGGATGACCGCCGCAACGAAGCATCCACGTCTTGCGCGGCGGTACCCGCGGGCGGGAGCTCAATCGATCGCCGTGTGCCGCAAGAGTTCATCGTAACGAAAGCCAATGGGAGGAATGCACATGAAGACGACGTATCGGCGGACGCTGCTTGGCGCAGCGGCGCTTCTGGTTGCCGGATTCTCGACCGCGCTGGCGGACGAGGTCGCGCTGTGGAGTTTCATGGATCCGGCGGGGGAGGGCGCGCGCTCGGAAGCGTTGCGCGACGTGATCGCGACCTTCGAGGCAGCCAATCCGGGAACCACGGTGAACACCAACATCGTGGAATGGGACCAGCTCGTGCCCTCGCTGATGCGGGCGGCGCAGGCCGGAAGCACGCCCGACCTGGTGATGATCTACTCGCCAAACCTGCCGGCGCTGATCGCCTCGGGCGCGGTGATGCCGCTCGACGCCTGCTTCGACACGATCTGGACGGCCGAGGAGCGCAGCGACGTCGCGCTTATGTCAGCCGCGAAGGGCAGCGACAGCGCCTACTACGGCGTGCCATACGAACTCCGCGTCTTCGGCTTCTACTATCGCGCCGATTTGCTCGAGAAGGCGGGCCTCAGCGCGCCGACAAGCTTCGATGAACTGGTCGCCGCGGCCACCCAGGCGGCGGACGGACAGACGCCGCTCGGCATGACTTTCAGCGCCGGCGGCGGCTCTGTCGAAGCCATCGAATGGTTCGTGCCGATGGCGATCGGCGCGGGTGCGACGATCCTCAACGATGACGGCTCGGCCGCGTTCAACGCGCCGCAGGTCGTCGACCTGCTGAACCGCCTGCACAAGGTGGTGGAGGACGGCGTGCTGCCGGCCGACGTGGTGCTGAGCTCCACCGACGACGTGGCGCAACTCGCCCAATCCGGCCGCGCCGTGTTCATCGCCGAGGGCTCGCAGGAGGCCTCCGGGTTCGAGGAGACGGCGACGGAGGGGATGGTATGGACCTTCATCCCGCCGCCCGGCCTCGAAGCCGGCACGACCTCACCGGCGATGCTCAACGGGTGGAACCTGGTGATCCCGAAGGCCGCCAAGAACCCCGACGGAGCGTGCCAGATGATCAAGAGCTGGACATCGCTCGACACGCAGCGCAACCAGTCGGTGAAGGCGGGCTACCTGCCGGTCCGCACGAGCCTTGCGGAGGATCCGGCCCTGCAGGCGCCGGCCATCGCCAGCGTGCCGACGCTTCTCGGCTATGTCGGCAGCAATCCGCTCACGTTCACCTGGCCGGAGAACACCGACCTCCTGAACGAGGTGCTGAGCACGATGATCCTGGAGGTGGTGACCGGGCGGGCGAGCGCTGCTGACGCGATTGCTACCGCCGAGGCGGACTACAACGCGCGCCGCCAGTAGCGCGTATCCTTCGACGCCCCAAGTGGCGGCGGCTTTCTGGCTGCCGCCACGGCATTTTCCTACCTGCGAGCACGTCCCATGAAGATCGCCTCCCTGAAAGCGCTCCCCCTCGTCGCGCCCCTCGACGTGGAATCCCAGCGGACCGCGCTCGGTGGGCGGGCAGAGGCTGCGCTCGTGCTCGTCGTCGTGACGACCGACGACGGCATCGTCGGGTACGGCGAGGCGCTCGCGCGCTACAGCCTGCGCTCGTATGTCTCTCTTATCGAGGACCTGCTCGCGCCGATCGTGGTCGGGCAGGATCCGTTCGAGGTCGAACGGCTCTGGCAGCGCATGTTCCGCGTGTTCACGGGCAAGGCCGGCGGCGTGCTGCTCGAAGCCGTAGCGGCCGTCGACATCGCGCTCTGGGACATCATGGGCAAGGCAACCGGCCAGCCGGTGCATCGCCTGCTCGGCAGCATGGGGCGTGAGCGCATCGCGGTGTACGCCTCGTCCATCTCCTGGGGACGCGACGAGACCGCCATCGCCCAGACGAAGGCGGCGCTGGCGGAGGGCTTCACGACGATCAAGATCAAGATCGGGCCGCCGGTCAGCAAGGCGCTGGCGCGGGCGCGGCTGGTGCGCGAGCTCGCCGGCGACGACATCCAGCTCTGCGCCGACGGCAACTGCGCCTTCGACTTCGACGATGCGCTGTCGCTGGCGCGCGGCCTCGCCGATCTCGGGTACTACTGGCTGGAGGAGCCGATCCCGGTCGAGGACATCGAGGGCTACCATCGCCTGCGCCAGCAAAGCCCCATCCGGCTGGCCTCAGGGGAGAGCGAGCACACGGTGTTCGGATGCCGCGAACTGATCGCGCGCGGCTCGGTCGGCGTGATCCAGCCGGACGTGGCGCGCTCCGGCGGGATCACCGAGACGCGGCGGATCGCGACGCTGGGCTATGTCTATGGCGTGCCGTTCGCACCGCACGTCGGCTTCTCGGGGGCGGTGTGCGTCGCCGCCAGCCTGCAGCTCTGCGCGGCGATCCCGAACTTCCTCACGTTCGAGTGCATGACGTTCCCCAATCCGCTGCGCGAGGACCTCGCCACGGTCAACCTCGGCGGGCCTGGCACGATCGTCGACGGGACGATCGCCATGCCGACGGGGCCGGGGCTCGGTATCGAGATCGATCCGGCGGCAATCGCGAAATACGAGGTCGCGGTGCGGTAGCCGGCTAGTCCTCGGCCCACATGCGGAGCAGGTTGGCGCCGGACTTGGACAGGAGATCGAACTCGGCCGTCTTGCCGTGCTGCTTGAACAGCGACTGGCGCGCGGTCTCCAGATCGAACAGCAGTTCGCGCTGCGCCGGATCGCGGATGAAGCTCCGCGCCCAGCCGACCGCTGCCAGCCGCGCGCCCTTGCTCACCTCGGCGACGCGGTGGAGCGTAGTCGACGGGTAGGCGACCAGCGAACCCGCCGGCAGCTTCACGTCCTCCTCACCGCCGGAGGTCTCGATGACCAGCGCGCCGCCCTCGTAGGTGTCGGGATCGGACAGGAACAGCGTGAACGAGACGTCGGTGCGCACGCCGTTCATCAGCGCGTCGTCGACGTGGCTGCCGTAGGCCATGCCGGGCTCGTAGCGCGACAGGATCAGCGGCGTCAGGGCCTTGGGGCGCGCGAGCAGGCGGAACACAGGGTTTGACGCGATCTTCTCGGCCAGCGTGTCGCGGAGCTTTACGACCGAGGCATCGCGCGAGGACGCCTGCAGGTTGTTCTTTACCAGACGCGCGTGCCACCCCGCCGTCGCCTTGCCGTCGGCGAACTCCGCGCCGGCCAGGACCTTGCGCGCGGCAGCGACCTCGTCGCCGATAAGCACGTCGCCGATCACCGTGTACATGGAGCGTCCTTTTTCATTCTTCCAATTTCAATCTAGCAGTTTGGAACTATTCTCATATACCATTGATTTTACAGGAGAATTTGGAACGGAGGTCTAGACAATCGCACGTCCGTCTGCAATGAGGATTGCCTCTCATTTTCCGACATCAGAGCTACGGCTGAGGAGCTGGCGATGGCAACACGGCGCAAGACATGGATCGGAGTCGGCCTCGTCGCAATAGCTGGAACGGCGCTGCCGGCAGGGTCGCCGGCACTCGGTGCCGGTGACGGCAGCGCGGACCTTCTGCGCCAGGCCCCGCTCGCATCGCCGGCCCTGCCGGCACCCATGCTGCTCGCGCAGGGCGGTGAAGGGGGCGAGGGCGGGGAAGGCGGCGGCGGGGTCGTCGGCAGCTACCTGCTGATGTCGACCGATCCGAACGCGTTCAACTATGACGCCGCCGCGGAGATCTCTGCCTACGCCGCCGGCGTGCATGCGAGCTACGTGGCCGCTGCCGAGGGCGCGGCGACGCTGGGCACAGCAGTCGATGCGCTGCTCGCCGATCCGACCGAGGAGACGCTCGCTGCCGCGCGTGAGGCCTGGGTGGCGGCGCGGCCGGCCTATCTGGTGACGGAGGCGTTCCGCTTCTACGACGGCCCGATCGAGGAGATCGAAGGCCAGATCAACGCCTGGCCGATGAACGAGGCCTTCATCGACTATGTCGAGGGCAAGGCGGACGCCGGCATCATCAACGATCCGTCCATCGAGATCTCGATGGATACGCTGGTGACCAACAACCAGGCCAGCGACGAATCCGACGTGACGCTCGGCTGGCACGCGGTGGAGTTCCTGTTGTGGGGGCAGGATCTCAGCGCCGACGGACCGGGCACGCGGCCGGCCTCGGACTAT
>CAZXKZ010000036.1:9371-12153 GCA_964641825.1 uncultured Bauldia sp.
CGCGACGTCTGGGTCGACCTCGCCCGCACCAGCAACAACGACCGCCGCCGCGCGTACCTGAAGCTCGCCACCGACCAGCTCATCGCGGACATCAACGCGGTGGCCGAGGCGTGGGCGCCGGGTGCGTCCGACAACTACGCAGCGACCTTCGTGGCGCTGGAGCCGCGCGAGGCGATCGGCCGCATCATGAACGGCGTCGCCGTGCTGGCGGGCTTCGAGTTCATGTCCGAGCGGCTGGCGGTCGGCCTCGACTCCGGCGACCAGGAAGACGAGCACTCCTGCTTCTCGGACACCACGCATCAGGACTTCGTCTACGACCTCAAGGGGATCGAGAACGTCTGGACGGGCGATTTCCCCGGCACGGCAGGCCCTGGCATGCGCGACCTCACGGTGAAGGCCGACGAGGCGCTGGCGGCGGAGGTCGACGCTCTGCTCGCCGACGCTACGGCCAAAGTCGCCGCGCTCGGCGATCCGTGGGACCAGGTGCTCGCCTCGGAGGAGGGCAGCCCCGAGCGGGCAGCGGCGGAGGAAGCCGTGGCCGCCCTGCAGGCGCTCGGCGACGGCCTGAAGCGGGCCGGCAACACCTTGGGCGTACTGGTACAAATTCCTTCCGGCTAGGAGTAAAGGAGGCCCCATGATGCGGGCCTTCTTCGCTGTCTCGGTTGCCGCGGTCGCGGGATCGCTGGCGCTTGCCTTCCTGGCGGCGCCCGCGAACGCACCTGCCTCGGCGCAATCCCCGCCGCTCCGCGAGACGCTGCTCGCCCTCCCGGTGACGATCGGGCTCGGCGGTGAGACCACGCGCGTGATCGCCAGCGACAAGGCCTATACATTCCTTGCCGCCAACGCGCCGCGGGAACGGCAGCGGCCTTTCTTCTTCGGCAACCGGCTGTTCAACACCAACTGGGCGGAGTTCCCGGCCTCGGTGCAGGCCTTCGACGGGCTCGGCCCGACCTTCAACCGCAATTCCTGCTCGGGATGCCATGTGCGGGACGGGCGCGGGCGGCCGCCAGAGATACCGGGCGACCTGATGGAATCGATGCTGATCCGCATATCGGTTCCCGGCTCCAACGCGCCGCACCCGGTCTACGGAGACCAGATCAACGACCGCGCGATCCTCGGCGTGAAGCCGGAGGCGCGGCCGGTGATCGACTACGAGGAAATCGCCGGCACCTACGGGGACGGCACGCCGTACAGCCTGCTCCAGCCGACGCTCAGCTTCCGCGACGCCAACTACGGTCCGCTGGAAGACGTGCTCACAAGCCCGCGCGTCGCACCCGCCGTGATCGGCCTCGGGCTCCTGGAGGCGGTGCCGGAATCGACGCTGGAGGCACTGGCCGATCCGGACGACGCAGACGGCGACGGCATATCGGGGCGGATCAACCGGCTCACCGACCATGCGGGAGAACCGGCGGTCGGCCGCTTCGGCTGGAAGGCGAACGTCGCCACGCTGCGCGAGCAGTCGGCGGCCGCGGCGGTCGGCGATATCGGCATCACCACGTCGCTCTTCCCGGACCAGAACTGCCCGGCCGCACAGGCGGACTGCGCGGGCGCGCTACACCAGCCCGATCCGGAGATGAGCGACTCGTTCCTCGACCGCCTCGTGATCTACATGCGCACCCTCGCCGTGCCCGAGGCGCGGCCGGCGAGCCCGGCAGCGTTCCAGGCGGGGCTCACGGCCTTCAACGACATGGGCTGCGCGTCCTGTCACCTGCCCACGCTGCAGACGGACAACGGCGCGGAACTGCCGGAACTGCGGAACCAGACGTTTCACCCGTTCACCGACCTGCTGCTGCACGACATGGGCGAGGGGCTTGCCGACCACCGGCCGGACGGATCGGCGAGCGGGAGCGAATGGCGGACAGCGCCGCTCTGGGGCCTCGGGCTCACGCCGATCGTCAATGGCCACGACCGGCTGCTCCATGACGGGCGCGCCCGGGGTTTCGCGGAGGCGATCCTATGGCACGGCGGGGAAGCGGAGGCAGTGCGCGAGGCCTTCCGCAATGCGCCGGAGGCCGAGCGGGACGCGCTGATCGCGTTCCTGAGTTCGCTGTAGACGCGCGCGAGTTCTAGAGGCCCTCGCCTGACGCGGCCTCCTCACGCAGCCGCGCGAGGTTGCGCTCGCGGTGGAACGTGTAGACGCCGGTGGCGGCGATGACGGCGGTGCCGACGAGCATCAGGAGGTCTGGCACCTCGCCCCAGACGACGAACCCGACGATCATGGCGAAGACGATCACCGTGTAGCGGAACGGGGCGACCACCGCGATGTCGCCGTGGCGCATGAAATCGACCGCGGTGAGATAGCCGCCGATGAGGAAGATGACCGCGGCGGCGATGAGGGCGAGGCCGCTCCCCGACGGCGTCACCCATTCCTCGCCGAGGATCGGCCTCAGCGCGAGACCGGACACGCCGACCGCCGCCGCGGTGACGAGCGAGATCAGCAGCGCCGAAAGGCCGCGCGGCATGATGCGTGTGGTCATGTCGCGGATGGTGACGAACACGGCCGAGGCGAGCGCCACCAGACTGTAGCTGCTGAAGCCAGCAAGGCCCGGCCTGATGATGATCATCACGCCGATAAAGCCGACGACGATCGCGGTCCACCGGCGCCAGCCGACCGCCTCGCCGAGGAAGATGGCGCCGGCGGCGGTGATCATCAGCGGCACGACCTGATTGATGGCGTTGACGTTGGCGATCGGGATGTGGAACAGCGCCATCAGGAAGCAGACGGCGGCGAAGACCTCGGCGAGCGTGCGGAAGAACACCGGCCAGTTCCAGAGCAGGCCGA
>CAZXKZ010000036.1:12163-18186 GCA_964641825.1 uncultured Bauldia sp.
GACATGGCGGAAGCCGCCGCTGCCGGCCACCATCGGCAGCAACAGCGCGGTGGCGAAGAGGCCGCGGAAGAAGATGATCTGCGACAGCGGCATCTCCTCGTTGGCGAGCTTGATGAACGTGTCGTTGACGAGGAACAGCAGGATGCACGCGGTGAGGGAGAGGATGCCGCGGAGATTTTCGCGAAACAGCGTGGGCTGCATGATGGCGGGGCGGAGCGATCGGGAGGCGGGGAGGATGTCTGAGGTCAGGCAGGCGAATCCCGAGTTTATCCGCTGAATCGGTCGATACGGAACATCGTCAGGTCAAAACGCGGAGGCTTGCCGGTGGCGAGGTCGGCAAGGATCTCGCCGATGACGCTGGCAAACTTGAAGCCGTGGCCGGAGCAGGGCGAGGCGACGATGACCTCCGGGTTGCCGGGCAGGGTGTCGATGATGAAGTGCTCGTCGGGCGTGTTCGTGTAGAGGCAGCTCGCAGCGCGGACCAGCGGCCCGTTGGCGCGCGGCATGTAGCGTGCGAGACAGGCCCGCAGGAGCGCCTCGTCCTCCGCGTCCGGCTCGCGGCGGAGGGTATCGGCGGGTCCGCGCTCATAGCGGTGATGGTGGAGGCCGATCTTGACGCCAGGCGCGCCCCAGACTGGCAGCGCGAAATACGGCCCCTCGTCGACCATGAGGATGGTGACGGGCATGGCGCCTGGAAGGAACGGGGCCTCGTCCTCCGGCTCGAACCAGCCGAGCACCTGCCGCTCCGGGACCGCCACCGGCGCCAGCGCGGGAACAAGCTCGCCGAGCGCCGCGCCGGCCGACACGATCAGCCGGCCGGCGTCGTAGGAGCCGCGGTCCGTGTTCACCCGCACGCCGCCGCCGGCGACGGGCTCGAAATCCAGCACCGCCTCGCCGGTGTGGATCTCGGCGCCGGCGGCCCTGGCAAGCTCGGCGTAGGCAAGGATGGCGCGCTCGCTGGCGACGAAGCCGCCGTTCGGCTGGAAGAGACCGGCGTGGTCGTCGGGCAGGCGGAAGGCGGGGAAGCGGTGGTTGATGGCCTTGGCCGTCAACACCTCGTGTGGGAGGTCGTGCTCGCGGCAGGCGGCGAGCGAGCCTGAGAAGAAGGCGCCGCCGCCCGGCCCGAGATCGAGCGAGCCGGTGGTGAACATCAGCGGTTCGCCGTACCGGTCGCCGGCTTCCAGCCACAGCATCATGGCGCGGCGGACGAGCGGCACGTAGTCGGGACTCTCGTGGTAGGCGAGGCGGATGATGCGCGTGAGTCCGTGGGACGAGCCACGGTCGTTGGGGATGCCGTGGCGCTCGATCCCGAGCACCCGCACGCCGCGCGTGGCGAGGTGGTAGCAGGCGGCGGAGCCCATGCCCCCCACACCCACCACGATCACGTCGTAGACCGGATTCATGACACCTTCGCCCGAGAGTGCCGCCTTGGTCGGGTATCGCCCTTCCGCCGTCAAGGGCGGCGGGCTTGGGCTGGCAGGCGAACGGCGCTACTTCTTGGCGCAGGCAGGCCGACAGGAAGGGAACGCGCGTGAACGACCGGCAAGGGACCTGGCCGACCGAGGTGCGGCTCCGCAAGGACCGCGCGACGCTGACGGTCGGATTCGACGATGGGGTGACGCACGACCTCCCGGCCGAGATGCTGCGGGTGATGAGCCCCTCGGCCGAGGTGCAGGGCCACAGCCCGGAACAGCGCCAGACCGTTGGCGGCAAGCGCAACGTGCTGATCGCGGCCGTGGACCCTGTCGGGAACTATGCGGTGCGCATCACTTTCGACGACCGCCACAGCACGGGCATCTTCACCTGGCCCTACCTGCGCAAGCTCGGCGACGAGCGCGAAAGGCTATGGGCGGAATACCTGGCCGAGCTGAAAGCGAAGGGCCTCAGCCGCTAAAACAAAAGGGCCGGCAAAAGCGCCGGCCCTTCCGTGCCCCGAGGGAAGCGCCCCTCAATTCAATACGACGACCTTCGTTCCGACGCCGACGCGCTCGTAGAGGTCGATGACATCGTCGTTGGCGAGCCGGATGCAGCCAGACGAAACCGCCTGCCCGATCGTCCAGGGTTCGGACGTGCCGTGGATCCGGTAGATGGTGCTGCCGATGTAAAGCGCGCGCGCGCCGAGCGGATTCCCCGGGCCGCCTTCCATGTAGGCGGGGAGGATCCGGCCCTTGGCCTTTTCGCGGGCGATCATCACCGCGGGCGGTGTCCAGCCCGGCCATTCGGCCTTGCGCGTGATGCGGTGCGTGCCGCTCCAAGTGAAGCCGTCGCGGCCGACGCCGATGCCGTATTTCAGCGCCTTGCCGCCCTCCAGAACGAGGTAGAGCCGGCGTTCGGCCGTGTTGACGACGATCGTGTTGGGCGAATACGGGCCGTCATAGGCGACCGTCTCGCGCTGGATCGGCGAATAGTTGCGGCCCGATCCGCCGGAGGCGAAGTTGGCCGTATCGTAGGTGATGAACTGGCCGGTGGTCGCGTCCCAGGTTGTCATCACCCGGGCCTGCGAAACATCCGCGCCGGCAAAGACGAAAAGCGAAGCTGCTGCTACTAGTGCACCGAGTATCCGCATGCCGCTACCTTCAGGAAGGCCGTCCGATCAGGGTTTTGAGGTTCCATCATTCTGAACCCGTCTTTTGCTGAATGCCTCAAGTGCCCGTCCCGGGGCAACCCGAATGGGGCTCACGAAAGGGCGAGCATGGCACTTTTGTCGCAAGTGTTGTCGCCGGGCAACGGCCCGTTCGGCGTTTCGCAACGGGGACCGGCGTATCGGCCGGCCCAAATCAAGGACGCTCCATGACCAGCACCGCTACCTGGGACGCCGTCGACGCCTATTTCGCCGACCTCCTGCTCCCCTCCGATTCGGTGCTCGACAGCGCGCTGGCGGAAAGCGCCGCGGCCGGCCTGCCCGAAATCGCGGTGGCGCCGAATCAGGGCGCGCTCCTGGGGTTCCTCGTCCGGCTGATGGGGGCGCGGAAGATCCTCGAGATCGGCACCCTCGGCGGCTATTCGTCGATCTGGTTCGGGCGAGCACTTCCGCCCGGCGGCAGGTTGATCACGCTGGAGATCGAGCCGGAGCGGGTTGAACTCGCCCGGCGGAACATCGCCAACGCCGGACTGTCGGAGGTGGTCGAGGTGCGGCTCGGGCGGGGGCTCGACCTGCTGCCGGTCATCGAGCAGGCCGGGGAGGGGCCATTCGACCTCATCTTTATCGACGCCGACAAGCCGAGCAATCCGGATTACTTCGAGTGGGCGCTCAAGCTGTCGCGCCCGGGGAGCCTCATCATCATCGACAACGTGGTGCGCAGCGGGGCGGTGACGAACGACCGGAGCCTCGACGCCAACGTCAAGGGTGTGCGGACTCTCGCCGAGCGGATGGCGCGCGAGCCGCGGATCGATGCCACGGTGATCCAGACGGTGGGCGTGAAGGGCTACGACGGACTGGCTTTTGCGCTGGTGAAGTAAAGCGGAGCTTCAGGCGATGCGCGCCATGGTGCCGTCGCCGTTCTCCAGGATGAGATCGAGCACGCGCTGAATCTCGGCCGCCCGGCGGAAGCTCGGCTCGCCGTTCTTGCCATCCGCTACGGCTTTGGCAAAGCGCTGGTAGGTGGTCGGCACCGGCGGGCATTTCACCTCGACCCAGTTCATGGAGTCGACGTCCTTGCACTGCTTCAGCGACGACGTGCCGCCATTGGTGTGCAGCATGAGAGCGCCCTTGTCGCCGTAGATCGACACGCGCAGCTCGTTGAAGTTGCCGGTGGCGAAGCGGGTGGCCTGGATGGTGCCAAGCGCGCCGTTCTTTAACTCGGCCGTCATCACGAACGAATCGTTGGCGTCGAGGTCGTACTGGCCGATACGGTCGTCCGGCGCCTTGTGGAAGGTCTTCACCAGCGGACCCAGGGCGGCGATGTCGCTGCCGGCAGCGAAGGTGCAGAAATCGATGATGTGCACGCCGATGTCGCCGACGACGCCCTTGGAGCCGTGCGCGGTCGACAGGCGCCAGAGCCAGCGCTCCTCGGTGCGCCAGTCGCCCCATTGCTTGCCGACCAGCCAGCTCTGCAGATAGGACGACTCGAAGTGGCGGATCGTGCCGAGGGCGCCCGACGACGACAGCTCGTGCGCCTTGTAGAGCGCCGGCGAGGCCCGGTAGGTGAGGTTGACCATATTGATGATGCCGCGCTTCTCGGCGGCATCGGTCATCTCGATGGCGTGCGGGTAGTCGGTGGCGAGCGGCTTCTCGCAGAGCACGTTCTTTCCCGCCGCGATGAGCTTCATGGTCGTGGCGTAGTGGACCGCGTCGGGCGTGACGTTGGTGGCCGCATCGAACCCGCCCCAAGCGATGGCCTCGTCGAGGTCGGCGAAGCGTTTGGCGATCTTGTACTCGTCGGCGAAGGCGGCGAGGCGCTCGGCGTTCGTCTCGACGGCGGCGACGAGCTTCACGCCGGGGATGGCGGCAAAGTTCTTGGCATGGGCCTGCGCCATGCTCCCCGTGCCGAGGATCAACAGCTTCATGGGCGGTTCGTTCCTAGCGGAAGCCGGCTTCGCCCGGCTTGTGGAGCTTGGGGCCCTTTTCCTTGATCGGCTCAGGCGCCTTTTCGATGGACGCGTTCGGCGCCTCGTGGATGCCCGTCCACGCGGGCGCCGGATTGTAGGCCCACTTCACGGCGTTGCGGAGGACGGTCTGCACGTTCCGGTCATGGTAGATCGGGTAAACCTCATGGCCGGGCGAGAAATAGAAGATGTGCCCGCCGCCGCGCCGGTAGGTGACGCCGGAACGGAAAACCTCGCCGCCGTCGTACCAACTGATGAACACCGTCTCCATCGGCTCGGGGATGGAGAAAGGCTCGCCGTACATCTCCGTCTGCTCGACGATGAACGAGGGGCCGACGCCCTGCGCGATGGGATGGCTGGGATTCACCGCCCAGACCCGCTCCTTCTCCCCCGCCTCGCGCCACTGCAGCGAGCAGGGCGTGCCCATGAGCTTGCGGAAGATCTTCGAATAGTGGCCGGAGTGCAGGACGATCAGGCCCATCCCTTCCCAAACGCGCCGGGCCACGCGCTCCACGATCTCGTCGGAGACCTGGCCGTGGACCTTGTGGCCCCACCAGGTGAGGACGTCGGTCTCCTCCAGGCGCTTGACGCTGAGGCCGTGCTCCGGCTGGTCGAGGGTCGCGGTCGAGGCGGAAATCGCCGGGTCGACGTTGAGCGCATCAGCGATCGCGCCGTGCATGCCCTTCGGATAGATGGCGCGCACCGTCTCGTCTTCGCGGTCGTGAACGTTCTCACCCCAGACAACCGTACGAATCATGCTGACTCTTCCCCTGAAGCTGCGGTGATCGCATGTCCTGGAAGCCGTTCGGCGGGCGCGTCCGCGGATCGCCGGCCCGGCCCGCCGCGCTGCCCGGGCACTGTTCCGGCCATGCGGCGCCGGACATTACAGAAAGGCGGGGGCACTTGCACGGCCCTTTTGGCTACCGCGGGTTTACGTGGCGGTGAACAAATGTCGCAGCTTTAGCGTTGGATATGTGACCGAGTTCACTGCAAGGAAGCCTTAATCCGGACCATGTATCGATCATGCCGCTGAGGGAGATTCGTCGTTCATGTCCGTGAGTTTGTCGCTGCGCGTCCTGGCGTTCGTCGCCCTTAGCGCAATTTCCACCGCCGTACTCGCGCTTCCCTACCTGGCGATCCAGTAAGGCGCCGGCGCCTTCAGGGCGCGACGCGGCCTTCCGCGTCCACCATCCCGAAACATTTCCGGCACCTTTTGGCCGACCGTCCGGCGACGGCAAACGGCGACAGCGCCGTCACCGCCTGAAGGCCGCACAGGGTCTTCAGGTAGCCCTGCCGGAGCCGTCCGGGCTGCTTCAGCGCGAGGTGGACGCGGTCGTCCCCCAAGGCATGCACCGGCATGGTCGGCTTGGGCCGCGGCGCAGCGGACGGGCCGGCCTTGCGGTTTCCCGATGCCTGTGCGACGCCATCTTTGGAGGCGCGGCGCCCCTCCGATGCGGGTCTTGTGGCTTTTCCCTTGC
>CAZXKZ010000037.1:0-18183 GCA_964641825.1 uncultured Bauldia sp.
GTCGGCAAGGGCGTGTGCTTCGATACCGGCGGCCTCGACATCAAGACGCCGGCCGGCATGCTGACCATGAAGAAGGACATGGGCGGCGCGGCCAACGCCCTTGCGCTCGCACGCATGGTCATGGCGTCGCGGCTCAAGGTCCGCCTGCGCGTGATGATACCGGCGGTCGACAACGCGATCGCGGCCGAGGCATTCCGTCCGGGTGATGTGCTTGCCGTGCGCGACGGCATCACCGTCGAGATCGGCAACACCGACGCGGAAGGACGGCTCGTCCTTGCGGACGCCATCGCGTTGGCCTGCGAGGCCAGGCCGGAGATTCTCATCGACCTTGCCACGTTGACCGGTGCCGCCCGCACGGCGCTCGGGCCCGACATCGTGCCCTTCTATGCCACCGACGATACGCTCGCCGCAGATGTCCAGCGCTTCGGCGAAACGCTGGCCGATCCCATGTGGCGCCTGCCGCTGTGGAAGCCTTACGCGAGCTATCTGGATTCGCCGGTCGCAGACATCAACAACGTCGGCGGAACGGCATTCGCCGGGTCGATTCTGGGCGCGCTGTTTCTGGCGCGTTTCGTTTCTGAGGAGACCCAGTGGCTCCATGCCGACATCTACGCCTGGAGTCCGCGCACGCAACCCGGCAAGCCGGAAGGCGGCGAAGCCCAGGCGATCCGCGCGCTGTTCGGCGTGCTCAAGGCGCGTTATCCCGCTTGAGCATCGCCCTTTGCTCGCCTACGCTATATCGGGTCCGAAACGAATGGCTGCCGCCCATGCCTGCCGAACTGCGGCCGAGTCAGGCGCTCCGCCTGTGGCGCGACGTGGTCTTCGACCTTGTGCATGACGACGACCGGGATCTGACGACGCGACAGATGGCGGTATTGCTGACGGTCTATCTCGAGCCGCCGCCGCACACCGTGCGCGGCCTCGCCGCGCAGCTTGGTGTCACCAAGCCGGTGATCACGCGCGCACTCGATACGATGGGCCGTCTCGGACTGGTCGCGCGGCGTCGTGACGAGGCAGACCGTCGTAACGTGCTGGTCCACCGGACGCTCGCCGGCTCGCTCGCCGTCGAGCGCCTCGGCGACGTGATCCTGTCGCGCTACAAGGCGCTCCAGCCGTAGAATTGACCGATGAACCTCGATCCGCGCCTCCACGCTTACCGTGTCGACCTTGCTGATATCCGGCTGCAGGACAGGGTGCGGGCGGAGCGTTTCGTCGAAGGCGCGCGATACCGCGTGATCGCGCCGAATGCCCCGCTCCGCCGCCGCCCGCAGGCCGACGCCCCGCTCGACAGCGAAGTGCTGCGCGGAGAGGTTTTCACTGTGTTCGAGCGGGGACCGGAAGGGTGGTCGTGGGGCCAGCTCGAAACGGACGGCTACGTCGGTTACGCCCCGAGTGACGCGCTGTCCGCCACATCGCCGGAACCGACGCATCGCATTGCGGTGTTGCGGACCTTCGTGTTTCCCGGCCCCGACATGAAGCTGCCCGCGCAAGCTCTGCTGTCGTACGGCTCGGCGCTCGCACTGGATGAAACTGCGGAGACGCGCGGCACCCGCTATCGCCGTATCGTCGGTGGCGAAGGATGGATCGTTGGTTCGACGGCCGATCCGCTGGATGCGGCGCCCGAGAACGACTTCGTCGTGGTCGCTGAGCGATTCCTCAACGCCGCCTACCTGTGGGGCGGACGCACCAGCGTCGGGCTCGATTGCTCGGCGCTGGTCCAGCTTGCGCTGATGGGTGCCGGCATAGCCGCGCCGCGCGACACGGACCTGCAGGAGGCCGCATTGGGATCCGGCCTGGAGGGAGGCGCGGAGGCGGCTCTCAGGCGCGGCGATCTCGTCTTTTGGAAAGGCCACGTCGGCATCATGATCGACGGTGAGTACCTACTGCACGCTACCGGCCATCGCATGATGACCGTGATCGAGCCGCTGCAGGAGGTCGCCGCGCGCATTGCAAATCCGGTCAGCAGCGTGCGTCGCCTTGCGCGCTACGACGTCTAGAACACGTTGAAAAGGTAGAGCAATATTATGATCGGGATGGGGATTCCGAGCAGCCAGAGCAGGATTCCACGCATGATGCTCTCCCGAAAGGGTGGAAGGGACGTCGCGTCGCGAAATTTCCCGGACGGAGCGGGGACATAACGGCGCGCGTCGCGATTGGTTCCGCTGCCCTAGTAGTGGGCGTTGCGGTCGACCACGTTTCGGAAGGGCTCGCCGCGCTCGAATGCGTTGATCTGGGCGAGCATGGCCGGCACCAGCGCCTTCGGCGAGTTCCATGCCGCACAGTGCGGTGTGATCGTCACCAGGGGATGAAGCCACAGCGGGCTTTCCGCCGGCAACGGCTCCGTCTCGAACACGTCGAGCGTCGCGCCGCCGAGCACGCCGGCATCGAGCGCGGCAACGATATCCGTTTCCACCTGCAGGCCACCGCGCCCGGCATTGACGATCATCGCGAGCTTCCGGAACAGCGGCATCGCCAGGATGCCACGCGTCTCCGGCGTCAGCGGAAGCAGCGAGACGAGAATGTCTGTGCGTCCGAGGAACGCGTCGAGCCTGTCATGCCCGGCGAACGATTCGATGCCGTCGACCTGCGCTGGCCTGCGGCTCCAGCCTGCAACCTGAAAGCCGAAGCGCGCCAGCATCGTCGCTGCCTCCCGGCCGATCACGCCCAACCCCATGACGCCGACGCGCACCTCGCTCGCCGCCGGCTGCGGCAGGATTTCGTGCCAGCGCCGTTCCGCCTGCAGTGCCGCATACGCCCGCTGCCGGCGCAGCAGTGCCAGCACTTGCAGCGTCACCCATTCCGTCATGCGTTGGGTGAGGTTGGTGCTCACCACGCGCACGATCGGGACATCGGGGATGTCGTCACGGAAGACGATATGGTCGACGCCGGCTCCGAGGGAGAAGACCGCCTTCAGCTTCGGCAGCCCGGCAAGCGCACCGGCCGGCTGCTTCCAGACGAGCGCATACCCGACTGCGCCCGGTTCGGCGATGTCCGGCCAGATGAAGATCGGGCGTTCCGGAGCCGCGGCGCGTGCGGCGTCCGCCCATTCGCCGGGCGGCCATTCCGTGGTCGCCACCACGATGCCGTTGGCGCTGTTGCGGGCTGTCATCGCTACTGCGCCACGATGCCTTCAGGAGCGGTCGCGATCTCGAACGCCGCCGCCATCAGCGCCTTCGTGTAGTCGCTTTGCGGCGCGTCGAAAACCTCCGCCGCCGGCCCTTGCTCCACCACCTTGCCGTTGCGCATGACGATGATGTCGTTGGCGAGCGCGCGCACCACCTTGAGGTCGTGGCTGATGAACAGGTACGCCAGGTTGCGCCGCTTCTGCAGGTCGCGGAGCAGGTCGACCACCTGCGCCTGCACGCTCATGTCGAGCGCTGACGTCGGCTCGTCGAGCATGATGAACTTCGGTTCGAGAACGATCGCGCGGGCGACCGCGATGCGCTGGCGCTGGCCGCCCGAGAATTCGTGCGGGTAGCGATGCCGGGTCGAGGGGTCGAGCCCGACTTCCACGAGCGCCCGCGCCACGCGGCTCTCCCGTTCCTCTGCCGTCATGTTCGGTGCATGGACTCTCAGTCCCTCGCCGACAATATCGCCCACCGACATGCGCGGCGAAAGCGAGCCGTAGGGGTCCTGGAAGACGATCTGCATGTCGCTCCGCAGCGGGCGCATGTCGTCGAAGCTCCGCCCCTGGATCGGCCGCCCGAGGAAGACGATCTTCCCCTCCGACGAGATCAACCGCATCAGCGCCAGCCCGAGCGTCGTCTTGCCTGACCCGGATTCGCCCACGATGCCGAGCGTCTGCCCTTCGCGGACTGCGAGATCGACTCCGTCGACGGCCTTGATGTAGCCGACCGTCTTGCGCAGGAACCCGCGCCTGATCGGGAACCACACCTTGAGGTCGTCGGCCGACATCACGACGGGCGCGCTCGTGTCGGCCTTCGGCGGGTCGCCCTTGGGCTCGGCGGCGAGCAGGTGGCGCGTGTAGGCGTGGCGCGGTGCACGGAAGATTTCCTCCGTCGCTCCCTGTTCCACGATCCGCCCTCCCGTCATCACGCACACGCGGTTCGCAAATTTCCGCACGATGCCGAGGTCGTGGGTGATGAACAGCATCGCCATGCCGGTCTGCTTCTGGAGGTCCGCGAGAAGGCGCAGGATTTGCGCCTGCACGGTGACGTCGAGCGCCGTGGTCGGCTCATCGGCGATGAACAGGTCGGGCTCGTTGGCAAGGGCCATGGCGATCATCACGCGCTGGCGCTGGCCGCCGGAGAGCTGGTGCGGATAGGCGCCGAGCCGGCTTTCGGCGTCGCGGATGCCCACCTGCTCGAGCAGTTCCAGCACGCGCTTCCGCGCCGCGCGTTCGCTCATGCCCCGGTGGATTTTAAGGATTTCGCCCACCTGCCGTTCGATCGTGTGGAGCGGGTTCAGCGAGGTCATCGGCTCTTGGAAGACGATGGAGATGTCGTCGCCGCGGACCTGCCGGAGCTCGCGGTCACTCGCCTTCAGGAGGTCCTTGCCCTTGAACAGGATTTCGCCGGTCGGATGCGCCGCGGTGGGATAGGGCAGCAGGCGCATGACCGAAAGCGCGGTGACCGATTTCCCCGATCCGGATTCGCCGACGAGCGCCAGCGTCTCTCCCTTCTCGATGTCGAAGCTCGCGCCCTCGACGGCGACCGTCACATGGTCGCCCTGCCGGAAGGTGACGCCGAGGTTGCGGACGGAAAGGAGCGGAGCGGTGGCCAAGCGGTCAGAGCCCTGTTCCGGAGCGCTCGCACTTGCCGCCGGTCTGGATCATCGTCGGGTCGAAGTAGTCGAAGCAGCGCGCGAAATCGCCGAGCTGCGAGTTCCAAAGCGTCACGACCGCCTGGCTACCGTCGGGCCACGACATGGTCGACATCGCGAGGAACTTCCAGCCGTCGCGGGCGAGCACGGCGGAAGTCGCCGCCGGATCGAGGCCCCATACGCTGGCGTTCGGCTCGCCGGCCGTTTCGCGTTCCTCCGCAAGCGCGGGCGCGGCGGCCAGGGTGACGGCGGCTAGTGCAAGACCGATGTGTCTCATTGGAACGTCTTCCTTGGATCGAAAGCGTCGCGGACAGCTTCGCCCACGAAGATGAGCAGCGACAGCATGATGGAGATGGAGAAGAAGCCTGTTAGTCCGAGCCACGGCGCGTGAAGGTTGTTCTTGCCCTGCGCCAGCATCTCGCCGAGCGACGGCGAACCCACGGGAAGGCCGAAGCCCAGGAAGTCGAGCGAGGTCAGCGTCGTGATCGAGCCGTTTAGGATGAACGGCAGGAAGGTCAGTGTCGCCACCATGGCGTTCGGCAGCAGGTGGCGGAACATGATCGTCCGGTTCGATACACCGAGCGCGCGGGCTGCGTTTACGTACTCGAAGTTGCGCCCGCGGAGGAATTCGGCGCGCACTACGCCGACGAGCGCCACCCATGAGAACAGGAGCAGGATTCCGAGGAGCACGAAGAAACTCGGCGCGATTACCGACGAGATGATGAGGAGCAGGTAGAGCGCCGGGATCGAGGTCCATATTTCGATGAAGCGCTGGAAGCCGAGGTCGATCCATCCGCCGAAGTAGCCCTGCACCGCGCCGGCGACAACGCCGATGACCGACGAGATCACCGCCA
Organism: uncultured Bauldia sp.; assembly: GCA_964641825.1. GTDB lineage: Bacteria > Pseudomonadota > Alphaproteobacteria > Rhizobiales > Kaistiaceae > DASZQY01. Next base: position 5,637 of record CAZXKZ010000037.1, read on the forward strand.
GGATGAGCCCGAAAAGAACCGAGATGCGGAAGCCGTAGATCAGCCGGGCGACGACATCGCGGCCCTGGTCGTCGGTGCCCAGCCAGTTCCAGTTGCCGATCGTGCAGTTCGGATCGTTGACGCCGAGAGGATAGGCCCTGCATCGTTGATCCAGCGACATCATCCACCACGGTGGGGCGGGTGCCGGCGTCGCCATCTCCTTGTTCACGGTCCGGTACGAGTAGCGGATCGGCGGCCATAGCATCCATCCGCCGCTGCCCAGGATTTCATCCTGGATGAATGTGTCCCGGTAGTCGGTGGTGGCGAGGAACCCGCCGAATTTCGATTCCGGATAGTCGATGAACGCGGGGACCAGTAGCTCTCCGTTGTAGGAGACGAGGATCGGGCGGTCGCTCGCGATGACCTCCGCGAGCAGGGTGATCCCGAAGAGCGCCAGAAATATCCAGAGCGACCAGAATCCGCGTCGGTTGTTGCGGAAGTTTTGCAGGCGCCGCTGGTTGATCGGCGAGAGACTTAAGAACTTCCGTGGCGGAGGCTGGACCTGACCGGGCTCCGGCTCGATCGTTTCGAAGCCCCGCTCTTCCAGTCTTTCCTCGATCTTGACGTCCAAGCGTCAGACCTCGCGCGTTTCGAAGTCGATGCGGGGATCGATCCACATGTACGTCAGATCGGAGATGAGGTTCACGATGAGGCCGAGAAGCGAGAAGATGTACAGCGTGGCGAAAACCACGGGATAGTCGCGGCCGAGGACCGAGGTGAAGCCGAGGTAGCCGAGCCCGTCGAGCGAGAAGATCGTCTCGATGAGAAGCGCACCTGCGAAGAAGATGCTGATGAAGGCGCCGGGAAAGCCAGCGATCACGATTAGCATGGCGTTCCTGAAGACGTGGCCGTAGAGCACCTGGCGTTCGGTGAGGCCCTTCGCCCGCGCCGTCATCACGTACTGCTTGCGGATTTCGTCGAGGAACGAGTTCTTGGTGAGTAGGGTGGACGTGGCGAACGCCGACAGCGCCATTGCGGTCAGCGGCAGTGCCAGGTGCCAGAAATAGTCGGCGATCGCCGCCGGGTCGGTGATCCATTCGTACCAGGGCGTGTGGACGTATCGGTCTGACCACAGGCCACGCAGCGGGAAGAAGTCCCAGAACGAGCCACCCGCAAAAAGCGTGATCAGCAGGATGGCGAAAAGGAAGCCGGGGATCGCGTAGCCCACGACGATGATTGCCGATGTCCACACGTCGAAGCGCGAGCCGTCGCGAACCGCCTTGCGGATACCGAGCGGGATCGAGATCGCGTAGGAGAGGAGCGTCATCCAGAGCCCCAGCGAGATCGAGACCGGCAGCTTCTCCTTGATGAGGTCAACGACGCTCACGTCGCGGAAATAGCTCTCGCCGAAATCGAAGCGGAAGTAGTTCCACATCATCAGCAGGAAACGCTCGTGTGGCGGCTTGTCGAAGCCGAACTGCTGCTCGAGCTTCTTGATGAACTCGGGATTGAGCCCCTGGGCGCCGAGGTATGCGGTGGTGGGGCTCCCCTGGCCGCCGGTGGTCGGGTCGGCTCCCGTTCCCGCGAAGTCGCCGGCGCCGCCCGTCACCCGGGAGGTCGCGTCGACGTCGGTGCCCTGCAATTGCGCGATGACGCGCTCCACCGGTCCGCCCGGCGCGAACTGCACGACGATGAAGCTGATCGCCATGATGCCGATCATCGTCGGGATGATCAGCAGGAGCCTGCGGAGGACGTAAGCGCCCATTCTGCCCTAGCCGGCGTAGCCGATCACGGTGGCCTTGTCGGTGTCGAACCACCAGGTCGTCTCCGGCGTGAAGGCATAGTCGGGCTTCACGGCCGGATGATCGAAGATATCCCAATAGGCGAGGCGGTGGTTGGTCAGCATCCACGCTGGATTCCAGTAGTGCTTGGCGCGGTAGACGCGATCGATCACCCGCGTGATCGTGACGAGGTCGTCGCGCTTCTCTACGCTCGCCAGCCGGGCGAGCGCGGCATCGATCGCCGGCTCCTTCACGCCCGCCGAGTTGTAGCTGCCGCCCTGGTCCGCGGCGGCCGACCCGTAGAATTGCGCGAGCCCGTCCAGCGGCGTCGGCGTGAGCGAGTACGCCTCCAGGACGATGTCGAAATCGAAGTTGTTGGTTCGCGCCTGGTACTGCACGGGATCGACCTGCCGGATCGAAGCGTCGATCCCGAGCGCGCGCAGGTTCTCGGCCCAGGGCGCCACCACCCGCTCGAGCACTTCGGCATCGATCAGGAACTCGATCTCAAACGGGGCGCCTTCGCTGTCGGTCAGCGTGCTGCCGACCTGCTTCCATCCGGCCTCCGTCAGAAGCTCGGCGCAGCGGCGCAACATGGCGCGGTCGCGGCCCGAGCCATCGGTCTTGGGCGGCACATAGGGCGCTTCGAAAACTTCCGGCGGAAGGTCCGCCCGGAACGGTTCGAGGATTTCGAGTTCCGCTGGGCTCGGCGGCTCGACAGCCGCAAAGTCGGACCTGCCAAAGAGCGATGTCTGTCGTTCGTATGCATTGAAGAACAGGTTGGGATTGGCCCATTCGAAGTCGAACGCCAGTGCCACGGCGAGCCGCGTGCGCGGATCACGAAACTTCGCCCGCCGCGTGTTGAACGGAAAGCCCTGCAGCGATGGTCGCTTCTCGCTCGGAATATCCGTGGACTTCTTCACCTTGCCCTCGATCACGGCGGGGAAGTTGTAGTCCTGCGCCCAAGTGATCGACGTGAACTCCTCGCGGAAGGTGATCTCGCCCTTTTTGAAGGCCTCGAACGCGGCCTGCCGCTCCACGAAAAAGTCGAGCCGGATCGTGTCGAAGTTGTTCTGCCCGACGTTGACCGGCAGGTCCTTGCCCCAATAGTCCGGCACTCGGTCGTATTCGATGTAGCGTCCCGCCGCGAGGTTGCCGACCTTGTACGGTCCCGACGCTAGCGGCCGGTCGAGCGTGGCAGCGTCGAACTCGCGGTCGTCGTAGTAGGCCGCCGAGAAGATCGGCACATCGACGAGCGTCAGGATGGTGTCGCGGTTCCGCTCCTCCGTCAGCGTCAAGACCACTGTTTGCGGGTCGATGGCTTCCGCAGTGGCGAGCGGCCGCATAGGCTCAGCGAGGTTGGGGTGCCCCTTGTCGCGGAGCGTGGTCAGCGAGAACACCACGTCGGCGGCGGTGAGGGGCGTGCCGTCGTGGAACCGCGCCTCCGGCCGCAGGTGAAACGTATAGACGCTGCCGTCCTCGGAGACGTCGACACTTTCGGCGAGGAGCCCGTACACGGCATCCGGCTCGTCGGTGGCGCGCGCCATCAGTGTGTCGAACAGGAGCTCGATCCGCGGCGGCGCGTCCCCCCTCAGCACGAACGAGTTCAGCGTGTTGAACGTCTGGAAGGACTGATTGAGGATCCGGTTTGGCGGCTGGAAGTGCATCCGCCCGCCCTTCGGCGCGTCCGGGTTGACGTACTCGAAGTGCGCGAAGCCCGGTGGATACTTCAGCTCGCCGAACACCGACAGGCCGTGGAGCCCGGTCTTGCCCTGCGCCCACGCTAACGGCTGCAGCGCCGCATAGGCGGCGCCGGCACCGGCGAGCGTCAGTGCCCCGCGGCGCGTCAGCCCGCTCACTGCGCGCCTCCGATCGCCGCCGCCTTCTCCGCGTCCCACCACCACACCGTCGGGAAGCCGATGCTGAAGCGCGGGTAGGGGTCGGGATGGCCGAAGCGGTCCCAGTAGGCGATGCGGTCGGCGGTGATCGTGTAGCTCGGGATCACGTATTGTTGCGCCATCATCACGCGGTCGAGCGCCTTCGTCGCCGCGACCAGTTCATCGCGGTCCTTGGCGAAGATGATCCGCTGGATCAGCGCATCGACGCCAGGGTCCTTGATGCCGGCGTAGTTGCGCGAGGAGGGCACGTCCGCGGCGGCCGATCCCCAGAAGTCGAGCTGCTCGTTGCCGGGCGAGTTCGATTGGCCCCAGCCCGTATAGACGAGGTCGAAGTCCCGGTTGCGCACGCGCTCCACGAACTGGCTGGAGTCCGCCGTGCGGATGGTCATGGTGATGCCGATGCGTTCGAGCGATTGCTGGTAGGGGATGGCAACACGCTCGATCACCGGTCCGTTGAGCAGCAGCTCGACCGTGACCGGCTTGCCGTCCCGGCCGACCATGCGGCCGCCCTCCAGCTTGTAGCCGGCCTCGGTCATCAGCTCGACCGCGCGCCGCAGGTTGTCGCGCACCGCCTGCGGCGAATCGTTCACCGGGTTCTTGTACTCGGTCGTGAACACCTCCGGCGGCACGAGGTCGCGCACGCCTTCCAGGATCTCCAGTTCCTGGCCCTCCGGCAAGCCTTCCCAGCTCAGCGGTATGCCGTCGAAGAACGAATCGATGCGGTGGTACTGGCCGTAGAACAGCGTCCGGCTCAGTTCCTCGAAGTCGAAAGCATAGTTGAAGGCCTGCCGCACGCGCGCGTCCTGGAAAAGCGGGCGGCGAAGGTTGGGCACGAAGCCGACCATCACGCCGGAGACCTGCTCCAGCTCTACGAATTCCTTCTTGACCTTGCCTGCGCGCATCGCGGGGAAGTCGTAGCCCGTCTCCCACCGCTTGGCCTCGTTCTCCGCCCAGAAGTCGAACTGGTCGCCCTTGAAGGCCTCGAACTCCACCGTGAGGTCGCGGAAATACTCGTAGCGCACCGTGTCGAAGTTGTTCTGGCCGATGTTGGTGTTGAGGTCGGCGCCCCAGAAGTCCGCCACCCGCTGGTAGGAGATTGACCGACCCGGCACCACGTCGGCGATCCGGTAGGGGCCTGAGCCGAGTGGCGGCTCCAGCGTGCTCTCGGCGATGTTGCGCTGCTTGCCGTTGGCGTCCGTCCCCTCCCACCAGTGCTTGGGGAGCACGATCAGTTGGCCGACGATGTGCGGCAGCTCGCGGTTCCCCGTCTGGTCGAAGGTGAACGTCACCTCGCGCTCGCCGGTCGCCTCGGCGCCGGTCACGTGTGCGTAGTAGTTGGCCTGGCTCGGGTTGAGTTCGACCAGCTTCTCGAACGACCAGACCACGTCGTCGGTCGTGATCGGCTGGCCGTCGTGCCACTTGGCGTTCGGATTGATCCGGTAGGTCACCGAGGAATAGTCGGCCGGGAAGCGGACGGCGTCCGCGATCTGGCCGTACTGGGCCGAGATGTCGTACTCGTCCAGCGCCGATGTCATCAGCGATTCGTACAGAAGGCCGAGGCCGTCCGCCGGAACGCCCTTCGGCAGAATCGGATTCAGCGTATCGAAGGTTGGGCTTGTGCCCGACATGCGGACCGTGCCGCCTTTCGGCGCGTCCGGGTTGACGTAGTTGAAATGCGGAAAGTCTGCGGGGTAGCGGGGGGCGTCGAGAAGGCTCGATCCGTAGAGCCATTCGCCTGCGGGCTGGTCTTGCGCCCCGGCGGCGAGCGCGCCGACTAGTGTGAAGCAAATCGCGAGGGAAACGGTCGAAAGCTTGTGCATCGGCCTCTCTCGTGGTGCGCGGAAAACGCGTCGGGACCTCGTGCCATATTAAGCGCGGCGGCCTGCAAAGGCATCCGCCGCGGGCAATTGTGACAAAGAATTAAGGCGAGGCGCGAGCGAGGCGAGGCCGGGGCGGCTTCAGGGGGCCGGCGCTGGCGTTTCAGCGGGTGCCGTCGGCTCCGGTGCTGGCGTGGCATCGGTCGAGGGCAGGGCCGGCTCGCCCGCCGGCACCTGGGCCGCCGGAGGCTCCGGCGAGGGAGCCGGTTCCGGTTCGGCGGCCGCGGGCGGGGCCGATTCGAGAGGCGGATTGGCAGCTTCCTCGCTGTCGGGGGGCGGGCCTTCTGCCGGTGCGCCCTCGGCCGCCGCGGCCGTCGGAACCTCAGGCAGTGGAACTGGCGAGTTCGACAGGGTGCGCAAGTAGGCAATGACGTTGGTGCGCTCGTCCACCCGCTTCAGCCCGGCAAACGTCATCGCCGTACCGGGGATGAAGCCCTTCGGGTTTTCGAGGAAGGCGTCGAGGTTCTCGAAGGTCCAGGTCAGGCCTTCGTTGTGCTTTGCCATCATCGCCTCGGAGTAGGCAAAGCCTTCGAGATGGGCGATGGGCGCGCCGACGACGCCCCAGAGATTCGGGCCCGGCGTCTTCTTCGGGTCGCCCTCGGCGAAGGTGTGGCAGGTCTGGCATTTTGCCGTCGACCGCTGCCCGGCCTCGATGTTTGCTGTTTGCAGGCGGACCGCGATCGGCTCGATATCGGCGGCTCCGCCGCCACCGGGCGCAGCGCCATGCTCATCGGCCGAGGCATCGACGCCCGCCACCACGTATCCCGGCTGCTCGGCTTCGGCAGGATGGAAGATGATCTCGGAGACGATCGAGATGGCCATGACGCCAAGCGCCGTCGCCAGCACCGCACCGGCGATCTTGTTGAATTCGAACGAGTCCATCTATCCGGGAACTCCAGGGGCGCGCCGCTGTCGGATTGCCTCGGAACTGGCGCGTGGCGCGGAAAGTACAAGCTAGGCGCTGGCCAGCGCAACCCGTATAAGCGGCCGGGAATTGGGACTTTTTGCCACTCTTCTAAGGTACGCGACAGGTGGTGGTAACGCGCCTTCTGCATGGGTGTTCCGGGGTTGTCCCGCCATGAACGCCCCGTCTGCAGTCATTGTCATCCCGGCCCGTATGGCTTCCACGCGGCTTCCCGGAAAACCGATGGCCGACATCGGCGGCGTGCCCATGATCGTGCAGGTCTGGCGGCGTGCGGTCGATGCCGGAATCGGGCCTGTGGTGGTGGCGACCGACGACCTCGCCGTGGCGGGCGCCGTCGAGCTTGCCGGCGGCGAGGCGGTGATGACCCGCAGCGACCATCTCAACGGCACGGCGCGCATTCATGAGGCCGTTGGCGCCATCCGGTCCGGCGCGGAAATCGTCGTCAACCTGCAGGGTGACCTTCCGACCATCGAGGCCTCCACCGTCCGCGCCGTGCTTGCGCCGCTCGCGGAACCGGCGGTGGACATCGGCACGGTCTGCGCGGAGATCGTTCGCGAGGAGGAAAAGTCCGATCCCAATGTCGTCAAGCTGGTCGGCTCGCCGGCCAACCTTGCCGAGGAGGATGCCGGTATCCTCCGCGCCCTTTACTTCACGAGGAGCCGGGCGCCGTGGGGTGAGGGGCCGCTCTACCACCACATCGGCATTTACGCCTATCGGCGCGCCGCGCTGGACCGCTACGTCGCCTTGGTGCCGACCCCGCTGGAGCAGCGAGAGCGGCTCGAACAGCTCCGCGCGCTGGAGAACGGCATGCGGATCGACGCGGCCATCGTGGATGCGGTGCCGCTCGGCGTCGATACCGCGGACGATCTCGTTCGGGCGCGGCGGATGCTGGAGCCATAGCGCCGCTGGATGCTCTGCCTGCCCTTGGTGGGACGTGGCGGGGCGAATGTGACCCGCCGTGCAATCCCTGCTAAACCCCTGCCGTTGTGAGGGTTGAGCGATGAAGAATCCGAAGAAAATCGTGTTCCAGGGCGAGCCGGGGGCGAACTCCCATATCGCCTGCCAGGAGGTCTATCCGAAGGCTGAAGCCGTGCCTGCGCCGACGTTCGAGGATTGCTTCGCGGCCGTGGAGAAGGGCACTGCCGATCTCGCCATGATCCCGATCGAGAACTCGCTCGCCGGGCGCGTGGCCGATATCCACCACCTCCTGCCGGATTCCGGCCTGCACATTGTCGGCGAGTTCTTCCTGCCGATCCATTTCCAGTTGATGGCACCGAAGGGAGCGACGCTGAAGGGTATCCGCAGCGTATCGAGCCACATTCATGCGCTCGGCCAATGTCGCAAGATCGTGCGCAAGAACGGGTGGAAAGCGATCGTCGCCGGCGACACCGCCGGTGCTGCCCGCGAGATCTCGGAGGCCGGCGATCGCAGCCGCGCCGCTCTTGCCCCGCGGCTCGCCGCCGAGATTTACGGCCTCGACATCCTGGCCGAGAACGTTGCCGACGGTGAGGAGAACATCACCCGCTTCGTGATTCTGTCGAAGAAGGATGAGCGCGCCAAACGCGGCGATGGGCTCCTCATCACCACCTTCGTGTTCCGTGTGCGCAACGTGCCCGCCGCCCTCTACAAGGCGCTCGGAGGGTTCGCGACCAACGGCGTCAACATGACGAAGCTCGAATCCTATCAGCTCGACGGCGCCTTCACCGCCACGCAGTTCTACGCCGATGTCGAGGGCCACCCTGACGACCGTCCGCTGAAGCTCGCGCTCGAGGAGCTCGAGTTCTTCTCCACCGAGGTCCGCATTCTCGGCGTCTACCGCGCCGCGGGGTTCCGGGCGCGTTTCTCGTAGGCTGATCCTCAGCCGCCGATCTTGAACGTCCGGGTCAGCAGAATCTCGCCGCGATTCTCCAGAGCGAACCGCCATCCGTCGGCCTGAATGGGATCGGGCGGTGTCTCGAAGCGCCACACCCATTGCTGCCGGTCGGCCGCGTCCGGCGGTATTGCGTGGCGCGTGACATGCTCGGTAAACCGGATCGTGCCGTCGGCCAGCCGCCGCGGCTCGCTGACGACGTGGTCGATCGCGAGGCGCTCGCCGGCGGGGGGCGTTGGCACCCGCACCGCGACACCGAATGCGACGCCGGCCTCGCCGGGGATGGCGATCGGATCCGAACCCTCCGGCAGGGCTGCTGCTGCCGAAATCTGCGCGCCGCCGAGCTGTCCGATCGCCTCGACGGTCAGAATGAGCGGGGTGCCCTCGTCGGTGAACACGAGAAAGTCGATCGCCCCATCGTCTCTCGCCAGGCCCTCGATCGAGCGCGCTTCCGCCCTGACGAGCGCCAGGAAGGCGGGCGTGAGATCGGCGCGCGTATCGTGGGCATCGGCGAAACGATGAACCGCTGAGCGCGTACGTCCTCCCGCCTGTCCGTCGAGCCGTCCCGCGTTGAAGCCGAGCTGGTTCAGGCGGAACTGGAGCTCGAAGACCTGGTTGCGATCGAGCCCTTGCGCGGCCACCTGCTGCGGCGCCGCCAGGAGGACGGCCGCCGCCATCCCGCACGCCAGCACGAAAAGACGCGACCTGAAACCTGCGATCATCGATCCCTGACCCCGGAAGGAGCCGCCCGGATGCGAAGGCTATTAGATGGCGGTCGCGGCGCAAGCCCTTCGCATGCATCGGTTTGCGGCACGGCAACGGCCGTCTGGTTAACTCCCTCGCAACCATGTTGCCTTTAGGGTCGGCGGTGCCGAATCCCGCCGGGGAGAGATCAATGCGCGCCCGTTTCCTGTTTGCTGCCGCCGCCCTCGCACTCGCCGCGCCGGTTCCGGTCGGGGCGGCCGACCTGTCCGGCTACTATCCGGTCGGCCCCAACTGCTCCGGGCTCCAGCCGACTGACGTCTATGTGCCACCGCAGGTCGCCTACATCGTCGCCTGCACGGTGGCACTGCCCTCGCCCCCGGTGGTCGCCGTCGAGGTCGCGCCCGCCAAGCATGGGCACTGGTCCAAACCCCACGGGCATCACTCCCCGTCGGCAAACCCGGTGGTCGCGGAGGCGGGTTGGTATGGTCCCCACGCGACTCACGATGCCTCGCGGTACGAGGGAAAATTGGTTTATCTCAAGGGCCATCAGCAGGTCCTGTTCGAGCGCCCACCGGTCCATTTCCTTGTCGTGCCGAAGTAGGAAACGGCGCTAAGCCTCTGCCCACGCTGAGATAATGTGATTGGCAATCGCCATCCGCATCGGCGCCTTCAGCCCGTCCGGATGCGTTCCCGCCAGCATCGCCGCCACTTCCTCCCTCCCAAACCAGCGGCAATCCTCAAGTTCTGCCTCGTCGCGCCTGATGTCCGACGTGATCGCCTCCGCGTGACAGCCGATCATCAGCGAATGAGGGAAGGGCCACGGCTGGCTGGCATGATAGCGTACGCGGCCAATGTAAACGCCTGATTCTTCTAGCGTTTCCCGCCGAACTGCGGCTTCGATCGTCTCGCCCGGTTCCAGAAAGCCCGCCAGGCACGAGTACATTCCCGGCGGGAACTGCCGCTGGCGACCCAGTAGAACCCGCTCGGCATCCCGACTGGCATCGACCGCGAGCATGATGACGACGGGGTCGGTGCGCGGGAAATGTTGCGCCTCGCAACGTGGGCAATCGCGCCGGTATCCGCCGATTGCGATGGTGGTCGGGGCCCCGCAGCGACTGCAATAAGGATGCGTGAGATGCCAACCGACAAGGCTTCGGGCTTGTGCGAGAGCCCCGATGTGATCGGCCGAAACCTCCCCCGCGATCGCAATTGCGCGCAGGTCCCCAAGGGCGACCCCGGTTTCGTCGAGGATAGTGGTGTCGGGGACGGTCGCGGCGAGGCGTGGGGCCTCGTCCGACCAGCCGAGGAGGATCGCTGTCGCCGGGTCGGCGCCGAGCGCCATCGCCTCGGGGACGGTGAACAGCGGATCGGTGCCCCTGAGGAGCGGCTTGTCGTCGCGGAAGAGGTAGACCCGCGCCGCGGGAGCGGCGAGGGCTGCGGGAACCGAATCGGCGGTCCGATGCTCGCTCCTCCGGTCGATGCGGTTGCCGGCAAAGCCGGTGGCGGCGCTCGGCTCGTGCGCCGGCAGTCCGTCGAAGAAGGAAGGCATGGCGAAACGCTCAGGAAGGCAGGGCGGTCAGGATGTTCGTGACCAGTCTATCCCTTTCCTCGTCCCTGTAGGCAACCCGCGGTCCGCTCCCCCAGACCGGTCCCGGCCAAGCGGCATCGCTGGTGAACCGCCCGACGATATGGACGTGGAGCTGGCGCACCATGTTGCCGAGGGTGGCGACGTTGAGCTTGTCACAGGCGGTGATCGACAGGAGCGTCTGCGATACCGTGGTGATCTCTTCGCAGAGCGCCGAGCGGTCTGCCCTGGTGAGGTCGACGATCTCCTCGGCGCCCGACACGCGCGGCACGAGGACGAGCCAGGGAAAGCGCGCATCGTTCATCAGGCGGAGTTCCGACAGCCACAGGCTGGTCACGCCAATGGTGTCGCCGGCCAGACGGCCGTCGAGACTGAAGGAGCTCATGCGGGCCTACTGCAAGGGCCCGCCGGGCAACTCGCGACTGGATCGATGAAGGCGCGGGAGCACGATGAAGCGCTCGGACATGGGGAGGCATCCCTGAGGCAAGACGGTGAAGAGGCTGGTTGGCGCTGTAGCTACAGGTTCAGGTTGCAGTGAACAGTGACGAACGTCACAGGAAAGCCATGCCTGCCGAACGTCAATTGCCAGAAAAGCGCGTCGTCTTTTTGCGGACGGAAATGCCGCACCTCCGGACATGCCCCGGTCCGGCGCCTTGCCATCGCGGCCAACCGATATGATATGGTCCTGTCGGGAGGTTGGCTGCGGACGTGCCGCTCGCCAACCGGGTCAGGTCCGGAAGGAAGCAGCCCTAACGAGATTCGGCACGGGTCGTGCGTCAGCCTCCCGCCTCACCACAGCCCTGAAGCAGAGCGCGGAAGCAAACACCGGGACATGGACGGCACGGCTCAACAGGCGGGCGCGAACGGCCCCTACAGGGTGCTGGCGCGGAAGTACCGCCCGCAGAGCTTCGCCGATCTCGTCGGCCAGGAGCCGATGGTCCGCACGCTCACCAATGCCTTCCGCACCGGCCGCATAGCGCAGGCCTACATGCTCACCGGCGTGCGCGGGGTCGGCAAGACCACGACCGCGCGCATCCTCGCCCGCGCGCTGAACTACTCGATCCCCGGAAAGGTCGACCAGCCCACCATCGACATGACGGAGATCGGCGAGCACGACCTCGCCATTATGGAAGGGCGCCATGTCGACGTGATCGAGATGGACGCGGCCTCGCACACCGGCATCGACGATATCCGTGAGATCATCGAGGCGGTGCGCTACAAGCCCGCGATCGCCCGCTACAAGGTCTACATCATCGACGAAGTGCACATGCTGTCGAAGGCCGCCTTCAACGGCCTGCTGAAGACGCTGGAGGAGCCGCCCGAGCATGTGAAGTTCATCTTTGCCACCACCGAAATCCGCAAGGTTCCGGTGACGGTGCTGTCGCGCTGCCAGCGCTTCGATCTCCGCCGGATCGAAGCCGGCCGCCTGATCGGACTGATGCGCGACATCACGGCCAAGGAGGGCGTCACGATCGACGATGCCGCGCTGACGATGGTGGCGCGTGCTGCCGAAGGCTCGGCGCGCGATGCGCTGTCACTCCTCGACCAAGCCATCGCCCACGCCTCCGGCGCGGTGACGGCGGAGGAGATCCGCCAGATGCTCGGCCTTGCCGACCGCGCCATGGTCATCGACCTGTTCGAGGACGTGATGCGCGGCGACGTCGCCGCAGCGCTTGCCCGCCTCAAGGACCTCTACGACGTGGGCGCCGATCCCGCCGTCGTCCTCGAAGACCTTGCCGCATTCACGCATATCGTGACGCGCCTGAAGCTGGCGCCTTCGGCTGCGGACGACGAGGCGCTGACCGAGGAGGAAAGGACGCGCGGCAAGGCGTTCGCCGAGAAGCTGTCTCTGCGGGTGCTGGCGCGGGCCTGGCAGATGCTGCTCAAGGGCATCGAGGAAGCCAAGGAATCGACGCGGCCGCTCGCCGCC
>CAZXKZ010000038.1:0-17903 GCA_964641825.1 uncultured Bauldia sp.
CGCGCCGCCGGTGCTGGGCAGGAGCTCGATCTGAAGCACCGGCGGCAGCGTGGCAAGCGCCTCCGCGAGTGCAGGACTGATTTTGAGCAATGCTCTCGGGAGGTGGCTGATCAGGATCTTCAGCGTCTCGATCACGGTCTCGCCGCTGGAGAACAGGGGCTCGCGGAGATTCCAGATCGCCTCAAGGGCCGCAACGCGCTTACCCTGCGCGACGAGGTCCGCGACGGCCTCCAGTGCCTGCCGCGACGGCGGCTGGGCATCCTTGGCAGGCCCGAGGGCCGCCAGCGCATCGTAGCGCCGCAACTGAGCGGCAAGCTTGCGGAGGCGCATCGCTGTCGCGCGATGGCCGGGCCAGTGGCGCGCGGCCGCAATGGCCGCGTCGAGCGCTTCGGCAAACCGCCCCCGATCACGGAGGAGGTCGATTCTGGCGCCGGCGAGGACCGGATCGTCCCCGCTCGCCTCATCAAGAATAGCTTCCGCCTCCGACGCGCGGCCCAATTCGCTGAGAACGGAAGCGACCCGCGCCCGTGTTACCGGGGTGCCGAGCGGCACCTGCCGGAGCACACCGAGCAGTTCCGCCTTCCGCTGCTCGATCGAGGATTGCATCGCCGCAACGGCGGGCGCGCATGTGGCGAAGCTCACACGATCGAGCACGAGCCCCGGAATGCCGCTCTCCGCCATCCGCTGGAAATGACCCTGCAACACACGGAGGTCGGGGTCTTCCGAGTAAGCCAGGGCAATGGCGACCGCCGCCACGTCGACGCTCGCTTCCAAACGCCGCCAACGGAGTATCGCCGCTTCGAGCGGATTCTGCGGCGGGCGAACCGGCGCCCGTCCGAAAGTGCGCGCCAGAAGCTGTGCGATGACCAGGTCGGCCAGCGCCTGTTCCAGATCAGGGAGCGCCCGCGGCTCCATATACGCTCGTCACCCCTACCGCACCCCGACCGCAGTGCGCGGCCGCGGCGGGAAGATAGCGCGGCAAACATGTTCATTTGTAGGGCAAGTGCCGCCATATGGGTCACTTTGCACCGACAAAGTTACCCACCGGCCGGCGGACCGGCACAGCGATACTTTGGAACGGCTAAAACCCGCTCGTCAGCCCTTGGCGACGCCTTCCATCAGGCCCTTGAAGAAGAGCTTCTGGGCGAAGGCGAATGCAAGGATGCCGGGTGCGACTACGATGACGTAGACCGCGGCGAGCGCCGGCCACGACCATTGTCCGAGGCCGCCCTGGGCGCTGGCGAGCACGACCGGCATGGTTCGCGTCACCTGATCGTTGGTGAGCGTCAGGCAGAGCAGATATTCGCCCCAGGCGGTGACGAAGTTGACGATGAAGACGACCACCAGGCCGTTCCGCACCATCGGCAGGCCGATCGACCACAGTGTACGCATGTGGCCGGCGCCATCCATCTTCGCGGCCTCGATCATCTGGTGGGGCACAAGCTGGAACATGCTGCGCATGATCAGGATGCTGATCGCAAGGTTGAGCGTGACGTAGGGCAGGATAAGGCCGCTGGTCACGTTGATGAGGCCGAGGAAATTCTGGATCTCGTAGACGCTGATGATCGAGACCACGCGGACCGGAAAGTATAGCGATATCAGCAGCGTAGCGATGACCAGACCGCTCCCGCGCGTCTTCATGTGGACCAGCGCATAGCCGGCGAGCACGGCGCAGGCGGTGGTGATGAAGACCGTGGCGGTGGTGACGTAGATGCTGTTGAACAGGTTGATCGGAAACGTGTCGATCTTCTCGAAGACGTACGCGTAGCGGGTGAAATCGAACTTCTTCGGCCAGAAGTTCCCCTGCATCGCGTCCGGCCGCGACTTCACCGACAGCAGCAGCACCCACACCAGCGGCAGGATGATGATGAGCATGAAGAAGTTGATCACCGCGTGACGGACGATGGCGCCGCGGTTGCGGCTGAACCATCCCGGCTCCGGCGCAAATCCCGCCCTGAGGGCGAGCGGCGTGCGTTCGACGGCTTCGACGGTCATGGCGCGCTCAATCCCTCGGACGGAAGATGCGGATGAGGATGACCATGACGACCATCATCGACAGGGCGCCGATCATCCCGATGGCCGCCGCGAACCCCTGCCGCCACAGGCCGAGCTTGAAGGCCTGGTCGTACATGAAGATCGTCCACGTGTAGGTGGGCGAATCGCGGTTGAAGCCGCCGAAGATCAGGTATTCGTCGATCACCGCCATCGCCGTGCCGAAGCGGAGCACGATCAGGATCATCATGATGGGCGCAAGGCGCGGCCGGATGACATGCCAGAACACCTGCCACTCGTTGGCGCCGTCGATGCGCGCGGCCTCCGGCAGCTCCTTCGGGATCGCGGCGAGCCCGGCGAGGAAGAAGATCGTGTGGTAGCCGAGGCCCCACCACACCTCCATGATCGCAATGGAGGGCAGCGTCAGCGGCGTGCCACCAAGCCACTGCGGCGCGTTGTGGATGGTGAACAGGCCGAGCGTGTCGATCAAGAAGTGGTTTATCGGCCCGACCTGATAGTTGTACATCCACTTCCACAGCACGAAGACCAGCGTGCTCGGGATCACCGCCGGGATCAGCAGGATGACGCGGTAGACCGTGGCTACGCGCTGGTTGGGCACCCGGTCGATGAGGACGGCCAGGAGCAGCGGCAGGATGATCGTGCCCGGAAGGAACATGATCGTGAACAGCGCCGCGCGCCAGAGGCTCGCCCACATCAGCGGGTCGCGTATCGCCTCGATGTAGTTGTTGAACCAGACCCAATTGGCCGGCTCGCGCGACAGAAACTGGAAATCGGTGAAGCTGATCCAGAGGACGCGGAAGATCGGGTAGACCTGATAGCCGACGAAGAACGCGATGGCCGGGAAGAGGAACCACCAGGGACTGAGGCCCTGCCATGCGGGCATCAGCCTGTTGGGTGCGATCGTTTGCGTGTTCGCCATGCCGTCGGACCTGTCGACCCATCTCCGCCGGAGCCGCCCCTTCCCTGAAGGTGGAGCGAAAGCCAGAACAAGGACTGGAAGGACCGGCGGCGATATTGCCGCCGGTCCGGTTTGCTTGAGGCTCCTAGCCGCGGTTGATCTCGGCCTGGACCGCCTCGACCACCTTTTGCAGCGCCACCTTGGGATCGGACTCCTCGCCCTTGAGGTAGGTCTCCCAGATCGGCTTGCCGATCACGAACTGCTGCAGGCCGAAGATGTGGTTGGTGATCGCCTTGGCGACGTCCAGCTGACCGCGGACCAGACCGACGAAGGGCGGCATCCAGTCCGGCTTGTTGGCGTCCCATTCGGCGTAGATCGACTTGTAGGGCGGCAACTGGCCGGGATGGCCGCTCTCCGTCCCCTCGATCGAGTCGCGCCAGATCTGGCGGTCGTAGGTGAGCGCGCGGATGTATTCGGCCGCCTGCTCCTTGTTCTTGCCGTGCTTGAACAGCGCGCAGCCGGTCGTCCAGAACACGGTCGACCCCTCGCCGTTGGCGAACTTCGGCAGCGGCCCCATGTGGAGCTGCGTCGGATCTTCCCAGTTCTGGGCCATGCGCAGCGGCGCGTTGAAGTACTTGTGGTAGTAGCCGACGCGCTCGGCGGCAAAGGCGACCTCGTCCGGCGTCCCGTTGACGCCGCCGTCGGTGGCGCCCTCGAGCAGGATGTCGGGATTGGCCACCGCCATGATCTCCTTCATCAGCTTCAGCGCCTCGACGGCCGCATCGCTGGTGAAGTTGAACAGACCCTCCGACGTGTAGACGTCGGTGCTGAGGCTGTGGGTCATCGGCGCGATCGAACGCCAGCCGTGCGAATCGAACGTAGCACCGAACGGCGCGGCTCCCGATTCCACGATCGCCTTCGCGTTCGCCAGATGCTCGTCCCAGGTCGCGGGCGCGGTGTCAGGCAGGCCGGCCTTCGTCGTCAGGCCCGAGTGCCACGAGTTGCCGATCACGTCGAGGAGGAACGGCCATCCGTAGAGCTTGCCGTCGATGGTGTTCTCGGCGCGGATCGAGGGGATCATGTCGTCGAGCACGTCCTGCGGGATGTAGTCGTCCCACGGCTCGATGACGTCGGCGGCGACCATCGCGGACATTTCCACGAACGGCGTCTGGCCGACGTAGACGTCCCACGTGCTGGTCTGGTCCTTCGCCTCGGCGACGAAACGCTCGATGCCGAAGCCTTCCACCGGCGCGATCTGATAGTTGATGCCCGGGAACTGTCCGTTGACGGTGGGGATGCCCGGATGGAGATCCTCGATCCACTGGTAGACCGTTGGCGTCAGCGGACGGTCCTGCGCGAAGGCCGGGCCGATGCCGGTCTTGGCGACCGTCGCCACGCCCGCCATGCCGAGGCCGGCAACCAGTGTCCGGGTGAGAAACTGCCGCCTGTCGATGGCTCCGCGCAACAACTGGCTACGCGACGCTTGCTGCAGCAGGTATTCCCGTTCCTTTCGCATTGTCATCGCTTAAGTCCCTCCGGATTGGTCGAGTCTCCCTGAGAACTCCTTCAACTCGACACGATGAAACGTCTGGCAGGATTCGTCGCCGCGTCTGTCGCCAGCCAAGGCAGTCGCGGCCCGCAGTCTGAGATGGAACGCCGGATAGCGGACACCGTCATGACCGCACATGCCTCGCGGCCGTCCGGGCGCGCGCCGCCGGCGCCGCAAGAAAGTCGATCACACGCCGGTTGAACGCGGCCGGCTGCTCGTAGAACATTACGTGACCGCATCCGTCCATGACCGAGAGCGTAGCGTCCGGGATAGCGCTTGCAAGCGCTTTGGACAGCGCCGGCGATGTGAAGGCGTCCTCGCTGCCGGCAAGGACAAGCGCCGGCGCGCGGATCGCGGAAAGCCGCGCGTGCGTGTCATGGGCGAGACAGGCATCCGCCTGCGCCACGAAAGGACGGTAGTCGGGCTCCTGCCCCGCGGCGAGCACGTCCGCCACCTCCTTGTCAGCCTCCGCGATCAACTTCCACGCATCGACGAAATCATCGCGCGCATAGATGATGAGCGACAGGAAACGGCGCACGGGAATCGACCAGCCGGGGCCGCGCTTTCCTTCCGACAGCGCCGTCTCCTTCAGGATCACGAAGCAACGTTCGAGATAGCGGTCGCAGGAGGGCCAGCTACAGGAGATGACGAGGCGATCGACCAGATCGGGATAGTTGATCGCGAGCTCCTGCGTGATCGCGCCACCCATCGAGGCGCCGAGCACATGCGCGCGGCCCACGCCGAGATGACGGAGAAGCCGCGCCGCATCCTCGGCCATGGCACGGGTCGTATAGGGGCCATCGGGCTTGTCGCTCTCGCCCATGCCGCGATTGTCGAAGGTGATGCAGCGGAAGTGGCGGGCGAGATCATCGATCTGCAGCACCCACGACTCCTTCGGGGCGCCGAGGCCGTTGACCATCAACAGCCACTCGCCCTCACCGCGGATATCGTAGGCTATTCCCTCGTGCTTCATTCTCTCGTCCACCCCCCTACAGCCTGACCACCTGGCCGGTGCGCACCGACTCGTCGGCGGCGACCACGATCTTCAGGCTCTTGACCGCATCATCCATGTGGTCGCCGAGATCGAGGTCCTCCTCGATGGCGCGCAGCAGGTACTCCTGCTCGCGCTGGCAGAGCGCATCGTGATCGGGCTCGTCGGCCATGTTGATGCGCTCGTCGGGCTTGGCCATGTCGGTATGGTGCCACAGGATCTGGTTGGTCTTGGTATGCGCGTTGATGTCGTCGGACTTCACGTCACCGGCGGTCTCGGCCATGACGATCGACACGGAGCCCTTAGGCCCGACCACGTCCTTCACGAAGAAGGCCGTCTCGCTCATCATCGGCCCCCAGCCGGCCTCGTACCAGCCGACCGAACCGTCGTCGAAGGTCACCTGCAGCATGCCGTAGTTGTAGACCGGCACCTCGTCGGTGAGGTGCGCGCCGGTGGCGTAGACCTTTACCGGCTTCGCCTCCGGCGCCATCTGGCACATCACATCCACATAGTGGACGCCGCAATCCACGATCGGCGGCCATGAATCCATGAGGCGCTTGTGCCACTCCCAGGTCTCGCCGTTGGACTGCTGGTTGAGGTTCATGCGGAAGACCTTGGGCGAGCCGAGCTGGCGCGCGATCTCGATGAACTTCGTCCATGACGGATGCTGGCGGAGGATGTAGCCGACGACGAGCTTCTTGTCGGTGCGCCGCGCAGTCTCGACGACCTTCTCGGCGTTGGCGACCGAGTCGGCGAGCGGCTTCTCCACGAACACATGCGCGCCCGCCTCCATCGCCTTGATGGCATAGTCGGCGTGGGTGTCCGGCAGCGTGTTGATCGAGACGACGTCGGGCTTGAGCTCCTTCAGCGCCGTGTCGAAATCCTTGTAGGTCTTCGCGCCCTTGAGCGCGTCGGGAATCTTGACCTTGTCGATGTGGCGCGTGCACAGGCCGACGACCTCGAAGCCCGGAATGCGGGTGTAGGCGAGCGCATGGCTCATGCCTATGTTGCCGAGCCCGACCACGAGAACGCGTTGCTTTGCCATTGTTCTTCTCCCTCGATCCTGCCGCCGCTATCCGATTCTCACCACCTGCCCGGTGCGCGCCGACTCCTCGGCGGCGAGCGTAGCTTCCAGAGCGGCCATTGCATCCTCGGGCGTTCCGATGGCGGGCTTCCGCCCCGCTATCGCGCAATCGGCGAAATAGGAAAGCTCCTCCTTCAACGCGCCGCCGCGCTTGCCCTCGAACATCGGCCAGTACGTCGTGTCCGGACTGTGGAACTTGTCGCTGTCGGCGATGCCGAGATTGGGGAAGGTATCCTGGATCTGGATGAAGCCCTCGGTGCCGATGATGTTCATGCGCTCGTCGATGTCGTATGGCGTCTTGTCCGGCATGCACCATACCGTCTCCAGCGTTGCGGTCGCACCGCCGGTGAAACGAAACATGGTCTGGCCGATATCGGGATGCTTCAGCCCGCGCACATCGACGGTCTGCGCATAGGCGCTGACGATCCGGTCTTCCGTGAACCACAGCATCAGGTCGGTGTCGTGGATGGCGTCCCCCACAATCGGCCCGATCTTGTTGAGGATCGTTGGCGTCCATGCCGCCGGGATGTTGCGGCGCGAGGCCATGGAGACGATCCGGCCGATGCGCCCGGCGGCGATCGCTTCCTTGGCGGCGCGATAGCGCGGATTGAACCGGCAGATGTGACCGATCTGCAGGATGCCTTTCGCGCCGCGTGACGCCGCGATTATGGTGCGGCAGTCGGCGACCGTGCTCGCCATCGGCTTCTCCAGGAAGACGTGCTTGCCGGCCTCGAGCGCCGCCACTGTGATGTCGGTGTGCTGGTCCCACATCGTGACGACCGACACCGCATCGATGTCCGGGTCGGCGAGAAGCTGACGGTAGTCGGTGTACGTCTTCTTCACGCCGAACTTCTGCGCGAGTTCGCCGAGGCGGCTTTCCGTGCGCGTGCAGAGGGCGGCAAGCTCGAGGTTCGGGATGCCGATGATCGCATCGCCGTGGATCTCGCCGAACCACCCGAGCCCGATGATGCCGATCCTGAGCCTTTCCACGCCCCTGCCCCTCCCTCAGAAATCCTCGAGCGTCAGCTCGCGCGCCATGACAATGTTGCCGGCCGTCAACCCGCAATCGACCGGCAGCACGACGCCAGTGATCGCCGACGCCGCATCGGACGCCAGAAACGCCACCGCGCGCATGACCTCGATCGGCTCCACCACGCGGCGGAGCGGATACCAGCGCTCGAGCTGCTCCAGCACCTTCGGATTGCGCTGCATGCGCGCATCCCAGATCGGCGTGCGCACCGTGCCCGGACAGACGATGTTGCAGCGGATGCCGTAGCGCCCGAACTCCACCGCCAGCGACTTGGTCATGCTGATCATGCCGGCCTTGCCAGCGCTGTAGGCGGCGTCGCCGAGCGCGCTGAGGCCGTTCACCGAGCCGATATTGACGATGACGCCGGCGCGCGCCTTCATCGCGGGAAGGACGGCGTAGCAGCAGTTGTAGGCGCCGTTGAGGTTGGCGGCGACATCGTCGGCCCAGCCTTCCGGCGTGGTGCGCTCCAGCGCGGAGTGGCGGGAGACGCCGGCGTTGTTGATGAGAACGTCGACCGGGCCGAGGGCCGCCTGCAGCTCGGCGAACGCGGCCGCCACCGCCGGCGCGTCGGCGATATCAAGGACCGCTCCCTTCGCCGTGATGCCCTCGGCGCCGAGGGTTTCCGCGAAGGCGACCACGGCATCGCTCCTGTCGAGCGCCGCAATGTTGGCGCCTTCGCCGCCGAAGTGGCGGCAGAGCGCCTGGCCGATGCCGCCGGCCGCGCCCGTGATCGCCACCACCTTGCCCGCGAACTGCATCGCTCAGGCCCCGCCCGTCATCGCCGCGCCGATCCAGCCGAGGCTGCGCTGGCGGAGGTGTCCATAGTTGTAGAAGGCGATGTCCTCGATGCCGGCCGCGCGGAGGGCCGCCACGGCCGCCGCGACTTCGCCGGCGCTCTGGAGATCGGGAAAATCGGGCCGGAGGATGCCACGCAGCCTGCCGGCACCGCGAAGCCGACGCTTCACGTCCCACGCATCGGCCTTCACACGCTCCGCCGAGCGCTCGTAGAAGCAGGCCTCGATGATGCCGGCTGCCTCGGCCAATGCGTGGAGGTCGCTGCCCTCGTACCAGGCGCCGCCGGTGGGCCGCGCGACGGAAGGAATGATCGCGACATCGGCGTCCTTGCGGACGGCTGCGCGAATCTCGCCGACCAGCGAGGTTACCACCGTGCAGCGCCACGCGAGGAACGCGCCCAACTCGCCGTCCGTGCGCGTGTCGGCGAGCCAGATCGCCTCCGCCATGTCGTCGGGGAGATCGCAATCGCCCGCGAGGTAGCCCTCCACATCTGCCCTGACGCGATCGCGGAGGGCCTCGGCCGCGATGCCAGCGGCCTTGGCGCCCTTGAGGCAATGCGGGCAGAAACAGAGGCCGAGCAGATTGTCGAGCCAGCGGTTCTGCTTCACCAGCGCGAACTCGTGGTGATAGCCGTGCCCGTACGGCGCGAAGCCCGGCGACTCGATCGAGAGTCCGATCACCGGATAGCTGTCGGTCACGTCCTTGCAGAGGGCGACCGCATAAGCGCGGGCATCGGGATGGGACGGGCAGAGGCTGTAGACGTAGCGGTCGCCGAAGGCGTTCTGCGTGCAGGCATCCGGGTGCAGCACGCCGAGGCGCGTGTTGTGGAAAAGCACCGCCCATGCATTGGTCGCGACCGAACCGAGTTCGCAGAGCTCATGCAAGATGTCGCGTTCCGCGATGAGGCTATTCACCGCCGGCTTGATCGCGCCATAGCGTGAGGCCGTCGGCCTGAAATAGACCGTGCCGTCCTCCGGAAAATAGACCTTCCCGCCAGCACCATGCGGACGGAGGAACTTGCCGGCATGATAGCTCGCCGCATACGTGATCGTGTCGAGGCCCATACGGTGAACCTCGCCGCTGACCGCCGCCAGCGGACGCTCGGCAAGATCCCACGCGTAGGTGTAGAGGGCGCGGTAGCTCATGCCGCCATGCCGACGCGATACGCCGCCACCGCCTACCGCCCGAACCAGCTATCGTTGAGGTAGCGCATGTATTCGAACACGGTGTTGTACTTCCAGATGAAGACCGCCTCGACGAAGCCGGCCACGACGAACGGCGGGATGACGATCTCCTGCCCCTTGATGTGCGGCGCGAGTTCCTCAACGCGGAAGGCGACGTGCGGATTGTTCTTGACGACATCCGGCACGGTCGAATCGGGCTCGTAGCGGAGGAACTCGATCGATTCCGGGTGGTCGCGCGGGCTCGTCACCCAGCAGCGGCTCTGCTCGATCCAGTTCTCGCCGGGCATCGGCTCGTAGGCGGTGATGCCGACATGGTCGAAGACGAGTTGCTGCATGCTGTCCTCCCGGACGCGAGGAAAGGTGGCGGGACGGCACCTTGCCGCCCGCCAACCTGACAGGATCCTAGAGTCGCGCCTCGATCACCGCGACGTCGACGCCTTCGTAGTCGGCGCTGAGCGCGAAGCCGTCGGCATCGGCCTTCACCTTGGCGGCGTCGTAGCTGTTCGCCGTATCGACGAGATCGTTCTTGACCACATCCTCGGTCTTGAAGTCGCCGGAGATCTGGCCGATCTCGCGGCCGACATCGAAGAAGAGCTGCCAGCTCGGGATGATGTGGTAGCCCCACTTCTGCCGCTCGTCCCAGCGACCGCGATAGACGCTGGCGAGCTGCATCATCGACTCGGTGGCGATCTCCGGTGTCATCTGCGATGCGAGGCCCGGGTACTCTTCCATCACGATCTGGGTCGCGGCGCGCGGGTTGAGGTAGCCGAACTCGAGGCCGGCCGCCCAGGCCTGCAGGTAGCGCGCGTAGACCTCGCGCTTGGCCGCGTCGTCGAAATCCGCCTTGCGGATGACGAAGCTGTTGGCGGGGAGCTTGGAGAAATCGCGGCCGAGGATGTAGTCGAAGTCGAGCCCCTGGCCGCCCCACTGGGCGCGGAGGCCTTCCCACGACAGCGCCGTATCGCCCTGCCCGGCGGCGACCGCCGTGCCCCACGTCGGCCAGCCCGCATCGACGTACTTCACCGTGGAGATGTCGACGCCTGCGGCCTTCAACATCGGATCGGCGATCGACTGCCAGCCGGCGGAGCCGAGCACGATGGTCTTGCCCTCGATGCCCTTGATGTCAGCGGGCTTCTCGCCCTTGCGGAAGGCGAAGTCGAACACGTCCGCGCCGCCCATCTGGAAGACCGATACCAGCGGGATGCCCTGGGCGAGCGCAAGGCTGAACACGCCCGGCGACGGATAGCCCATGTCGGCCTGGTTCTGGTCGACGAGCTTCACCGTGGCGGTGGCGTCCGACGGGCCGGGCTCGATGGCGGTTTCGATGTCGCCGAAGTAGCCGAACTTCTTCGCCACCCAGTATGGATAGTCGTCCAGCACTTCGAGCGTGCCGCGCGGCGACACCCAGCGGATGAGATCGGCGGCGAACGCCTTGCGCACACCGCCGAAGCCGGCGAGCGTGGTCATCGTGACGCCCGCCGCAGTGAGGGTCAAAAGGCGCCGACGATCGATCATGGCGCCGCCTGCTTTCTTCGATTCACTCATGGTGTTGGTCCCTCCGGATGTTGAGACGTATTCCGTTCCCAGTTCGAGTTCATGCCTCCCAACTGGCCCACTTTTTCCCCAGCCAGAAGAAGAAGACGTAGATCGAGATGCCGATGGTCGCGAGGAGCAGAATGATGGCGAAGAACTGCGGCATGCGGATCAGCGACGAGTAGTAGGTGAGGCGGTTGCCGAGGCCCTCAGCACCGCCGACCATCTCCGCACCGACCGTCGTCAGCAGGCCGAAGATCGAGCCGACCATCAGGCCGACGATGATCATCGGCATCGCCATCGGAATGCGGATCTTGGTGAAGATCTGCAGCGTGCTGGCGCCGAACGAGCGCGCCAGCGCGATCTTGGCGAGATCGACGCGGCGGAAGCCGGTGGCCGAGTTGATCATCACCATCGGGCCGCTGGCGAGCGCCACCGCGATGATGCGCGGCTCGCTGCCGAAGCCGAAACGCAGGATGAGGAGCGGCACCAGCGCCAGCATCGGCGTGGTGACGAGAAGCAGGATGTACGGCGTCACCACTTTCTCGACGAACGGGAACTGGGTGATGACCGCCGCGAGCAGGAAGCCGATCGACGCGCCGATGGCGAAGCCGACGAACAGCTCGTAGAGCGTGGTCAACAGGTGCGGCCAAATGAACGACCACTCGGTGACGAGAGCCCAGCCGATCTGGCTGGGAGTCGGCAGGATGTACTGGGGCACCTCGAGGTAGCGCAGGAGAAGCTCGGCGCCGCCGATGATGACGACGGCGACGAGAATGATGACCGCAATTTCGAGCCGCGTCCTGCCGCCGCCGGCGGTGAGCGCCGTGAGCCCGCCGGAAAGGCTGACGTCCGTGCCGCTTTCCTTCTGGTTGAATTGCGGGATCGTGTCCCCGAGCGCCCTGTCCAACCCATTGCCTCCGTTACACTTTTCCGCCCCTCAGGCGATCATCGAATGATCCGCCTTGGCGCCGCGCTGATGGTCGATGCGCGTCTTGATCTCGAGCACGCGCGCGATGAAATCGGGCTCGTGCTGGATCGCCACCGGGCGCGGCCGTGGAATATCGACATCGACGATCGACGCTACCCGCCCCGGGCGCGCCGACATCACGACGATGCGGTCGGCGAGGAAAATCGCCTCGGGAATGGAGTGCGTCACGAACGCGATGGTCTTGCCGGTCTCCATCCAGATCTGCTGGATGAGCATGTTCATCTCGTCGCGCGTGAAGGCGTCGAGCGCACCGAACGGCTCGTCCATCAGGAGCACGGACGGGTCGACGGCGAGGCTGCGGACAATCGAAGCGCGCTGCTGCATGCCGCCGGACAGTTCACGCGGATACTTGTTGTTGAAGCCTTCCAAGCCGACGTGGCGAAGGAGCTCGTTGATGCGCGCGTGGTCCGGCTTGGTGCGCTTCAGCTCGAACGGCAGCTCGATATTTTTTTCAAGGCTCCGCCACGGAAGGAGGTTGGCATCCTGGAAGATCATCGCGATCTCCGGGTGCGGCCTGGTGATCGGCTCGCCGTCGAGCGTCACCCTGCCGCTGGTGAGATCGTGGAGGCCGGCCATCGACCACAGGAGGGTGGTCTTGCCGCAGCCGGACGGACCGATGATGCAGAGGAACTCGCCCTCGCGAACGTCGATGGAGACGTTGTCGAGCGCATGCACGGGGCCCGTCTTGGTCTGATAGAACTTGGTCGCCGCGCTGACGACCAGCTTCGGCTTCGACCGGGTTTCTGCTGCTTTGGCCACCATGTCCCCGTTCCCCTGCGGGACGCCTTCCTGAAATCATGTTACAGAACAGATGGGACTTCAACAGCTAAATCTCTTGTTCGGTGCACAGAACGGTGTAATTTTGTTTCACCTTCGCCAGTGGGCCAATGCCGCCGGAGGGAGCGCGGGTGGACGATAGCGGGAGCAGCGGCAGCGGGTCCGTCGCGCCGGAGAGCAACGGCGGCGCCGGATCGCCCATCGACATCGTGTCACGGATTCAGCGCGTCGAAAGCTCGCTCAGCCCCGCCGAGCGGCGCGTCGCCGAAACGGTGCGGAGCGATTTCGAGGCAGCGACCAGGCTGACCATCGCCGAGCTCGCGCGCCGCGCCGGCGTGAGCCAGCCCTCCGTCACCCGCTTCTGCCGTTCGGTCGGTTCGCGCTCGTTCGGCGAGTTCAAGATTCAGCTCGCCACGACACTGACGGTCGCCGCGGCGTACCTGAAATCGGATCGCGTCTTCGGCGACGACGCCGGCCAGATCGCGCACTCGATCATGCTGAACGCCGCCAACGCCATCCGCGAAGGCCTCGACCAGCTCGACACGGCGGCGCTGTCGACCGCCGTCGATGCGCTTGCCGGGAGCCGCCGCATCGAAATCTACGGCCAGGGCAGCGGCTCGGCAGCAATCGTGGAGGATGCCAAGCTACGCCTGTTCCGCCTCGGCGTACCTGTCGCGGCGTACACCGACGGCCATCAGCAGCGCATGTCGGCTGCCACGCTCGGCCCGCGCGACGCGGCCTTCGCCATCTCCAACAGCGGCCGCTCGAAACCGGTAGTGGAGGCCATCGAGATCGCGCGCTCGTTCGGCGCCACCACGGTCGCCATCACGCGGCCCGGCACGCCGCTCGCCGGCGTGGCCGAGATCGTAATCGCCGTGACCGTGCCGGAGGTTGGCGACATCCTGCGGCCGAGCCCTTCCCGCTACGCGCACATGGCGATCGTCGACGCGATCGCCACGCTCGTTGCCGCCCGCCTCGGCGCCTCGGGACGTGAATCGCTCCGCCGCGTCCGCTACACACTCGCCCGCATCGGCGTGGCGATCCCCTCCCCCGTCACCGACCCGACGCCGATCATGAGAGACGCAGAGCCGAAAGAATGAGCCCGACGAACGCATCGGCCGAAGGCCGGAAGCCAGCATACGACTACGTGTTCCGCGGCGCCGTCGTTTACGACGGAGCCGGTGGCGCGCCGTTTTCGGGTGAAGTTGCCGTGGCTGGCGACCGGATCGTCGCAGTCGGTCCCGCGGGGACGATCCCGCCGGGGAGCGCCCGGCAGGAGTATGACCTCGCCGGCAAGGCCATCGCGCCGGGCTTCATCGACACCCACACCCACGACGATCGTTTCGTCATCGACACGCCCGATGCGATCCCGAAGATCAGCCAGGGCGTCACCACGGTGGTGGTGGGTAATTGCGGCATCAGCCTTGCGCCGGTGACGTTCCCTGGTGATCCGCCGCCGCCGATGAACCTGCTGGGGGGACGCGCGGCGTACGAATTCCCGCGGTTCGCCGACTATGCGCGCGCGGTCGCCGAAACCGTCCCCGCCCTGAACGTTGCCGCGCTCATCGGCCACTCGGCCCTGCGCCTCGCTACCATGAAGGACATCCGCGCGAAGGCGAACGCCGCCGAGGTGGCGGCAATGCTCGACCTCATCGACGAAGCGATGGACAACGGCGCGGCCGGCTTTTCCACCGGCCTATTCTACCCGACCAACGCCGGCGCCGACATGGACGAGGTCGCCACGCTCGCCACCCGTTTCTCCGAGCGCGGCGGCGTCTACGCCACCCACATGCGCGACGAGATGGACCGCGTGCTCGACAGCATCGCGGAGAGCGCCGAGACGGCGGCACGCGCCGACATTCCCATCCTGATCTCGCACCACAAGTGCGCCGGCCCACGCAATTGGGGGCGGACGAAGGAAACGCTGCCGGTGCTGGAGAAGATCGCCGGCAAGCAGCCGCTTGGCCTCGACGCCTATCCCTATGCCGCCGGCTCGACCAACCTCCGCGCCGATCTCGTCACCGACGACTACCGCATCATGATCGCCTGGTCGCGACCGCATCCCGAAGCCACCGGACGCGACCTCATCGACATCGCCCGCGACTGGGGCGTCGATATCCACGAGGCGGCGCGGCGGCTCGATCCTGCCGGGGCCATCTACTTCCAGATGGACGAGGAGGACGTGCGGCGCGTACTGAAATCGCCACTGACCATGATCGGCTCGGACGGGCTGCCGCACGACACCCATCCGCATCCCCGCCTCTGGGGCACCTTCCCGCGCGTCGTCGGGCACTACGCCCGCGACCTCAAGCTGTTCCCGATCGAGACGGCGATTCACAAGATGACCGGCCTTCCGGCGCGCTTCTTCAAGCTCGAAGGACGCGGGACGGTCTCCGCCGGCGCATACGCCGACCTCGTCGTATTCGACCCGGCCACGATCATCGATCGCGCCACCTACGACGACCCGAAGCAGTTTTCCGCCGGCGTCGACATGGTCTTCGTCAATGGCCGCAAGAGCTGGGAGACGGGCGCCACCGTCGCCGACCGCGCCGGGCGTCTCGTCGGCCAGCGCAACGCGCGGCACTGAACACAGAAGTGTCGCACCGGACTTGCAACCCGGCGCGGCCGGCATACCAATAGCAGGCGAAATCCCGGAGCGGAGCAAGCCCGTGTCAGCCCTCGGCGAGGCGCGCCGCCGTATCCAGAGCCAGATCCTGGCCGACGAGACGGTACTCGTCGACGAGCTTGTGCGCCGCTGCGGCCTCGACGCGGCGGAGCGCACCGAAATCTCGCGGCAGGCCCGGAAGCTCGTCGAGGACGTCCGCGCCCAATCGAGCCTCGGGCTTCTCGAAAGTTTCCTCGCCGAGTACGGCCTTGCCACCGACGAGGGGCTTGCGCTGATGAGCCTCGCGGAAGCGCTGCTCCGCGTGCCCGACGCAGAGACCGTCAACGCGCTGATCCACGACAAGGTGCACAGCTCGCACTGGGAAGCCCACATCGGCGCGAGCCCGTCGCCGCTGGTGAATTTCTCCACCCGCGCCCTCAGCCTTGCCGCCGACGTGCTCGGACCGCCCGCCGGCGAACCGCGGCCGGCCATCCATTCGGCCATCAAACGCCTCGGCGAGCCGGTCATCCGCACCGCGATCACCCATGCGATGCGCATCCTCGGGAGCCAGTTCGTCTTTGCCCGCTCGATCGACGAGGCGATCGACAACGCCGGCGACATGGCCGGCGCCAGCGAGCAGTACTCGTTCGACATGCTGGGCGAAGCGGCACGCACCGCCGCCGACGCCGAACGCTATATGCGGGCCTACCGGAACGCCATCGAACGGCTCGCGGCGGCCAGCGATGCCGCGCGCAGCGTCCACGACAATCCCGGCGTTTCCGTCAAGCTCTCGGCGCTCCATCCGCGCTACGAGTTCGCGCAGCGCGACCGCGCCGTGCCGGCGCTGGTTGAGAAAACGCGCGCGCTTGCGCTGGCGGCGCGCACCGCCGGGATGGGACTGACCATCGACGCCGAAGAATCCGAGCGCCTCGACCTTTCGCTGGACATCATCGAGCCGGTACTGGCGACGCCGGAGCTTGCCGGCTGGGACGGATTTGGTGTCGTGGTGCAGGCCTACGGCAAACGCGCGCTGCCGCTGATCGACTGGCTGGATGCCCTGGCGGCAGGCCTCGACCGCAGGATCGCCGTGCGGCTGGTCAAGGGCGCGTACTGGGACGCGGAGATCAAGCGCGCGCAGGCGCTCGGGCTGGAGGGCTTTCCGGTCTTCACCCGTAAGGCCTCGACTGACGTGAGCTACATCGCGGCGGCGCGGCTTCTCTTCGCCAAGACGCGCATCTATCCGCAGTTCGCCACCCACAACGCCCACACCGCGGCGGCTGTCCTCCACCTCGCGGAGCACGCCGGGCGGAAGTCCGCAGGCTTCGAGTTTCAGCGCCTGCACGGCATGGGCAAGAATCTTCACGATGTGCTCGCCGCCGACAGGAAGACGCGGACGCGCATCTACGCGCCGGTCGGCATCCACAAGGACCTCCTCGCCTATCTCGTGCGGCGGCTCCTGGAGAACGGCGCCAACAGCTCGTTCGTTCAGCAGATCGTCGACGTGGACGTACCGCCCGAAGCCGTCGCGGAAGATCCGATCGGCAAGATAGTGGCGCTCAGGTCCGCCGTGCCCAATCCCCGCATCACCGTGCCGGCCGCATTGTTCGGTCCCTCCCGACAGAACTCGGCAGGGGCGGACCTCACCGATCCCGTGGCGGTCGGCGACATCCTGGCTTCGCGCGAGGCCTTCGGCGCGTACCGATGGGATGCAGCGCCGCTCATCGACGGAAGGCCCATGCCCGCGCCGGCCCGCGAGGTCGTGAACCCGGCGCGCCCCTCCGACACCGTCGGCACCGTCGCCGAAGCCTCCGAGGCTGATGTGGAGGCGGCCTTCTCTGCCGCGGCATCAGCGTGGCCGGACTTCACGGCGATACCGGCCGCGGAACGCGCCGAACTCCTCCGCCGGACCGCTGATCTCTACGAAGCCGCCAGGCCAGAGTTCTTCGCGCTGCTCGCCCGCGAAGCCGGGAAGACCCTTCCCGATGCCGTTTCCGAAGTGCGCGAGGCGGTCGACTTCCTGCGCTACTACGCCGCCGAGGCGGAGCACCGGCCAGGCGGCAAGGGCCGCGGCATCGTCGCCTGCATATCGCCGTGGAACTTCCCGCTCGCCATTTTCACCGGCCAGATCGCCGCGGCGCTCGCCGCCGGCAACGTCGTGCTCGCCAAGCCCGCCGGCCAGACGCCGCTCGTCGCGTGGCGCGCGGTCCGCCTGATGCATGAAGCCGGCATTCCGGAAGCCGCCGTGCAACTGCTGCCCGGTGGCGGACCCAGCGTCGGGGCTGCGCTCACCCGCGACCGGCGCCTCGCCGGCGTCGCATTTACCGGCTCGCTGCCGACCGCGCAGAGCATCGACCGGGCGCTGGCACAGGCGGCTCCGCCCGATGCCCCGCTCATCGCAGAGACCGGCGGCATCAACGCCATGATCGTGGACTCGACCGCGCTCCCCGAGCAGG
>CAZXKZ010000039.1:0-15945 GCA_964641825.1 uncultured Bauldia sp.
GGCCGATACGAGGCGATCCGCGCCTAGGTTGGTGTTACGGTCGGCGCTCGTCCGATCGCGCGCCTGACCTCGGCCATCACCGCGCCGAGATACTGGCGGTCGAAGATCATCACCAGCACCAGGAAGCTGGCAAGCCACGCGGCCGACGCGAAGGCCGCGATGACCATCGCCTCGACCGAGTTCGCCACCGCCGGCGTCAACCACAGCACCAGAACGGTGCCCGGACCTGCCGTCAGGATTGCGCGCGCTGCCTCCACAAACGGAACCTTCATGCCGAGGTGCTTGCGCAGCACGACGAGGCCGAACAATCCGCTGGCGATCTGGCCGGCCAGCCGTGCGAGAGCAATGCCGACCAGGCCGGTGAAGGGCACCAGCGCGGCTGCTGCAATTACTACGGCACTAGCCTCGATCAGCGTCTTGTAGAAGCGGTAGTGGGTCGGCGTGCCGACGAACACCGAGCGATCGACCGGCATGAACAGGAACTGCATCAGCACGACCAGCATCAGCACAAGGGCAGGCCCGATCGCCTCGCCGTAGGACTCGCCACCGATCACCACGATGGCGAGCGGCGTCACCGCCAGCAGCCAGAGCAGCATCGGCAGCACGAAGCGCGACACCGTGGAGTGAAGCGCGAGCGCCTTCTCCGAGATCGAGTCCGGCTCGCCGAGATGGCGCCCGAGCCGCTCGCCGACGACTCTGTCGACGGCCACGAACAGGAGCGCCGCCTGGTTCATCAGGATGCCGGCGACGTAGTAGATGGCGAGTGCCGACGGCCCAAGGAAGATGCTGACCAGCCAACTATCGCCGTCGGCGCGCAAATACCAGAGCCAGCCTTCGAGATAGAGCGGGAACGATTCGCGGAGCAGTTTGCCGATCGGATAGGGTGCCGGGCGACCGCCCGTGAACAGGTCGCGGACGCAGAAGATATAGACGCTGGCGACCAGGAATTCGACGATGACGAACGCTACGATAATCCCCGGCAGCCCGGCGACGAAGAACAGCCCCAGGATAGCGATCGGGCGGACGAACGACTCGAACGTCTGCAGGAAGGACAGCGTGCCGAACTGTCCGCGACCCCAGATGACGTACTCGCACATCTTCATGGTCGTGTATGGGAAGAAGGCGAGGCAGATGATGCGGACCATCCAGGCCGAGGAAGCATCGGCGAGGACCAGCGCGGCGACATGGTCGGCGAGCAGGAAGACGCCGACGGTGACGATCACGAGGCCCACGTAGACGATCGGCACGCCGGTGAACAGGAGGCTGCGCGCCTCCTCGCGGTTCCGGTGGAGGAGCGCCGGCAGCATGCGCGTGAAGTACGATGTGATGCCGAGATCGAGCGTCCGGTCGGCAGCCGCCCGCAGCATGAAGTAGAGCGGGAAGATCGCCAGCTCGTTCTTGGTGAGCACGCGCACGAAGACGAGCGTCGCCGCGATGCCGAGCAGCTTGATCGCCGCTCCGCCGAGAAGCAGCTTGCCGAGGTCCCTGTACGCCGACATCTGGCCTCTGAGGTTCCGCTAGCTACTGACGGGAGGCGGATTGAGTGCGTCGCGCGTCGCCCAGACGAACCGGTCCATGAGATCCTGCGACAGGCCTTGCAGCGCCGGCATGGCGGTCCGCCGCATGGCCGGGTCGCTGACGTAGGCGCGAGATTGTTCTCCAGCACCAGCGCCAGATCGCTGCGCACTTGGTCCTGGAGATCGTCGGGCAGGAAGAACCAGATGCGGAGGCCGAGAACCACCCGTCCGCTCGCGACCCATCCCTCGCGGGGGCCGGTCAGGTACGAATTGCGGAGCGCCGTCTGCGTGTCCTCACCGAACTCGGATGCCCTGGCGAGCGTCGTGGCGCGGAACAGCCATAGCTCCGAGATGGATGGCGCCGCGCGAAGCGCGTCATCGACCACGGTCAGGCATTCTGCGCGCATCCGGTCGGCGACGTCCATGTCGGTGGTGCGGACGAGGCAGGGCGCCAACCGGGCGCGGAGCAGGCTGGCGTCGCTGATGATCTGCGACAACCCTTCAGCCCAGGCCTGCGTCGGTGCGGCCACCTTCAGCGAGGGATCGACCAGCCGGTAATCCTGTGCCAGCCAGCGCGTCGTGGGCGTCCCCGCCACCACGGCGGCAAGCCGTGCGGTCGCGGCGAAGCCGACGATCAGCCCGACCGCCGCCAGCGCCAGCACCAGCTTGCGCGCAAGCGGGTGCCTTCGTCCGCCCGGCGGCTCGCGGACGGCCTCAGGCTGCGTTGGACTCATAGTAGTTTCGATAGGCGCGGCTGTTCCCGTAGCGATAGCCCTCAGCCTTCTCAACCTGATTGAGGACTCCACAGATCGGTACCTCCAGTCGGGCAAGGTCGCGGAGGCTCGTGCTCACCGCGTGTTGGTTGGTGGATGCGTAGCGGACCACGAAGATGCCAAGGTCGCAGTGGCGCGCGACAACTGCGGCATCGACGACCAGCCCGATGGGCGGCGTGTCGACGATGACGATGTCGTACTTGCTGCGCGCGAAGCTCATCAGCTCGTCGAAGCGGCTCGACATCAGGAGCGCGTCGGTAGCGATTGAGCTGCTCTGGGCGCCGAGTACGAACGACACGCCACTCGCCGGCTCGCGCGTGATGGTGAGCTGGTCGGCCGCGGCCTCGCCCGGCTTGGACAGGAAGTTAATCAGCCCGTCGGTGGTCTCCTCGTTGAGATAGCGGTGTATCGAGGGATGCCGGAGGTCGGCGTCAATGAGCAAGACCGAGCTGCCGGTCATCGCCATCTGGCGGGCGAGCGCGAGCGCCATCGTCGTCTTGCCGTCACCGGGGACGGCGGAGGTGAGGAAGATGGAGCGCTTGCCCTTCGGCAGCATCGCGTTGATGCCGAGATGCACACGCCGGATCGCCTCCGAGTAGGGCGACAGCGGGCGCGCCACCACCTCCTGGTCCGGACGCTCCTTGCCGGTGCCGTTGGGGCGCGGCACCGCCGCGAGCACCGGCACGTTGATCAGCCCCTCGAGCTGCTCGATGCTGGTGACGCCGCCGATGAACCGCTCGCGCACGACCGCGAGGCCGAACCCGGCGCAGAGCGACAGGAACAGGGCGCTCACCACGATCAGGCGGCGGGGCGGGAAGCTCGGCTCCGTCGGTGCGGTCGCGACCGCGATCACGCGCGAATCCGGAATGCGGAAGTCGCTCTGCTGTTCCACCTGGCGGAGTCGCTCGAGCAGGCCCTCGTAGAGCGAGCGCCGGGTGTCGGCCTCGCGCTGCAGGCGGGCGAGCTCAATGGCGACATCGCGTGGCAACTGCAGGTCGGAGAGCGTTGCCTCGATCTGGCTGCGGAATGCGGCAGTGAGGCCGTTGGAGAGCGAGATCTCGTTCTGGATCGTCGTCGCCTGCCGCTCGGCTGCGGCACGGATTTCCTTGTCGAGCGCGTCGAGCCGGAGCTTCGCCTGGGCGAGCTGTGCCTGGTCGGTTTCTGTCACCAGTTCGCGAACCAGCGCCTGCCGGTCCGCGGCGATCCCGGCCTGCTGCGCTTCCGCGAACTGGGCCAGCAGCGCGACGTCGTTGGCTTCCAGCCCGCGCTGAAGATCGGCGAGCTGCATACGGCCGGCGTCGCGCTTCTTCGATTCCTCCGCAATCTTGAGCAGGAGGCTCTGCGCCTCGACCGAGCCGAGCTCGGCGAGCTTGGCCGTCACGAATGCGTCGATCTGCTCGTCGATGTCCGCGATGCTGGCGGCAAGCGTCTCGACACGGTCATGGAGCGCGGCGGCGGCGGTCTGGTTAGCGGTGATCCGCGCTTCCACCTGCTCGTTGAGATAGGAGTTGGCCACGGCGTTGGCCGCTGCTGCCGCCGCTTCCGGCGAGGACAGTGTCGCCGAGATGGAGATGACGCTGGTCATCCCGCGGCGGCCGATGCTCACCGCCTTCGAGAAATCGTCGATGATCTCCACCTGCGCCGCGGGCGAAAGCTGAGCGAAGACCAGGGTCGAGGGATCGGGCCGCGTGTTGGCGTCGGCCTTCAGGCCGAGCATCGTCTGCAGCAGGTCGAACGTCGAGGGCTTGTCGGCAAAGTCGGCCGAGGCGGCGAGGTTGAGGTCTTCGGCAGCGCGACGGAGGACCGTCGACGACTTGGCGATCTCAACCTCGGTGTCGACGACCGGGCTGTTCGCGTCGAGCGAGCCGGCCTGCAGGCCGAAAAGCTGCGCCTCGCGGCTGTCGACGACGACGAGCGCGGTGGCCGTGTACTTGTGCTGGAGCTGCGAGACGAGAAGGATCGCGATGCCGACCACACCGAGGATGGTCAGCAGGATCGTCCACTTGCGACGGCGGATGAGGCCGAGGATTCCGCGAAGATCAAAGTTGGAGTTTTCGGCCTCGGGCGAGGGCGAAGAAGGCATTACCCCAATGGCGGTAATTGCCGGAGCTTTGTTAACCATTGCCGCTGCACCTGTTTGGCCTCAGTTCAACTTGCCATCAACTCGGCGTCTCGCACCAAATCATTGCCGAGCATGCGGGTTTGGCCCTTTTCTATCACCAGGCAACTCAGCCGGTTAGTAAAATAGGCCCCGGTATCTAGGTTAATTCGGTATTTCCCGAAGTATGGTTTCTCGACGGGCGTGTGTCCGTGGACGATGATCTTCTCGAAGGCGTCGTCCTGCTCCGCGAAGCCTTCACGCATCCACAGAAGGTCCTCGGCAGCCTGCCGGTCGAGCGGGACACCGGGTCGCGCGCCGGCATGCGCGAAGAAGTGCGTCGACGTCCGGAAGCTCGTCGGTGTCCGCTGCAGGAACACCAGATGCGCCGGGTCCATCAGGCGCGCGAGCTCGTTGCGGATCGCCCGGTAGCGGGAGGTCGCCGAAGCCGAGGCCGAGCGGATGTCGACGCCGTACGACTGCAGCGTCTCGGCCGCGCCGAACCGGAACCAGAGCGGCCCGAAGTGCTCCGGATCCTCCAGGAACTGCAGCAGCATCTGCTCGTGGTTGCCGCGCAGGAACACAGCGTCGTGGCCGAAGTGCCCGCCGGCGAGCGCAGCGATGACGCCACGTGAATCCGGTCCGCGGTCGACATAGTCGCCGAGCCCGACGATCAGCACGCCGTTTGCTGGCGGCGCGCTCCGGCAGTCCGCATCGATGGCGTCCTTGAGCTGACGCAGCAGGTCAATCCGCCCATGGACGTCGCCGAATGCGTAGATGCGCTTGTCATCGAAGTCGGCAGGGTTGGCGGTGTCGGGCAGCGGCGCGGCGGTTTCAGCCGAAAGCCCGCGGGCGCCGTGAGGACGGGACTCGTTGGCGGCGACGGGGAGGGCGACCCGCACCGTCTCGCGTTCGCGGAGCTTGCTCATGGCGGCGGCGTGATGTTGCGCCTCGGCGAGCAGATGATTGACCACGTCGGTCGAGTTCCTGCGGGGCGCATTGGTGACTTCGCCGAGCCCGGCGCCGAGCAGGACGGCAAGCGTCAGGCCGATCGCCTGGAACTGGATGCTGAAATCCACCGTCGCGTGGAAGGCGACCGCGGCGGTGGCGGCGATGGCCGCGATCGCCGCCGGCGAGAACGTGGAGCGCCGAGCGGCACCCCAGATGATCGCGCCCACCAGCGCCGCCAAGGACGCCACGACGATGGCGAACACCGGCAGGCCGAGCTCGGCGGCCGATTGCAGGTAGCTGTTGTGCGCCGCGTTCCACACGAGGTTCGCCGGCGCGCGGGACTGGAACATCGGAAAGGCGTCGACGAACGCGCCGGCGCCGTGACCGAGGAGCGGCCGCGCGACGATCATGTCGAGCGTGTCGAGGTAGGCGAGCATTCGGTTGCCGTCGCCCACGCCGGATTCCAGCCGCTCCATGAGCATGCCGCTGGTGGCGCCGAAGATCGCGCCGATCGTGACGGCGACGAGCGCGAGCGTCGGCAGCACGTAGCGGACGCCGAGCTGCGTTGTGCGGATCCAGAAGCCGGCGACGCAGATCATCGCGATAGAGCCGGCGATGATGCCGCCGCGCGAGCCGGTGTTCACCAGCGCGGCGATGAGCACGACGCACGCGAACAGGTAGGGCGTGCCGGCGCGAAGGCCGTCCATGACGGCAAGCACGCCGCCGGCGGACCTGGCCCTGGCCGCGGTCGTCTCGAAGCGGAACACCAGCATCGAGGCGGCGGTGGCAAGGCCGATAGAGAAGTAGGTCGCCGCCGCGTTGCGGCCGACGAAGGTGCCGGTGAGGAAGCCTTCGTAGGCGACCTCGTCGATGAGGAACACCTGCTTCCACCCGGCGAACCGGGCGAGGAGTCCGTAGGCGGCGACCGTGACGGTCGCGGCGATGATGACGTTGAGCAGCGTGATCGCACGCCGCTTGTCGAGGGCAAGGCGCATGGCGACAATGGCGACGAACACGACGGGGACGACCTGCGCGGCGGTTGTCAGCGTCGAGCTCGGATTGACGCTGATCGCGCCGCCCGCATTGCCGATGATCGTGGTCCAGATCGGATGCTGAAACGCACTAGGCATACCCGGCATCGCCTGGATCAGCATCCACAGCGCCCAGATGCTTGTGCCGGCCAAGATCCAGCCGGTCAGCCGCCAGTCGACCTCGCGACGCTCGCCGGTGCGGATTTCATTGAG
The DNA here is from genome assembly GCA_964641825.1 of uncultured Bauldia sp. GTDB lineage: Bacteria > Pseudomonadota > Alphaproteobacteria > Rhizobiales > Kaistiaceae > DASZQY01. The sequence continues at coordinate 6,584 of CAZXKZ010000039.1, forward strand.
GAGGAAGAGGACGAGGATGACCGAGGCGATGACGCCGTTCACCGCCCAGAAGATCGGACGGTTGCTGCCGAGCGGGAGCGGAGCCCACAGGATCAGGCAGTAGAGCAGGACGCGCGATACAATGGCCACTTTGCTTCACGGGTCGCACAGAGGAACAGATAGGGCCGTTCGCGGCCCCGATGAGATCAGCCCCGTCGTTGAGATCGGTTTTTGGAAGAAGGGCCGGGCTCGCCGTCAGCCCCTGGCGGCGAGCGGGCCGGGTCTTACATCGGGCTCGCGTTTTCCGGCGGAACCGTCACGACCTCGATGGTGTCCTTGCAGACGCAGAGTTCCTCGATGAACTCACCGTTCACCAGCGGGCACTCTATCGTGTACGGCTTGCTCAGCGGCGTGAGCGGCTCGCAGGTGTAGGCGCGGAACTCGGTGAGGTCGGCAGCGAGAGCGACTCCGGGGAGTGCGATTGCCGCCACCATCAACAGTCCACGTGTTGCTCTGATGATCATTGGTTTGACCCCTCTGATTACTGACGCATTGGAGGTCAAGCTAGTGACGGGAAAAAAACGAGTCAAATCCACGAAAATCGCGAAACAAACTGGAAACTCAAGGCGTTAAGCATGCTGCACGCGGCATGTTTTCAGCCTTCCTATGGTTATCGCCCGCGCGGCAGAGGCGCTCGCCGCAGAAAATCGGCCACTGTAAATCTCTCGTTATGGTTAACCGTGTGGACGCCAATGAATCCGTGCTCTTCGGCGTGCACGCGGCCCACCTCGGTCTCCGAATAGTCCGACTCTGTGACCCGTTCGACGCGGTTGATGGCAAGTCCATAGCCGTAGCGCCGCGAGCAATCCTGCGCCGGCCGGTAGAGGCTGCCGGCAACCTCGTAGACGTTACCCGCGGGCCGCGCAGCGAACACGGTCGAGCGTACCGGGTTCGCGCGATGCGGCGTCCATGGACCGAACAGGCTCGGCGCATGGAACAGCGACAGCTCGTCCGACGCGTCGGTGCCCGGCTCGCGCGTGCCGACGAACATCCACCAGCGTCCGTCGCGCTCGAAGACGACCGGATCGAGCGCCACGATCGCGTCGATGAGCACCGCGGCAAGCGCCCATCTGTCCGGGAACCGCTCGCAGCGGTAGAGTTGCACCTGCCGCGCCGCGCTCGTCTCCGGCAGCATGTAGAGCGCGCCCTCGTGCATGAAGACGTTGGGGAAGGAGAGGTGGAAGCCGGTGTTCAGCACCTCCGTCGGCTCGCCAGCCTTGCCCTCCGCGTCGATCTCGACCACGGACAGGTGGCCCTTGCGGGTGGCGTAGGGGTAGTCCTCGAAGAAAACGTATCGGCGACCGTCATGCTCGAGCGGGAAGGGATCGGCCCAGAAGCGGTCGGCCGGCGGCTCGATCAGCGTGAAATCGCCGAAGGAAAGGGAAGGGCCGGGCGGGTCCTGCAGCGCGCGAAACCTGACGCCGAGGATCCACTGGTCGCGCGACCGCAGTCCTTCGATACGGTTGGCGGCGATCCGCCGGGCGATCTGTCCGAGCTGGCGCAGGGGCGCGGTCGGCTTGACGGGCGCGGTTTCCGCGGGCGACGGGGCGGGACCCTGCAGCGCGGCACGGAGAGCGCGCGCGGCAAACGCGGCCGCCTTGTAGTAGACGTTCGCCCGCGCCCGCGTGGGCGATGCGTGGTGGATGCCCGTTGGCGAGCGGTACAGGACCTCGGCGCCGCCTGACGTTTGGCGCACCAGCCTCGGATCGATCGTCAGCCCGTCCGGGCTCATAGCGCCGAAGTCGTAGCGCCAGACGCCGAGCCTGGCAGAGTCCTCGCCCGTTCCGCTCAGGGGCATTCGCCCGAGATCGAGGAGAACGTCCAGCTTCGCCGCACCGATGCGGCGGAGATCATCGCCGGCCGGCTCGCTTCCCTGCAGGGTGATGCGGGGGGCGGAGGCGAGCGCCGGCGAGATATCGACGGGATCGAGCGGGTCATCGGCTGTCCCGTTCCGCCGTTTGTCGAGCCGCTCGTAGAGCCGGTAGAGCACGGCCCCCGGTGACGCCGGCGGATCGGTGGCGGGCGCCGCGTTTACGATGACGAGCGAAATCTCGGCCGCTGCGGACGCGCGGATGGCATCAACGCACCGCGCGATCCATTTCGGCGCCACGAGAGAATCGATCACAATGCCGACGTGCAGCGGTTCGGTCGTCATGCATCCCGCACTGAATTCGTCCGCGCCGCGTGCAGCATCTGGCTTCACCGTCGATGCGCCCGACCGGCGCAAGTGAGATCGTAACGCCCGTGTCGCGCTCATTCGCCTGGTATGTCAATCGCCTCCGCTCGATGAGCCCCGCGGAGGTCGCCCATCGCGTCGGGGAGAAGGCGCGGAAGTGGCAGACGCGGCGCTCGCTTGGGTCGCTCGGCTACGGCGGCAATCCCGGTCCCGTCCCGGTGCTGCCCGGCCTGACGGCGAATCTGGCTGGCGCGCCTGAGTCTCTCCTTCACGCCATTGCAGCCGAGGCCGCCCGGATTCGGGAGGGGCATTTCTCGGCACTCGGACAGGAATGGCCAAAGCGACCGCCGAGCGCGCTCTTCCCGTCCGATGTCTGGCGGCTCGATCCGGTGACGGGCAAGCTGTGGCCCGGTGGGGAGACATTCTGCTTCGACATCCCTTATCGCCACGAGCACACTCTTGGCGACGTCAAGTACGTTTGGGAACTGAACAAGCTCCAGTTCCTGCAGTCGCTTGCGGCGGATTTCGCGCTGAACGGCAATCGCACCTCGCTCGCAGCGGTCGAAGCCGCGATTGCGAGCTGGGCCGATACCAATCCGCCGTTTCGCGGGGTTGCCTGGGCAGACACCATGAGCACGGCCGTGCGTGCCATGAGTCTGCTCGTGGTCGCGTCGTTCTGCGGCGAGGCCCTTGCGCCGGCGACCGGAAAGCGTCTGCGCGGCATGCTCCGCATGCACGCTGCATTCGGCGAACGGTTTCCGTCACTCCATTCCTCGGCAAACAACCATCTCATCGGCGAGTTGACTGCCGGCTGCCTCGTCGCGGTGGGACTCGATGCGGAGCGGGAGGTGTGGAACTGCTCGGCGTGGGAGCCGCTGATGGAGGAGGCGCTGAAGCAGATCCATCCCGACGGCATCGGCGCGGAACAGTCGCCAAGCTATGCGGCGTTTGTCGTCGAGTGCCTGTTGGTGGTGGGCGTTGTCGCACGCGCGCAAGGCGGCGATCTTCCGGCAGCGGTGCGCGACCGGCTGGCACGGTTCGCGGGAGCGATCTTCTGGATGAGCAATGGCGACGGCATCGTTCCGGAGATCGGCGACAACGACGAGGGCACGGTGCTGGCGCTCCGCTGTCCGGAGCCGCACTACCCGGCGTCGGTCGCGCGGGCGGCGGCCGGCTTTCTCGGGCTGACCGCGCCTGCCGATTTTGAGTTGCCCGCAACACTCCGCGATCTGGTGCTACCGCCGGCACGTCATGGTGGAGCGCTCCTGCACGGCGTGCGCACCTTTGCCACCGGCGGGCTCACCGTCGTGCGCGACACCGCCGGCGACGTGCCGTACGTGCTGACCTTCGACCACGGCCCGCTCGGCTATCTGTCCATCGCCGCTCACGGCCATGCGGACGCGCTCGCGGTCACGCTAGCCGTTGATGGTGTCCCGGTCATCGTTGATCCCGGCACCTACCTCTATCATTCCGGCGGCACGTGGCGGGACTGGTTCCGCGGCACGCCCGCCCACAGCACGCTCAACATCCGGCGCCGCGACCAAAGCACCATCGCCGGCACGTTCAACTGGTCACAGAAAGCGGACGCGCAACTCGACGAAGCCAACACTAGCGCCGTCGGCTGGAGCGTTCGCGCCTCACATGACGGCTATCTCAAGCCCTTCGGCGTTCGGCACGAAAGGACCATCGCGAGTGACCGCCAAGGTATCGTTATCCGCGATCGATTGGTCGGCGCATCAGCTCCTGTTGGCGATGTCGAGATCGTCTTTCAGCTCGCGCCCGGACTTGCAGTGAAGGTGGACGGCAACGTGGTGTCGATCGCGCGTGCCGGCCGTCGCATCGCGCAACTCGCGTTTTCCACCGGCGGCGACATCACCACTAGCAGCGGCGGCGAGATCGGTGAGGGCGGATGGGTTTCGGAGCGCTTTGGAACGAAGGTGCCGGCGTCGCGGGTGGCGTGGCGCGGCGTGCTGCCTTTGGCCGGCCTTGAAACGGTGATCCGCATCGACGGTGCTTTCGAGCAAGCGCAGTCGAATTGAAGTTAATTTCGGCGGAAATGAAGTAACTGCGCGCCGCAGAGAACAATATGAACTGCGGCTAAGTATAGTTAATCTCACCAATATTAACTCAATGTTTAACAACTGATTTACAGCCGCGGACGCGCGGCACTACGACTCCGCCCGAAGGCGGCCGCGAAGAAAATCCCAAGCATCCGCCGGACCTTTGTCACGTCGCCGCGGGAGGCATTGCCGCGGCCAGGAGCGGATCCCGTGAAGCTTGCAATGATCGGCAGCGGCTATGTCGGCCTCGTCACGGGCGCCTGCCTCGCCGACTTCGGTCACGAGGTGGCGCTTTTCGACACCGACCGGACCAAGATCGACCGCCTGCGGGAAGGCGTGTTGCCGATCTACGAGCCCGGCCTCGATGTGCTGGTGAAGCGCAACGTGGAAGCGGGGCGCCTTCGTTTCGAGACCGAGCTTGCCGCCGTCACGCGGAAAGCCGATGCGATCTTCATCGCAGTCGGCACGCCGGCGCGCCGCGGCGACGGTCACGCCGACCTGAGCTACGTTTATTCCGCCGCCGATTCCATCGCCGCAGCCGTCACTGGCCCGTGCGTCGTGGTCTGCAAGTCCACCGTTCCGGTCGGGACGAACCGGGAAGTGCTGCGCCGCATCCGCGCCGCGCGGCCGAACGCCCAGGTCGAGATCGCGTCCAATCCCGAGTTTCTTCGCGAAGGTTCCGCGATCGAGGATTTCAAGCGCCCTGACCGGATCGTTGTCGGGGCCGAGTCGGAACTCGCGCGCCAGACCATGGCCGCTATCTACCGGCCGCTCTCGCTCAACCAGACCCCGATCCTGTTCACCGACATCGAGACGGCGGAGATCACCAAGTACGCCGCCAACGCTTTCCTTGCCACGAAGGTTTCGTTCATCAACGAGATCGCCGACCTCTGCGAGCAGGTGGGCGGCAACGTCCAGGACGTCGCCCGCGGCATGGGTCTCGACCGCCGCATCGGCCCGAAGTTCCTGCATGCCGGCCCCGGCTACGGTGGCTCCTGCTTCCCGAAGGACACCGAGGCCCTGGTGCAAACGGCGCGCGACGCCGGCGTGCGGCTGCGCGTGGTCGAGGCAGTCGTCGATGCCAACGAGACGCGAAAGGCCAGCATGGCGTCCCGCATCGGCGACGCGCTCGGATCGCTCGATGGCAGGACCATCGCCATCCTCGGGCTCACCTTCAAGCCGAACACCGACGACATGCGCGACGCGCCTGCGCTCCGCATCGTGCCGGCGCTGCAGGCGGCCGGCGCCATCTTGCGCGTGCATGACCCGGAAGGGATGGCGGAGGCATCGAAGCTCATCAACGGCGTCGAGTGGTGCGACGGCCCGTACCACGCGGCCGAGACCTCCGACGCGCTGGTGCTTCTCACCGAATGGGACGCCTACCGGGCGCTCGACCTTTTCCGGCTGAAGCGCCTGATGCGCGGCGCCGCTTTCGTCGATCTCCGCAACGTCTACAAGCCGAACGAGGTGACTGCCGCCGGCTTCGACCATTTCGGCATCGGCATCCCGTCTGCGCGCCACACCGCGTTTACGCTGGAGGCGGCGGAGTGACGGAGCGTACGACACTCGTCACCGGGGCCGCCGGCTTCATCGGGTTTCATTGTGCGCGCGAGCTTCTCGTGCGTGGCGAGACCGTCATCGGCGTCGACAACCTCAACGACTACTATGCTGTCGACCTCAAGCAGGCGCGGCTCGCCGAGCTCCGTCGGCACAGGAACTTCCGCTTCCATCAGGTCGACATCGCCGATGCCGCCGGCCTTGAGGTTGCGCTCGCCCGCGACTCGATCCGACGCGTCCTCCATCTCGCCGCGCAGGCCGGCGTCCGCTACTCGCTGGAAAACCCGCACGCCTACGTCGCCTCGAACATCGCCGGGCATCTCAACGTGCTCGAGTTCTGCCGGCACCGGCCGGAGATCGAGCACCTGGTCTACGCCTCGTCGAGCTCGGTCTACGGCCGCGACAGCAAGCTGCCCTATGCGGAGACGGAGAAGGCCGACAGGCCCGCCTCGCTCTACGCCGCCACCAAGCGCGCCGACGAGCTGATGAGCGAGGCGTATGCCAGCCTCTACGACCTTCGCCAGACCGGCCTTCGCTTCTTCACCGTGTATGGCCCGTGGGGGCGGCCCGACATGGCCGTCTGGCTGTTCACCGATGCGATCCTGAGGGGCAGGGAGATCAGACTGTTCGACAGCGGCCGCGGCCGACGCGACTTCACCTACATCGACGATGCCGTTGCCGGCACGCTCGCCATCCTCGATCGGGCGCCGTCCTGCGATGCGGCCCCGCACCGCGTCTACAACGTCGGCAATGGCAGGCCAGTGACGGTGATCGAGCTGGTGCGCACCGTGGAGGAAGCCACCGGCCTCAAGGCCTGGACGATCGCCGCGCCTCGGCAGGCCGGCGACGTCGATCACACCGCCGCGGACATCTCTGCAATCGCCCGCGACTTCGGCTTTGCGCCCAAGACGACGATCGCCAAGGGCGTGCGCGCGTTCGTCGACTGGTACCGCATGCAATATCGGCTGGAGGCCGCCGGCCGGCCCCTGGCGGCGATGGAGGCCTGACCATGCCGCGTCTTTACGAAAGCCGGAAGCGCATCCTGGTGACAGGTGGGGCAGGGTTCCTCGGCTCGCATCTCACCGACCGTCTGCTCGATCGCGGCCACGAAGTGATCGTGGCCGACAACCTGTTCACCGGAACGAAGGCGAATATCGCGCACCTCCGCGACCACCCGCGCTTTGAGTTCATCCGGCACGATGTGACCTTTCCGCTCTACGTCGAGGTAGACGAGATCTACAATCTCGCCTGTCCAGCGTCGCCCGTGCACTACCAGCACGATCCGGTGCAGACGACCAAGACCTCCGTCCACGGCGCCATCAACATGCTCGGCCTCGCCAAGCGCCTGAAGGCGAAGATCCTGCAGGCCTCGACCAGCGAGGTCTACGGCGATCCCGAAGTCCATCCGCAGCCGGAGGGCTACTGGGGCAAGGTGAACCCGATCGGGCTGCGCTCCTGCTACGACGAAGGCAAGCGCTGCGCCGAGACGCTTTTCTTCGACTACCACCGGCAGCACGGCGTGCGCATCAAGGTGGCGCGCATCTTCAACACCTACGGCCCGCGCATGCACCCGGCAGACGGGCGCGTCGTGTCCAACTTCATCGTCCAGGCGCTCAAGGGTGAGCCGATCACCGTCTACGGCGACGGCAGCCAGACGCGCTCGTTCTGCTACGTCGACGACCTGGTCGATGGCCTGATCCGGCTGATGGATACGGCCGACGACTTCACCGGCCCTGTCAATCTCGGCAACCCGGAAGAATTCACCATCCGCGAACTTGCCGACAAGGTCGTGCGGCTGACCGCAAGCGGCGCCACCGTCATCAACGAGCCGCTGCCGCAGGACGATCCGAAGATGCGCCGCCCCGACATCGGCCTTGCGCAGAGCGTTCTGCGCTGGTCGCCCGGCGTGGCGCTCGACCAGGGCCTGCCTCCGACCGTCGCCTATTTCCGCGATGTCCTCGGCATGCCGGCGATGGTGCCGATGCCCGGCAAGTCGCGCGCCGCCTGATCCCGATGAGCGACGCTCCCGCCATCGAAGCCGGCACGCAGGGCCGCGCGCTCGCTGCCGAGTACCGCGACGCCGAGAAGGCCAAGACGCTCGCGCTCGTGGAAGTGATCCGTCGCCATTGGACGCCCGGTGGGCGGCTTCTGGTCGTCGGCTGCGGATCGGGCGTCGAGGCCGGCATTCTCGCCCGCGCCTTCCGCACAGACACGATCGGCATCGACATCGGCGCCGATTTCGCGTTCGATCGCGTGCGTGCCGCGCCCGCCCGTCTGGAGATCATGGACGCCCACGCGCTCACCTTCGCTGACGAGACGTTCGATTTCGTCTTTTCCTTCCACGCGCTCGAGCACATGACCGATCCGGCAAAGGCGCTCTCCGAGATGAGCCGCGTGCTGAAGCGGGGAGGGAGCTTCCTCGTCGGTACGCCCAACCGCTCGCGCCTCGTCGGTTACATCGGCTCGGCGACTTCGTTCGCCAACAAGCTGAAATGGAATCTGGCCGACTGGCGCATGCGCCTTGCGGGAAAGTGGCGGAACGAGGCCGGCGCACATGCCGGCTTCGGCGAAGCCGAGCTCGCGCGCATGTGCGGTACGGCCTTTGGCGGAAGCGCTGCGCCGGTGGGCCACGAATACTACACCGCACTCTACGGCGAGACGCTCGTCCGCCGTCTGCGCCGTCTCGGATTGACCAGAGCGCTCTATCCCGCCGTCTACATCATGGGCCGCCGCGCCTGAAAACTAGCGCGTTCCAGATCTTCGGCTCAATTCTTGCGCACGCTGTTCCTCTATGGCAGTTAGGCGCCGGATTTTCTAACCCGGTCTGCTGCCGTAGCTCAGTGGTAGAGCACTCCCTTGGTAAGGGAGAGGTCGACAGTTCAATCCTGTCCGGCAGCACCATTGAATACCAATCACTTAGCGATAGGTCGTGCGTCTCAACGGGCGCTGCCGGAAGCACGCCGGAAGCACCGCGCCTGAATCTGTCACTTTTTTCCTCTCTTAAGCCGGATCACGCCTTCGCCCCGATCGAAGAGAAATTCCACGCCTTGGCGCGCGAAGGCGCCTTCGATCGCCGCGATCGTTTCGCGCCGGCCGGGTATCGGGCCAGAATCCTTTTCGATTCGTTTGACCGTCGGCAATGAAAGCTTGGCTGCTTTCGCCAGGTCATCCTGTCCCCAGCGCAATAGAGCTCGCGCCGCTCGGACCATTTCGCTTGTGAGGGCCATTTTATTTTCCAATCCCTATTGACACCTGAAGTCTAAATTTCATATACACAAGGTGTCAATAGAGACAGGCCGGGTTGCGGCGCTAATCCACAACCCGGCCCTAACCAAAGCCAGAAAGGAGAATTCAGGCTATGGCTATTCGCAAAACTATCACGACGGACCCGGTTGTTCTTGCACGTCAGAGCGCGGATGAGGCGCCCGACAATAGCAAGGCGTATGACAAGGCCTGTGCGACACTGGTCAGCGCGATTGCCACCACGCCGGCCGGGGTGAAGGTGAAAATAGCGGCGCTGCAGTCGATGC
>CAZXKZ010000039.1:15955-17895 GCA_964641825.1 uncultured Bauldia sp.
TGACGCTATCACTGAAGAGACCATGCCGGATTGGGTGACGTTGCTCGACACCTTGCACAAGTCGATTGACGCAATGTCGGCCGACGAGGACTGGCGCCAGGCGGCATAGCCGCCGCGAGGATCGATCTACTTCCGGGGCGGGACTTTCCCGCCCCGTTTGCTTTTGCGCTCGAGCAGCGGGGGCACAATCTGCTTCGGTTTCGGCAAGGCTGGGCGTTCCTGGCTACGGCTGCCCCCGCAGGATTGAGATGCCGTGCGCGGCGAAGGGCGAGCTGCGAAGAAGTGGGCGGCCGTGCGAGAGGCATCGACTGAAGGCAATCGCGAGTCGATCATCCCGCCGGCGATCCGCTCCCCCCCCCAACCCTGGGGGCGGGGGGCAAACGGCGGGCGGTCATACGCTGCAAACCGCCTCGGCTAATTTTCGCCGATCCGAATCGGGCCTCAGTCGTCGAAGAACATCTTCTTAACCGCGATTTCAGAGGTCATGCGCTGCACCGTCAGCCGGCCGGCGTCGACCATTTCCCGCAGGTGGCGAATAAACTTGTCGAGGTCGGTCTCTCCTGTCGGACTTTCCCAGTGCCCGATTTCGTCAAGGAGCGCGCAGAGCAGCCGCCAGTCCTGAAGCTCTCGCGCCTTCTCGAGTGCATAGTCAAACCGCCTGCGCTTGCGGAAGTACGGATCGCGCTGTCGCTTCAGGCTGGCGCGCGATCCGCTCTGCAGACCGACCTCGCGCTCCCACGCAAGTTGATTGGCTTCCCTACGCTCCCTTTCAACCCTGACTTTGATGGCGTGCTTCTCCAGCACATGGATGATCGTCGGCAAGCGGTCTTCAACCGCGACGTTGTCGGTGTCAGCCCAAATCCCGACCCCTGGAACCTCCAAGCTCAGGCGTCCATTGTACTCGCATGCCTTACTGTCGAATGGTCGCTTTTCGTCGTCGATCTTCTTATCCCAAGTGTGCCGGATCGGACGCTCGTGCGGCAGAAGCCAGCCATCACCTCGCTTGTAAGAAGCATCCTGTTGCTCCGCCAGACGCTTGCTTCCCCGGGCGATAACAGTCTCGGTAGTCAGCTCTCGAATCTTGACGTCAAAGATTTCGTTCGAGATCGACAATCGCCCGTAGCCAATTGGCAATTCATGGAACTGCCCCGGTATGACTTCGTGGCCGCTTTTCTCTGCAAGTCTGAAAAGACTGCTGCCAAGTTGGAGCGCGCGCATGCCGACTTTTGTTGTGACCTCTATGTCGATGGTTCCAGGCCCGAAGGGTCTGAAGAATTCCTGATGCTCGCGAAGCAGAAGCCTCGAGGTGCGCGCGTAGACATGAAGTGGCTTGGGCTTCGCGTTGCCTTTGGGTGTCGGTGGAAGGAGTGGTGTTGGTTCGGGCCGCACTCGTGGTGTCAAATCAACCTCGAGCGGTGTGCCCGGGCCCGGAGGGGGAAGCGGTGGTCGGACCTCGTGGCGGTCCGGGTCGAACATATGCTTGCGGGCCCAAGCCCAGTATCCCTTGTGAGGTATGGGAACATTCAGACTTTGGCACAAGTTTCTCAGACCGGAGCCCGTCTTCCCGAACCGACGAGCCAGGATGTTCATCGGAGACTGCCAAACGAGTTCGTACAGCTCGTCGCGCCTCACCTCTGCCTCGGAGTGTTGGTCTCCGGTAGATGGAGTTTGAAGTGGTCCGCTGCGGTTTACAAGAGGATGATCGAGCACAGAGTATGACCGCCCGCAGATTTGGCGCTCGATACGGCCGCTTCACGAAACGATGGTGCTGCGTAACATCGCGCCGCTTTAGGCTAGCTTCTGTGCAATTTGCTCGTTGAGGATTTCGGAGACCGTAAAGGGGATTATTACCTTCCCAGTTTTCTGAAAGAATCGGCCGATCTCAATTTTTGCATCGTTGGTGTAGTCGAAGGAAACGAAAAACCCCTTCTGACGGTCCT
>CAZXKZ010000040.1:0-16859 GCA_964641825.1 uncultured Bauldia sp.
TGCACTGCTGGCTCGAGGTCGGCGACCAGGCGCTGATGGGCGCCGACATGGACGTCCAATGGGCGCCCAATATCGACAAGCCCAAGAATGGCTTCGACGTCACCCTGCATACCCAGGACAAGGCCGAGGCCCAGCGCTGGTTCGATCAACTGTCCGAAGGTGGCAAGGCGGTCATGCCGTTCAGCGAGACCTTCTGGTCGCCCGGCTACGGCGCCCTGGTCGACAGGTTCGGCGTACCGTGGATGGTCAACGTCATTCCATCGGCTGACTGGAAGCCATCGCAGGGCTGATCCCAGCGCAAGAACCGCGCGCGGCGACCTCGGCGATGTAGGCCCGCGAGTCGTTCGGCCCCGACGGGTCGAGGCCCTCTGACCCTGAGGCAAGACTCAATTGTCAGGCCGGGCCGTCGTCCGCTTCCAGCGCCCGGCGGATGCGGCGGATGACGACGGCCTTCGCACGATCGTCGGCCTCGCGGTCGACCGCTTCGCTGATGTCGAGGAGGAGGCTCGACAGCTCGTTGTTGGAATCGCGATGCCCGACCACGTCACGGCCGACGCGCGGCGCCGCGCCTTCCTCCGCGAGCACGGCGCCGCGCTCGGTCAGCGTGTTCACTTCGTCGAGACGCGGAATGCGGATGGCGCTCGCCGGCAGGAATGCTTCGAGCCGCTTCGCAAGGCCGGCCAGTCCCGGCTCTTCGCCGTGGATGAGAAAGACCTGATGCCGGATCGGCAGGCGCTCGTTGACCCATGCGGCAAGCTCGGGTCCGTCCGCATGGCCGGAGTAGAGGTCGAGCGAGCGGACGGTCGCCTGAACGCGCACCTCCTCGCCCTGGATCCGAACCATCTCCGCGCCTTCGAGCAGGATGCGGCCGAGCGTGCCCTCGGCCTGAAAGCCGACGAAGAGCACGGTGGTATCGCGCCGCCACAGCCGCGCCTTGAGGTGATGGCGGATGCGGCCGGCCTCCGCCATGCCGCTCGCGGCGATGACGATATGAAAGCCGCCGAGGCGGTCGAGGGCCTTGCTCTCGTCCACGCTTTCGGTGAAGCGCACATGCGGTGACTGGAGCGCGGCGAGGAGCGCGCCGCCGTTGGAAAGCGAGCCGGCGTAGCGGGAGAAGACTTCGCTGACGCGGGTGGCGAGCGGCGAGTCGATGAAGATGTGCGTCGGCCGCAGTTGCCCCTCGTCGATCAGGGCAACGATGTCGGCGAGCAGCTCCTGCGTGCGCTCGACGGCGAAGGAAGGGATGAGCAGCGCGCCGCCGCGTCCGGCGGCATGACGCGCCTCGCGGAGAAGCGCGCTCCGGCGTGTCGCGATGTCCGCTTCGATGCGGTCGCGGTCGCCATAGGTGGATTCGCACAGCACATAATCGAAGCCGCGCGGTGCGGCCGGATCGGGATGGAGGAACCTGCTGTCGGGCCCGATGTCACCGGAGGCGAGGACGCGGACCGGGCGGCCGTTGCCGTTGGCGACCTCGATCTCGATGGAGGCCGACCCGAGCAGGTGCCCGGCGTTCCAGTAGCGCGCCCGCACGCCTTCGCACGGCTCGATCCATGCGTCGTAGTCGACGGGCCGGAACTGCGTCATGCAGGCGCGTGCGTCGGCAGCGGTGTAGATCGGCTCGACGGGCGCCTTGCCGCGGCGCTGGTTGCGCCGGTTGAGCTGCTCGACCTCCATCTCCTGGATGTAGCCCGAGTCCGGCAGCATCAGGCTGCAGAGGTCGATGGTAGGACGCGTCGCGAAGATCGGTCCAGTGAAGCCATGCGTCACGAGCTTGGGCAGGAGACCGCTATGATCGATGTGCGCGTGAGTGAGCAGAACGGCGTCGAGGCCATGCGGCTCGAACGGGAACGGCCGGTAGTTCAGCTCGCGCTCGGCCTTGGGTCCCTGGAACATGCCGCAGTCGATGGCGACGCGTCGCTGGCCAGTGTCGATGACGAAGCACGAGCCGGTGACGGCGCCGGACGCGCCGTGGAACGCCAGTCGAACGGCCATGCTGATCCTTCAACCTTAGGAGACACCCTGCCGCGCCACCCATACACCGCGCCCGCGCGGCGGTGAAAGGGCGGCGCCTTCGCGATTGAGGCGCTTAGCGCACCGCTTCGAGGAAGCGCTCGACGTCGGTCGACCAGGCGGAGGGGGCCTCGATGAGGGCATGCCCCTCGCTTCCGACCGGCGGCAGAAGCCGGAATGTTGCCGAGGCGTCGCCCGCCTGGAACGCCGCACCGACGCGGGCCGACAGGGCGGGGGGAAAATAGGTGTCGTTCTCCGCGTAGAGTATCAGCACGGGAAGACGCGACGTTGCGCCGAATGTGCGTGCCGCCTCGACCAGCCGGTCGGGCGAACAGTTCTGCCCCGGCCGGTCACGGTCGCGGCCACCGCGGCCGGGCGTGAACGCCACAACGGCGCCGACACGCGGCGGGTTCCGTGCGGCGAGCGCAAGCGCTCCCCAGCCGCCTGCCGAGTTGCCGACCACGATCACGCCGTCCGACCGGATGAACGGCTGGGCGCTCATGTAGTCGACCGCCGCGGCGATCGCATCGGCGGCGCCGTTGCCGGCTCCCACGAAATCCGCGCGGTTGCAGGGGCCTTGGTCCTCCAGGTAGCGGCCGCCGGTCGCGCCGTGGCCCGGCCGCAGCGGCACGAGCACGGCGTAGTTGCGCGCAAGAAGCCACGCCGTGAGCGCAGGGAACTGCGGCTGCGGCATCTGTATGCGCCGTACCGGATCCTGCTCGGAGCCGTGGTTGACCACGGCGAGCCGGAAAGGCCCCGGCCCGGGCGGGCGGTGGAGCGTTGCGCGCATCGACGTGCCGGCGGCGGGAAAGGGAATAAGCCAAGTTTCCGTTCCATCTGACGCAGTGGCGGCAAGGCCGGGCGCGACGCCGGTCGTGGTTCCCGCCAGATCGGACTCCCCCAGCGACGTGCACGCGGCGAGCACGAGGCAGCCAAGGGCAGCCGCGAGACGTTTCCACGCCGCCGGCATCATGGCTGCCTGACGTTCCGGACGGACGCCTTCCGCGCCGGACGGCCGGGCGCCGCGTACTGGCGCTTGAAGAAAACCCGGCGGCCGGGATTGAGATCGCGGGCCCGGCGTATCAGGTGGGCGAGAATCTTGCGGTCTCCGGAAGCGACGACCGTCAGCGCGACCGCATCGGCGTCCTGCCCCGCCGGCAGGAGTTGTGCCCTTTCTTCCATCCACGCGGTCGCGTTCGCGGTGCTCGCGGGCAGCCAGCCGAGGTAGCCCAGGATGCGGCTGGTCGATACGGCGGCGACGTGGTTGCCTGAATTGAGCTGGTGCTGCAGCGCTCGGGTGAAATTGCCGAGATCGTAGCGGCTGAAGGGCTCCAGCCGGGCCAGGAAATCCACGAGCATTCCGAAATTCTCGTAGGAACGGCGAAGCCGCGTGATCTGAATGGCGCCTTCGAGGGGCGTAAGTGCGGTCGCTTTGCCGGGTTCGCTCGCCACCGTATCAAAACCTCCTCGCGACGGCGGAACATGCTCCTGTAACAGCCGAGGCGGACACGCTCAACGGCAGCGAATCGCTCACCCTCAGGTTGATTTCCAACGAGAGGCAATTCTGGCTGAAGGCTTGTGGCGGGAAAAACACAACCGTCAAGAATCCGGATGGCGCGAGCCCGGGCGGCTTAGCCTGTTCCCCGATAAATGGTTGAAAGAACAGTGGAAACCAGAGAATGCCGGAGGCGACGCGGCGACCGGCATTCGAGGGGCTGACCGGCTGTTGTTGTTTTCACTTAACAACTCGTGTGGCACAGTCCCCTGGGGCGCACGAATCTCTGATGCGGGTGCGCTTGATTTGATGCGGACGCGGGTTTCGCGCGCTGGCGGCGCGCGGACCTGTTGGAGGAGGCCATAATGAAGACCACCACGACTCGTCGTGCGATTCGCGGCGCGCGCAAGCGGCTCGTCCTCACGCCTCCAAGCAAGAAGGCGGCGCTTCTCAGCGGCACCGCACTTGCCACAGGCATCCTCGCCGGACTGGCGGCGTTCATCGCAACGCCGCGGCCCGCACTGGCCGACCCGGTGTGCGTAGAGGGAACAACCAACTTCTTCACCTGCGTCGGTACGGGTGGAACCTCCAGCCAGCAGGTCATCAGCCCGGACGGTGCCTTCACGATTGAGGCCGGTCCCGGAGGCGACCCATTCCAACTGGCTCCGACCGACACAATTGATCCCGCGTTTGTCATCAACGCCGACAACGAGAGCGGCACCTTCACCATTTTCTCCGGGTCGTTCATCGATCATACCGCGACCGAGGCCGGCGTCGGCTTGCAGCTGAACGCGCCCGGCATCGTCACGCTGAATGTCAACGAAGGCGCCTACATCAGCGGGACCACCGGCATTGTCATCGACGGCACGTCATCGCTGACCGGCGAAGTCACGGTCAACGTCGAAGGAAGCGTGTACGGATCCGAAGGTGCAGCGCTTGAGGCGTTTGGCGATGTCGCCATAGAGGTCAACAACCACGCCTATAACTCGATGGTCGGCGCGTTTGACGGCGACTGGATTCACGATGTTCCGATCGCGGTCGTCAACAACCAGGGCGGCCTGACCGCCGGCTTGTTTGGCTCCGGTCTCTATATCGAGAATATCAGCGGCAACAACGGAACCGACGGCGGCGACGCCGTCGTGATCCGCAATTTCTCGGATGCCGAAGGCGACGGGGGTGTTCTCGCCGGCTTCTTCAATGGCGTTTACATCAACAACGTCGGCTTTGGCGACAGCGAGAGCGGCGTCGCGACCGACATTGCCATCCTGAACAACGGACGCTTTGAGGTTGCAGAGGGGGGAGGCTGGGACCGCTTCGCCGGCGGCCTGATTTTTGGACGCACTCTCGACGGCGTGTTCATCAGTGAAGGGTCGGGCGACCTTCTCATCGACAACAGCCTGACGCGGATGGGGACGATCGATCTCGATCAGCTGAACCCTCTGGTCTACGATTCCGAGAGCGAGGACGGGCTGCTGTTCGGCCAGTTGCCCGGTTTCACCGACAACGGCTTCACCACCGGCATCTACGGCGATCAGGACGGCATCGATTTCAACTGGCTCGCGGGTGACGCCTGGATCCTGAACGCCGACGGTCAGATCACCGGCGCCGAGGGCGACGGCATCACGTTTGCGAATGTGATGGGCTCGGTCTTCATCGACAACAGCGGCACCGACGGCGGGCTTTTCGACATCGGCCTCGGTCCGTCCCTTCCGGGCGACGGCAGTTTTGGCGACGTCGAAGGCGACGCGATCTTTGGCGGAAAGATCTGGGGCGGCGTCAACGGCATCGACGGTGTCAACGTTGGTGAATTCAGCGAGGACGGCGGCGTTTTCCTGAACAACAACGCCCGCGGCTATGTGTTCGGTGTCGAAAACGGCATCCTGCTGAGTGAGACGGAGGTATTTTTCGCCACCAACCTCGGCGGCTCCATCGAGGGCTATTACGACGACGGTATCAACCTCAGCCAGTCGAAGATGGGCTTGATACTCAACGGCGGCTGGCAGGACGGCGAGGGCATGTGGCACGAGGGCCGCATCCTCGGCGGCGACTCGGCCATCCGGTCGTCCAGCGACAAGTTTGGCCTCTTCAACCTGCCGGGGGGTCTAATAATCGGTGACGGCGACGACCTCGATGGTCAAGCCGTGATGCAGCTCACGACCGCGTCCGACCTGTTCGGTCCTTATGGTGGCGGAGCCATCGTGTTCAACGCTGGCATCATGGGCAGCCAGAACAACCCGCACGTCGATCGCACCTGGTACTTCCCGGAGATCAACGAGATACCGGAGTACACGATAGACTCTGAGCAGATCGTGTCCGACGTGAACGAGGTGGCGCTGTTCGCCATGAGCGGCGGGGTGCTCGGCAGCGTCAGCGGTCTTGGCGGCCTCGACGAACTTACGATCAACGACTACCAGCAGACCGCATCGGATGGCCTGATCCACTCAGAGGGCGGCGCTCTCTTTGCGATAAACCTGACCACCTCAGACGGGTTGTCGGAGGGCGAAGGCATCGGCGACTGGATGCGCGACGAAGGCATCATGTTCGGCCGGATCGTTGCGACGGGCGCGATCTACGATTGTTTCGAACTGGGCTGTGAAGGCGAAGGCGACGAGATTATCGGCAACACCGTCCTGAACATGGGCACATGGTTCACGACGAATTATCTCGACTGGGAAGGCGCGCCCGGCGCGGACGGCGGCAACATCCTGATGAGCGAGGGGCACGACGCCATCTACAACCTCGGCTTCGTGCAGACCGCCTTCGGCGGCACGAACAATGAGACGGAAGACGGCGACTACACCTCGTTTGTCCTGGACGACTTCTACAACGGCTCGCTTGGCACGGGCGACGTGAGCGAAGGCGAGGTCGGCTTGCTGTTCGGTCCGGGTAGCAGCGGCGCCGGCTGGCTCAGCATGGTCGACGGCGACGCCATGGACGAGACCTACATCTTCGGCAACTTCCACGGCGCCAGTTCGGAAGGCTTCAGCAGCTACCTGGCGGTGGATGCCAACCTGATGACCGATGGCCGCTCGGACGTTCTGGAGATCGGGGCGTTGAGTGAGGGCGGTCCGCATAACCTCTTCGGCTCGACGGGCATTGTGGTCAACGATCTCAGCCCGAATTCAGGCGACGTGGTTGTCGGCACACATATTCTGGTCGTGACCGCCAGCGGTCTCGACATGAACCACATCAGCGAAGGCGGGGCGGGCAACACCTGCTTCTACGAGTGGTGCCAGACCGGCGACACGTTCTTCATTTCCGACCTCAACCCGAACTACGTCGAAGTGAGTGGCATCGGCTTCATCCGCGACGGCATGTACATGTGGGGGCTTACCGAATACCCCACGGATTACATCCCCGATCCCGAGTTCTACTTCGTCGCCGACTGGGGGCCGGACGCATACCAGCAGCCGACGCTGATCACGGCAGCGCAGACGGCCTGGTACGAGACCGGCGGCGTGGTCGAGGATCATGTCTACGGCAACGTCTTCCCGCAACAGGGCGCAGGCGGGGCCGGTGCCGACCTCACCTACGATCCGGCGCCGATGCTTCCGCCGCCGGCAGCGGCCAAGTCGCACAGCAGCGCGATCTGGGGACGGCTCACCGGTAGCTGGGCCAACCGCGACACCGAGGTGATCGTCGATGAGGGCGGGCCGGGCGAGCTGACCTTCGACACCGGCTATGACCAGGACACCTACGGCCTGCAAGGCGGACTGGAATTCCGGCCGAGCGGCGACGGGGACTTCCGTCTTGGCGTGTTCGGCGGCTATGTCGGGTCGCACGTCAGCTACGACGACTACGGCGCCAGCGCGACGCTCAAGGGCCCGACGGTCGGCGCCTATGCGGCTCTGGTCAGCGGCGGCTTCTATGTCGACGCCGAGGTCAAGGGCGACTTCCTCAGCGTCGAGTACACGACGCCGACGACGGATGTCAGCACCAGGGCCACCAGCGTGGGCGTGCTGGCCAACGCAGGCTACCGGATGGAAGGCAACGGCGGCTTCATCGAGCCGATCGTCTCGCTCGCCTACGTCAACACCCGGCTGGACGACGCCAGCGGCGGCGGTGCGGACATCTCGTACTCCAACGGCACGAGCTTCCGCGGCGGTGTCGGTGCCCGGGTCGGCACGACCGTGGTCAACGCCAACGGCACGTCGACGGAGTTCGACCTGCTCGGCAAGATCTGGAACGAGTTCGGTTCCGCCAACACGGTGACGATCGACGACGGGGTCAACCCGCCGGAGACCTTCACGGACGGCATCACCGGCGTGTTCGGCGAGGTCGTGGGACGGGCGACCGTCTACTCGGCCGACCGCAGGACCTCGGGCTTCGTCTCGGCCGGCGCCAAGTTCGGCACCGACTGGACGACCCTCCAGGCCAAGGCCGGCGTCCGCCAGGGCTTCTAGTCCGGCCGGAATTCAGACGCGAAGCGGGCCGCTCGTCACAGGGCGGCCCGTTTCTTTTGTGACCGCCATTCTTTCGCCGCTCCTTGCATTTCTTGGTGGCCGCGCGCTAGGTGCTGCGCCGCCGCAGCGGCGGGTATAAGCTGTCTCCGCGGCGACATACTTCACGGGGTTAACTCATGGCCACACAGGCGTGGCATCCGGAACTGGACGAGGACGATCGCCGCAGGCCGCAACGACGGCGCCAGCGGCGTTCGCCGGTCATGCTCGTTTTATGGATTCTCGTCGCGCTGATCGTGGTGGTCGGCGGGGCGCTCGGTGCGGCGTGGTTCACGGGCGCCATTCCCGGTGGCCGGTCCGGCGCCGCGGTTGCGCAGCAGCCCGCGGCGGGCACGCAAGTGGCGCAGGCGACGAACGGTGGCCAGCAACAGCAGCAGGCCAACGCGCCGCAGCCGACGGTGACCAAGCGCGAGGCCATCGGCGACTGGGTGTATACCTGCATCAAGCCGCCGAACAGCGAGGCGGAGCGCTGCCTTATCCTGCAACAGCTTTCGCATCCGGAGACGCGCGCGCCCGTGTTCATGTGGCGCATCGCGCAGGACGGCAACGGTGGCTTCGTCAGCGAATGGGAAACGCCGACGGGCATCGTCGTCGGTCGCGGCATCGTGCTGGAGGCGGGGACCGAGAAGCCGGTCACCATTCCCTTCCAGGCGTGCACGCAGGCGGGTTGCGTGGCGGTCGCCAATCTCGCGCCCGATTTCATCGCGACGCTCTCCGCCACGCAGAGCGCCTCGGCAACGGTCTTTCCGATCGGCGGGCAGGGCGTGAAGCTCAACCTCAGCGTCAACGGCCTCAAGGAGGCGCTGGCGGCGCTCCAGCCGGCTGCGGGTACCGCGCCGGCGGCGCAGGCCCAGCCTCAGTAAAGTCCGCCTGCCGCAGTTACCGGGCGGCGGCACCGACCCGCCGCCATTGTGCTCTCGGGGATAGCCGTCGCTACTCGGCCTCGGCGATCGTGCGTTCGACCAGCACCCGCGCCGCCGTGCGGAGCGCGTCGAACTGCTGGCGGCGGTGGAGCTCGAACTCGGGTCCGTGCTCCCGCCGCCGCTTGGCGAGGAACTGGGACGAGAAGTGCCAGGTGTTGCCGCCGCAGTTCAGCTCGATGACGTAAAGCTGTCCCGTCGCAACATCGCGGAGCAGATCGCATCCCTTGAGCGGCACTTCGGGGATCGCCTCGTGCGCGGCCCGCGCCAGCGCGACGGCGTCCGGCACGTCGACGAACTCCGTGTGCCGGGCGCCCGCACCCTGGATCGCCATGGGCGCCGCCTCGATCACGTCGTCGGGCGCGTCGAGAGCGACTCGCGGACCCTCGCTCGTATGAAGCAGCGCCATCAGGGGCTCGCCGAAGAACGTCGTGATGCGGTGCGAACGGAGTTTCTCGCCGGTGTCGATGTACTGTTGCACGAACATCGGTCCGCGCCGGCCGGGGTGGTCGGGCGGGTAGTCCTCCGGCGCGATGTAGCGCACGCGCTCGGTCCGCATGAGCTGGATGCCGCGCCCGTGCGAGGAGGTCGCGATGTCGGTCGGCTTGAGGATCACGAACGGACCCCATACCGCCGGGTCGAGATCGAGCTTCGGCGTCAGGATCGCGGTCCTGGGGACAGGCACGCCGGCGGCATGGAGGCGGCGGAGCTCCTCGAACTTGGGGATCGGCGATCCCTGATAGATCTTGCCGCGCTTCGGCTGGAAGACCTGAATCTTGCCGGGGGAAACCACTAGCGTCGGCCTGGCGGCGGCCGCCTTCCGCGTGATGCTGTTGGGCGAGGTGGTCGCCACGATGAAGACGCCGATCGAAGGATCGAGGTCGCGCACATGGCTGGCCATGGTCGACAGGTCGGCGAGCGATTGCCAGCCCGGCCTGTAAGCCAGGATGAGGTGGCGCGTGATGCCGGCCGGGCCAGCGGCGATGCTCCTGGCCGCCGGCTTCACCCGCTGGGCGGGGACGAATTTCGCGCCCGCCTCGCGCATGTTCATCCGGCTTCGGCCCGGCGCGCTCTGCGGCATCGGCATCAGGCGGCCTCGGCGTTCGTCTTTGCGGCGAGGATGCGCGCCGCCTTCCGTAGCGGGTCGGTTCGGCGCAGCAGATCGCGCACCGCCTTGGCTGCCTCCTGACCGGCTGGCAGGCCGAACAGCACATCATCCGCCGCCGCATCGAAGTCGAGCACGAAGAGCTGGCCGGTCGCCGCGTCGCGGACCATCTCGCAGACGACGAGCGGTGCTTCGGGCACGACCGCCGCCACCCGGCGGGCGAGGTCGAGAACGGCGCCGTCCTCGACCAATGCGATGGCCTCAGGCCCGGAACGCGCGGCGTCGTGATCGGCGGCTGTCCGCCCCGGCAGGGCCAGCGCATGGAGCGGCTCGCCGAACAGAGTGACCACCCGAATGACCGAGGGGCGCGGTCCCGTGTCGATGAAGCGCTGGACGAGGAGCGGCGCACCCTCGCCGGGCGACATCTCGGCAAGCTGCCCGGTTGGCATGAACCGCGTAGGCCCGGCGCCGGCTGCGGGTTTCAGCACGACCGTCAGTCCCCAGTCCTGCGTTGTCCATCCGCCGTCAGCCGAGAACACCCGCGTTCGCGGGACCGGCACCCCGGCCGCGGTGAGCATCCGCAGGCGCTCGAACCTTGGCAGCGGGCGGCCGAAGAAGGCCTTGCCGCGGGCGATGCGGAACGCTGACTGCGGCCTTGGCGAGCAGAGCACGGTGGGCAGCGTCGCGGCGCGGCGGCGCGTGTAGCTGTTCGTGTTGCGTCCGTCGACGACGAAGACGCCGATACGCGGGTCGATGTCGGCCACATGCTGCGCGATCCGCGTCCAGTCGATGGCCGCCTCGCGCTCCCCGTGGTGGACGATGATGAGGTGGCGGGCCATGGCCAGTTCCGGGCGCGGGCGCTGGGCCACCGGCTGGCGCCAGCGCGCGGCCAGCACCGGGGATGGACGAGCGTGCGCCTCGGTTGTTCCGTTCATGGGATTCCGCCGCAAGATGATCCGGCGCGCATATTAGCCGAATGGATTCCGGCGCGAAGGGCCTCGCCGGTTTTTCCTGTTGGCCGCCGGACGGGGACAGAAGCGGCATTTGTCAGGAGGCGGGTTCGGCCGCTAAATGGTGCCATGAAGCCCCCCGCTGCCGCCCCCATCCGGAACCCGGCCGGAAGCTTGTCGCTGCAAAAACACAATCTCGCCGGTCTTTACGCGCGCTTCCCGGCGGTGGACGGACGCGTGCTGGCGCGCCAGAGCCCGTGCTCACCGGGAGAGGTCGGCATCTTCCGGTCGCACCTCGACCTGCTGGAGCGAATCGCATCGGGGCCGCGTCCGGGACACATCATCGAGGACGACGTCATCCTCAGCGATCTCACGGCCGGCGCCATAGAAGGCACGGTGCGGAGGGGCATCCTCGGCCATTTCGACATCCTGCTGCTCGAAACCTATGTCGGCACGATCATCGGAAACGTCCGCCGGTACATGCGCGCCTACAACGAGGCGACGGCGAGGGGGCCCATCCGCTCCGCCGACCGGCTCCAGATCATCGACCTCGGCAGGGACTACCTCTACGGTGCGACCTCGTACGTGGTGTCGCCGGCCGGCGCACGAAAAGTAGCGGCGATCCTCGGCAGGGACTGGCGCAACGGGCCGTCGCTGCCGGTGGACGACGTGCTGCAACACGCGGCAGCGGCGGGGCGGCTCAGCATCGGCTGCCTTTTCCCCTTCGTCACGACGATCGACCTTGAGACGTCGCGCGAGTCCAGCGCGGGACGTAACGCGGAGCTCGACCGGGCAATGCTCCAGCGGCTGATCCGCTACACCTTCTATGTCCGGCGCGACATCTCCGGCTATGCCATGCCGATCCTGCGGCAGGTTCTCGACCGTCTCGGCCCGCCGCCCAATCAGGAGGCGGCCGACTACTACGCGAAGATCATCCGCTTCCATCTCGCGGGGCCGCCGAGGCCCGCCGCCGCATGAGCGACGATGCCGGCATAAAGACGCGGCGCATGACGCAGGGCGAGCGCCCGGCGTTCACTCGCGACGATGCGTCCTTCCTGCTGGAGTTCCCGGTGCTCTTCGCGACCGCCGCGCTCGTGCCCGAGCAGCGCTGGCAGCGGGTGGCGTATCGCCTGGAGCAGCTCAAGTCCGCTCTGGCGCGCTTCTCGCCGGAAAAGATCCGGCGCGGACTGAAGCTGATCCGGGGACGCGATGCGCCCATCGAGGACGCGCTGCAGATCGCCGCCACGCGCAGCGAGCATCACATCCAGATCATCCGCGACTATTTCTTCGATTGGCGGGCGCCGATCGAGTTGAAAGGCGAGGAACACATCAGCGCAGCACTCGCCGCCGGGCGCGGTGCCGTGCTCTGGGTGGCGCATTTCAGCTTCAATGCCCTCGCATCGAAGAAGGCGCTGCACAACGTGGGATTCGCCGTCTCGCATCTCAGCCGGCCCGAGCACGGCTTCTCGAAATCGCGCTTCGGCGTCGCGTTCCTCAATCCGCTGCGTGTGAAGACCGAGCTGCGCTACCTGCGCGGCCGGATCATCATCGAGCGCGCCAAGCCTGCGGCGGCGGTCAGCCGGGCGCAGAAGCAGCTCAAGGACAACGGCATCATCTCGATTACCGCCGGTGCATGGGAAGGCGCGCGGGTCGCGACCGTCAGGATACACGACACCCTGCTCGACCTGTCGACCGGTGCGCCCGGCCTCGCGCTGATGACGGGCGCCGCGTTGCTGCCGGTCTTCACGATCCGCGATCCGCACTCCACGCGCATCTCGGTCATTGTCGACGCGCCGATCGCAGTCGATCGCGGCGCCGACAAGGAGGAGAAGCTCCTCAACGCGACGCAGGCCTTCGCCGACCGGATGGCTCCGTACGTGTCTTCCCATCCCTCCCAATGGCGCGATTGGGAGAAGATCCGACCGGTGTCCGGTTGACATGACCATCGCACATCGAGGCCAGCGTGGCTGAGTACCCGACAGGTCCCGGCGCTCCGGGCGCCGAACCCGCCGCGCCGTCATGGCAAGGCTATTACATCAACCTCGATCGGGCCGAGGACCGCCGGCGGCGGATGGAGGCGGAGTTCGCCCGCCTCGGTATCGGCGATCGCTACCGGCGGTTTCCCGCCGTGGAGGGTTCGGCACTGGGACGGGACAGCCCGATCCAGGCCGGCGAGGTCGGGGCGTTCCGGTCGCATTTCGACGCCATCGCCGCGGTCGCGGAAAGCGGCCGGCATGCGCACATCCTCGAGGATGACGAGATACTCTCTGGCCTCACGGTTCCGGCCGTGACCAGCATCGTTGAGCGCGGCATCGCCGACGAATTCGACGTCGTCTTCGGTTCGACCTTTCTCGGCAGGAGCCTCGCCAGCCTGCGGACATTCCACCAGCTCTACGAGCGGCTGATGAAGAACGGGCCCATCCGGCGGCCGGAAGAGCTGCAGATCCTCGACATCACGGAAAGCTACGAGTTCGGCATGCACTCGTACATCGTCGGGCCGCGCGGTGCGCGCCGCATCGCGGAGATGTTCGGCGCGGAATGGGATAAGGGTCCCACCCTCCCGGTCGATCTCGCCCTCCGCGACGCCGCGCGCGCCGGGCGGGTGCGCGTCGGATGCCTGTTCCCGTTCGTCACGGTAGCGCACCTGGAGTCGGTCAGGGAAACCTCAACGAAGCTCGTGAGTGATCGCACCCGCGCGATGATTCAGCCCCTGGCGCGATATGCCGTCTTCGTCGACCGCGATCTTGCCCTAGCGACGCCGATCCTCGATGCAACGCTCGAAAACCTCGGTCTCGGCAAGCCGGATGACGCCGTGGACCTCTGCGTGCAGGCCCTCGCCCGGCATCTCGACCTGCCGGAGCGGAGTACCGGCCGGTAGGCGGTCCGGCGGCGAGCGGGTATCCTCAACCGTCCCATCCACGAGCGATTTCAGCATGGCCGAAAACGACGCGCAGCGCGCTTCACCCTCGTACATCCTTCCCGCTCTCGACGAAGCCTTCATCCTCGGCGATTCGACACGGGGCGTGCGCTTCCTCCTCGAATACGCCAAGGCGGAGGAGCTTCTGCGCGCATGGGGCGTCCGCTCCACCGTGGTCGTCTTCGGCTCGGCGCGTGTGTTGCCCGGTGGCAGCGCTGACGAAAGTGCATCGAGCACGCCGCTGCTTCCGGGCGAGGTGCCGCGCCCCGGCCGGCGCTCCGCCCTCTGGTACGAGGAGGCGCGGAAGTTCGGCCGCATCGTGTCCGAACGCGGCGGCGCGCGCGATGCCGGGCCTGACGGCCTCCGCGACAACGTGATCGCCACCGGCGGCGGGCCTGGCCTGATGGAGGCTGCCAACCGCGGCGCCTCGGAGGTCGGTGCGCCGTCGATCGGCTTCAACATCCGCCTGCCGCACGAGCAGCAGCCGAATGCCTTCTCGACGCCCGACCTCACGTTTCAGTTCCACTATTTCGCCATGCGCAAAATGCACCTCGCCATGCGCGCCGCGGCGCTGGTCGTGTTCCCGGGCGGCTTCGGCACCATGGACGAGTTCTTCGAGATCCTGACGCTGGTCCAGACCGGCAAGATGCGGCGCGTGCCGATCGTCTGCTTCGACCGGGCCTACTGGCAGCGGATCATGAACCTCGACGCGCTTGCCGAGGAGGGAATGATCTCGCCCCACGACCGCGAGATCTTCACCTATGCGGACGACGCCGAGGAGGCGTGGGCCGAGCTGGTGAAGGGCGGCCTCACCAGCCCGGCGCGGCCGGTGCCGCGCCCTGATGTGGCACCCTGAAAGGCGGCGCCCGTCCTTGCGCCAGGGCAAATGGCGGCCATATGTCCCGCCGGATTGAACGATCCGCCCGGCGCGGTACATTGGCCCTGAGAGCGAACCCGAGCATGAACGCCCCGTTTCCAATGCCGCCAAGGCCCGCGCTGGTCGATCCGTTCGGCCGCACGATCACTTATCTCCGCGTCTCGGTGACGGACCGGTGCGATTTCCGCTGCGTCTACTGCATGGCGGAGGATCAGCATTTCCTGCCCAAGAAGGACGTGCTGAGCCTTGAGGAGCTCGACCGGCTGTGCTCGGCGTTCGTCGAGCGCGGGGTGCGGCGCCTGCGGCTGACGGGCGGCGAACCGCTGGTGCGCAAGAACATGATGTCGCTGGTGCGGTCGCTGTCGCGGCACCTGACCGCCGGCACGCTTGACGAGCTGACGCTGACCACCAACGGGTCGCAGCTTGCCCGGTTCGCCGGCGAGCTCGCGGATTGCGGAGTGCGGCGGGTCAACGTTTCGGTGGACACGCTCGATCCGGCCAAGTTCCGCGCGATCACGCGCTGGGGCGATCTCGACAAGGTGAAGGCGGGCATCGCAGCGGCGCAGGCGGCCGGCATCCGCGTCAAGGTCAATGCGGTGGCTCTGAAGGGCGTCAACGAGGACGAGTTCGACGATCTCATCCGCTGGACGCACGGCGCCGGCATGGACCTCACCCTGATCGAGACGATGCCGCTCGGCGAGATCGGCGCCGACCGCACCGACCAGTACCTGCCGCTCTCGGCGGTGCGGGCGCGGCTGGCGGAGCGGTGGACGCTGGAGGACATTGCCTACAAGACCGGCGGCCCGGCGCGCTACGTGCGGATCGCGGAGACCGACGGGCGCCTCGGCTTCATCACGCCGCTCACCCACAATTTCTGCGAAAGCTGCAACCGCGTGCGCGTCACCTGCACGGGCACGCTCTACCTGTGCCTCGGCCAGGAAGACTCGGCCGACCTGCGGGCGCCGCTCCGCGCCTCCGAGGGCGACGAGCTGCTGCACGCTGCGATCGACGACGCGATCGCGCGGAAGCCGAAGGGCCACGACTTCGTGATCGACCGCAACCACCGCCCGGCGGTCTCGCGCACCATGAGCGTCACCGGCGGATAGCCGGACTCAGCCTGCCAGCGTCTCGCGGATGGCGCGGGCGAGGTCGTCCTTGCGATAGGGCTTGTTGAGGAGCCGCGCCGGGATGGGTGCGCGGCCTTGGCCGTTGAGCTTGGTCTCCGGGAAGCCCGAGGTGATCAGCACCTTCAGCCGCGGCCAGCGCTCCATGGCGTCGCGCGCGAGGTCGATGCCGCTGGCTCCGCCGGTCATCACCACGTCGGTGAACAGGAGGTCGACCGGTTCGCGCTCGAGCACTGCCAGCGCCGTGGGTGCATTCTCCGCTTCCAGCACGCGGTAGCCGAGCTCGCGAAGCTGCCGCGCCACGACGCGGCGGAGCGAAGCGTTGTCCTCGACGGCCAGCACCGTCTCGCCGACTGCGGCAGGGGCGGCATCCGCCGAGGCGGCCGTGACGGTTTCTGCCTCCGCCGCGGCGCGCGGCAGGTAGAGGCGGAAAGTCGTTCCGATCCCCGCCTCGCTGTAGATGTTTATGTGGCCGCCGGACTGCTTGATGAAGCCGTAGACCATGCTGAGGCCGAGACCGGAGCCCTTGCCGGTGGGCTTGGTCGTGAAGAACGGCTCGAAGGCGCGCTCAACAACCTCCGGCGCCATGCCTTCGCCGCTGTCGCTGACCTCGATCATGGCGTAGTCGCCAGGCACCACGTCGGCATGGCGCGAGGCGTAGTCGCCGGGCACCACGTCAGCGTGGCGCGAGGCGTAGTCGAGATGGCGGTTGCCGGTGACGATGATGAGCCGGCCGCCGTTAGGCATGGCGTCGCGCGCGTTGGTGGCGAGATTGGTGAGCGCGGCGCCGAGCTGCGACGGGTCGACGACCGCCCGCCACAGGCCGGGGTCGAGGTCGAGGCTGACGTCGATGTTCTCGCCCAGCGTGCGGCGCAGGAGCTTGGCGATGTCGGCGGTGAGCGGATTGAGGTCGACGGGGCGCGGGTTGAGCGGCTGCCGGCGGGCGAAGGCGAGAAGCCGTTGGGTGAGATCGGCGCCACGCAGCGCGGCATCGAGCGCCT
>CAZXKZ010000041.1:0-16577 GCA_964641825.1 uncultured Bauldia sp.
GCGGCCTATGTCTGCCGTGGCGAAACCTGCTCGCTGCCGGTGACGGAGGCGGGTGAGCTGGCTGAATTGCTGGAGGCGCCGTAGCACCAGTATCAATGCTGGTATTCATGTTGGCTTGATCTACCAGCATTTCTGCCGGTACTATGACTGGCATGAAGGACCAGCTCCGTAAGATCACTGTCCAAGTGCCCGAAGGCGACCTCGCCCGCGCCCAGGAGCTTACCGGGGAGGGTGTCACCGAGACGGTGCGCGCCGCGCTGAAGAAGCTCGCCAGTATTCAGGCGCAGCGTCGCCTTCTCGACCTCCAGGGTAAGGTCAAGTTTTCGATGACGTGGGAAGAGTTGAAGTACGACCGCGAATGATAGCCGCAGACTCAAGCTCGCTGGTCGAATACTTCTCCGGTGGGCAGGGCGTTGACGTCAGTGCGGTACGCCATGCTCTGATCGAGGGAACGCTTGTCCTCCCGCCCGCCGTGGTGGCCGAGGTTCTAAGCGATCGCTCGGCATACCGTGTCGAAGCGGATATCCTCGCGCTACAGGCGCTCCCGATCTCGGACGGCTACTGGGTTCGGGCTGGCCGGAGCCGTCGCACTCTCCACGCGCACGGACTGAAGGCGCGTGTTGGCGACACACTGATCGCCCAATCGTGCATCGATCACGACGTGCCACTGATCACGCGCGATCGCGACTTCCGTCATTTCGCGGAGCACTGCGGCCTGAAGCTGGCGTAGCGACGTCCGTTGGATCCAGTAAACACAACACCGGCGTCGTTTACTGGGCCCCCGCTTTCGCGAGGGTGACAACAGGGGGAGGGCTACGTCTCGTCGTCCTCCGCCTCCGCCGAGGCGGCGAGTGCGTCGCGGAGCGATGGTTTCCCAGGGCCAAACTCCACGGTGATCCTGCGATGCGGATAGCGGTCGCGGATGCGCTCGTTGAGGAAGCGGCCCCTGGACGGCGAAGCGGCGAAGGCGGCGGCCACGTCCGCCGGCACCAGCATGTAGACATAGCCCCGGCCGGTCACGAACGTCACGGTAAGCTCGTTGCGGGTCTCGTCGTAGGAGAATGTGCGGATGGCTTTCGACGGCATGGCCCTGCCTATCCCGCGGCCCGCGATGATGGAACTGAAATCGGCAGCCTGACGTTGGTCAGCAGGCAATCGCCCCGAAGGAACAGTCATGGCCGAAAGCGACAAAGAGAAGGCCGCGGAAATCCTGAAGAAAAGACGCCTCGCAGCCAAGGGCCTCGAACCGAGGCCGGACGGCAAGGCTGTCGATCCGATGGAGGACTACGCCGATCCCGACGCGGATCCGAATTTCACCGAGGATGAGGAAGACAAGCAGCAACGCATTGCGAAGGGCGCGGTCATCGCGGGAACGATCCTGAAACGCTAGCGCGATCCGGCCACCTTCAGCACGAACGACGCCCGCTCGGCGATCGGCGCACGCGGAACCTCCACGGGAGCGTAGCCTGCCTCGATATAGGCCTCGACGCAGAGTTCATAGGTGCGCACCGCCTCGTCCGCATCCTGCTTGCGCAGTTCGTCGTGGGCATAGATCTCCGGCCACGGCGGCGTGATGAAGACCAGCGGATTGTAGCGGTAGAGCTCGGCGGCGCGCCGGACGTGATCTGGGACCGGCACGCCGATCAGGTGGCAGTAGCCGCTGAGCTCCGTGACGCCGCGGTCGAAGAACACCGGCACGTCGGTTTCGTGGCGCATGCGCTCGTAGTCGTCCATGCCGCGCGCCAGCATCAGCTCGCGGAAGGCGACCGCATCGACGCGATGCACCGACGTGCCGCCGATCGCCGCCTGCTGGCGCAGGATGTCGCGGCCGGCTTCGCGGACGGTGGGGAAGCCGCGCGCCGCCAGCCGCTCGATGATCGAGGTCTTGCCCGATCCCGGCCCGCCGCTGATGACGAAGAAATTCGGATGGTCCGCCATTCATTTTCCTTCCATGGTGCCTGTGAACTGGTGCATTGCGCGCGCGGCACGGATGGGGCTGAACGCTCCCGCGCGAACAACGATCTCCCGGGAGAAAATGCCGATGCCAGGTCCCTCCGCCCGCGTTCAGGCCGCAGTCCGGGCTGCCGCCGTGCTCCAGAACTTCTACTTCGACTCGCGCTACGGCGACCGCAAGCGTGATCCGGACATCGCCGACTTCACGTTCGGCAATCCGCAGGAGATGCCACTTGCCGGGATCGGCACCGCCATCGCCGCGCATGCGCATCCCCTGAACAAGGACTGGTTCGCCTACAAGACCAGCGAGCCAGAGCCGCAGGCCTTCGTCGCCGAAACGCTCGGCCGCGAACTCGGCCTTGCCTTCACGCCCGACGACATCGCGCTCACCAACGGCGCCTTCGCGGCGATCGCAGTCGCCTTCCGGCTGATCCTCGATGCCGGCGACGAAGCGATCTTCTCCGAGCCGGCGTGGTTCTGCTACGAGCCGACACTGCTTCTGGCCGACTCCGTGCCGAAGAAGGTGATGCTTACGGGCGACCGTTTCGACCTCGACCTTGCCGCCATCGAGCAGGCGATCGGACCGAAGACGCGGCTGGTCATCGTCAACACGCCGCACAATCCGACGGGCCGCATCTACGACCGCGCTGCGCTGACCGCGCTTGCCGCGATTCTCGACCGCGCCTCGGAGAAATTCGGCCGGCGCATCTTCCTGCTCTCCGACGAACCCTACCGCCGCCTGCGCTTCGATGGCCGCGATTTCGTCAGTCCCGCGTCCGTCTATCCGTGGACGCTGATCTCGTACTCCTACGGCAAGGTACTGCTCGCGCCCGGCCAGCGTCTCGGCTACCTGGCGCTGTCGCCGCTGATGGACGCCGAAACGCGGAAGGCTCTGTCAGCCGCGATGTTCGCCACGCAGATGGCGCTCGGCTGGGCGTTCCCGAATGCGGTGATGCAGTATGCGGTGCGCGACTTCGAGACACTGTCCATCGACACGGCGGCGCTGGCGCGGCGGCGGGACCGTCTCGTGCCGGTGCTCGAGCGGGCCGGCGCCCGGATGCTCGCGCCCGAGGGCACATTCTACCTCTGGGGCAAGTGGCCGGCGGGCGATCCCGATGCGCACTGGAACCGGCTCGCCGACGCCGGCGTCTTCGTCATGCCCGGTGCGATGATGAACACGCCCGGCTGGTTCCGGATCTCGCTGACGGCGTCCGACGCGATGGTCGAGAAGGCGCTGCCGGCGTTCGCCGCGATGGCAGGCTGACGCGGACCCCGCGTCAGGTATTCATCTGGTCGAAGAAGTCGGAGTTGCTCTTGGTCTGCTTGAGCTTGTCGAGCAGGAACTCGATGGCGTCGACCGTGCCCATCGGCATGAGGATGCGGCGGAGCACGTACATCTTCTTGAGGATGTCCGGCGCCACCAGCAGCTCTTCCTTGCGCGTGCCGGAGCGGGTGATGTCGATCGCCGGGAAGACGCGCTTGTCGGCGACCTTGCGGTCGAGGATGATTTCCGAGTTGCCGGTGCCCTTGAACTCTTCGAAGATGACTTCGTCCATGCGGCTGCCGGTATCGATGAGCGCCGTCGAGATGATGGTGAGCGAGCCGCCTTCCTCGATGTTGCGCGCCGCGCCGAAGAAGCGCTTGGGGCGCTGCAGCGCGTTGGCGTCGACACCGCCGGTGAGCACCTTGCCCGACGACGGCACCACGGTGTTGTAGGCGCGGCCGAGGCGCGTGATCGAATCGAGCAGGATGACCACGTCGCGGCCATGCTCGACGAGGCGCTTGGCCTTCTCGATGACCATCTCGGCGACCTGGACGTGGCGTGTCGCCGGCTCGTCGAAAGTGGAGGAAATGACCTCGCCCTTCACCGAGCGCTGCATGTCGGTGACTTCCTCAGGGCGCTCGTCGATGAGCAGCACGATCAGGTAGCACTCGGGGTGATTGATCGCGACCGAGTGGGCGATGTTCTGGAGGAGCACGGTCTTGCCGGTGCGCGGCGGCGAGACGATGAGGGCGCGCTGGCCTTTGCCGAGCGGCGACACGAGATCCATGATCCGGGCGCTCATGTCCTTGCCCGTCGGATTCTCGAGCTCCATGACGAAGCGTTCGTTCGGGTAGAGCGGCGTCAGGTTGTCGAAGTGGATCTTGTGGTGCTTCTGCTCGGGGTCCTCGAAGTTGATCGAGTTGACCTTGAGGAGCGCGAAGTAGCGCTCGCCGTCCTTCGGGCCCCTGATCTGGCCCTCGACCGTGTCGCCGGTACGGAGCGAGAAACGGCGTATCTGGGAGGGCGAGACGTAGATGTCGTCCGGGCCGGCGAGGTAATTGGCCTCCGGCGACCGCAGGAAGCCGAAGCCGTCCTGGAGGACCTCGACGACGCCTTCGCCGATGATGTCGGTCTCCTGCGCGGCGAGCTGCTTGAGGATGGCGAACATCAGCTCCTGCTTGCGGAGCGTGGATGCGTTCTCGACCTTGAGTTCTTCGGCGAACGCCAGGAGCTCGACCGGCGACTTGGCCTTGAGGTCCTGCAGTTTCATTTCGGGCATGGAGTTAACGGAATCTCTTTGTGGGTGGCGGGGAAATGGGCTGGAAAAGCCGAAGCCGGAGGGCAGGGGACTTCTTTTGCAGAACTTCGTCCGGGGCCGGAAAAAGGGACCGCGGGTTGGCGCAATCAGCGATTCGAAGGATCGCCCGCGCCTGTCTGCTTGGCGTGCGGTTGGCGGAACATAGTCAAAGGCGGGCAGAACGGCAAGGGAGAAAAGGGTGCGCGCCCCGCCGAGCAACGCGAGGCACGCCCATAGCAGGGCAAACTATTCGCCGAGCGTGTTCTTGTAGATCGTGCCGTCCTTCATGATGACCTTGAAGTTGGTGGCCGCGTCGGCAACGAGATCGAGATTCTCGAGCGGGTTGCCTTCCACCAGGAGCAGATCGGCGAGCGCACCTTCCTCCACGACGCCGAGACTACCCGGATAGGGATCCCGCGGACCGACAAGCTTGAGCAGCTCGGCGTTGGTGCTGGTCGCCATCGTCAGCGCCTCGGGCGCCGTGTACCAGCGGGAGAGCGAGGCCAGGATCGCGCCTTGTTGAGCGGCGAGCGCCCGCGAGAAGAGCACGTCCGTGCCCCAGGCAGTCTTGATGTTGTACTTCTTCGCCAGCTCGTAAGTTCTGCCGATGCCCGGCCACACCTCCTCCGCCTTCTCCCGTTCAACGCTGCCAACCGGGAGGTTCGTCCTGAGCGCGTCCGGCAGCGGTTGCAGGCTGAGCCAGACGCCGCTGTCAGCGATCAGTTTCGCTGTTTCCTCATCCATCAGGAAACCATGCTCGATGCACTTGGCACCAGCGGCGATCGCCCGACGGACCGAATCCGATGTGAAGGCATGGGCCACGACATACGTGTGCCATTGGTCGGCGATCTCGACCGCCGCCCGCAATTCCGCCTCGGTAAACGTCGTGACGTCGAGCGGACTGAACGGCGATGACACGCCGCCGCCGGCCGTCAGCTTTATCTGCGTTGCGCCCTGCATGAACTGCTCGCGGACGCGCGTCCGCATTTCGTCGGGGCTGTCGACCACCATCGCGCCGCCGAGGATCTCCATGCGCGACAGGTAGCCGCCGATGGTTCGCGGAAGGTCGGTCCGCTGACGAAAGTCCCCGTGACCGCTGGTCGCGGTGATCATCGCGCCAGACGGGTAAATGCGCGGCCCGACGACCATGCCCTCATCAATGGCGCGCTTCAGGCTGAAAACCGGACCGCCGACATCGCGGACGGTGGTGAAACCACGCATCAGCGTGTCCGTCGCTTCCCTGCCGGCGACGAGCGCACCATACCCAGGCTCGCCGACCAGCTCGCTGCCGGGCAGACTTGCCAGCATCGCATGCCAGTGCGCGTCGATGAGACCCGGCATGAGCGTCCGGCCCGCACCAGCGATGCGCACCGCACCGGGAGCGTCAATCGGCGCGGTCGAAATGGTTTCAATGATGTTGCCCTTCACGAGCACGTTCGACGGAGCGGAGAGCGTCGCGGTCTTTCCGTCGAAGATCACGACGTTCTCGAAGAGGACATCGTCGGCGATCGCGGGGGCCGAGAGGCCGGTAGCGAGAGCCAGTGCCATCCATTGCATTCTGACAAACGTCATATCGAATCCTCCCTGCGCACTATCCTTCCTGCGCAATTCCAGGCTGCGGACCTTAGCAGCTTGCCGCGCCGCCAGAAACGCTCCGGATGGCTGGACGGCTTCAGGATTACCGGAATGACAACGCCGGCCATAGGCGGCAGCGGGAATCGCCCTGCGTCTGCGGGTTTGCAGGCCTCAGAGACCCCGCATCACCTCGGCCACGATCTCGAACGAGCGGAGCCGCGCGCCGTGGTCGTGGATCATGCTCGCCACCATGACCTCGTCGGCCGCGGTGAGCGCGATGAACGCCGCCAGGCCGGCGCGCACCGTTTCCGGCCCGCCCACCACCGCGTAGGCGAGCATGTGCTCGGCCTGCGCCTTCTCGGCCGGCGACCAGTAGGCCTCGATGTCGTCGATCGGCGGTGGCAACGGCCCGCGCCCGTTGCGCTGCATGTTGGCGAAGGCCTGCTGGGTGGAGGTGTACAACCAGCGCGCCTCGGCGTCGGTGTCGGCAGCGACCACCTGCAGCGCCGGCATGGCGTAGGGGGTCTCCTGCTGGTGCGACGGGCTGAAGGTCCTCCGATATATGGCAAGCGCCTGGAGGAGCGCATCGGGCGCGAAATGCGAGGCGAACGAATACGGCATCCCAAGGCTCGCCGCGAGCTGGGCGCCGAAGAGGCTCGAACCGAGCACCCAGATCGGAACCTCAGACCCGACGCCGGGAATGGCCCGGATGCGCTGGCCGGGACGCTCCGGTGCGAGCAGGGCGCGCAGCTCCGCCACGTCTTCGGGGAAGCGCAGCCCCGCCGCATGGAGGTCGCGGCGGAGCGCCTGCGCGGTGAGCTGGTCCGTGCCCGGCGCGCGGCCGACGCCGAGATCGACGCGGCCCGGGAACATCGCTTCCAGCGTGCCGAACTGCTCGGCGATCAGCAGCGGCGCGTGATTGGGCAGCATCACGCCGCCCGCACCGATGCGCATGCTTTCAGTCGCGGCGCCAACGCGACCGATCACCACCGCGGTCGCCGCGCTCGCCACCGCCGGCATGTTGTGGTGCTCGGCAAGCCAGTAGCGATTGTAGCCCCAGCGCTCCGCGTGCTGCGCGAGGTCAACGGTATTCTCCAGCGACTGGCGGATCGTGCCGCCGGCAACGATCAGCGACTGGTCGAGCAGCGAATAGGGGGTCACAGGGCGGGACACTCCGAAGGCGGGACTTCGCCCATACTACGGCGGCCTCAGGCCGCTGCGCCATACTCCCGCCAGATCGCCTTGGCGCCGAGGCGCTCCACCACGGCCCGGTGTGCCGCGATCTCGGCCTCGCTCAGACGATAGGCCCTCGGAACGGTCCGCGTCGCCACGATGGCGACCGTGTGGGCGACCGCGATCGTCGGCGCGTCTTCCTCGATGCCGAGGCCGAGGGCCGCCTGGCGGCCGCCGATCAGCTCAACGTAGACCTCCGACAGCAGCTCGGCATCGAGCAGCGCGCCGTGAAAGGTGCGGCGCGACGCGTCGATCTGGTAGCGCATCATCAGCGAATCGAGCGAGGCCGGGCTGCCCGGATGCCTGCGCCGCGCCAGCATGAGCGTGTCGACGATGCGGTCGTCGCCAAGCGCCGGGCGGCCGCAGCGCGTCAGCTCCGCGTTGACGAAGGCGACATCGAAGGCGGCGTTGTGGGCGATAAGGATGGCATCGCCAACGAACGCGATGAATTCGTCTGCGACCTCGGCGAAGCGCGGTTTGTCGCGCAGGAACGCGTCGTCGAGGCCGTGGACCCGCTGGGCATCCAGGGACATCGGACGTTCCGGGTTGACGTAGCGGTGGAAGCTCCGCCCGGTGGGGATGTGGTTGTAGAGCTCGATCGCGCCGATCTCGACGATGCGGTCGCCGTTGACCGGATCGAGGCCCGTCGTTTCCGTATCGAACACAATTTCACGCATGACTCGCCAAGTCCCTTTTGGCGGGCGATGGTAGGACCGCCCCTTACCAAGGGGCGGCAGGAGGAGCAATGGACGATTCGGCACTCTTCACAGCGCTCGAGGGAAAGCTGATCACGGGGATCCTGTGATGGCGGCCATGGCGACGCGTGCGTTCGGGGAGACAGGTATCGCGGTCGCGGCGATCGGGCAGGGGACCTGGTACATGGAGCAGGCCCGCCGCGCCGATGCGGTTGCGGCGCTCCGCGCCGGCCTCGACGCCGGCATGACGCACATCGATACGGCCGAGATGTACGGCTCTGGCAAGGCCGAGGAGATCGTCGCCGAGGCCATCGCCGGGCGGCGTGACGACGTGTTCCTCGTCTCCAAGGTGCTGCCGCAGAATGCCTCGCGTTCCGGAACCGTCGCCGCCTGCGAGGCCTCGCTGAAGCGCCTCGGCACCGACCGGCTCGACTGCTACCTGCTCCACTGGCGCGGCCGGCATCCGCTCGATGCCACCATCGCCGCGCTGGAATCGCTGCAGACTGCGGGCAAGATCAGGTCGTGGGGCGTCTCCAACTTCGACGTCGACGACCTGGAGGAGGCGGAGGGCATCGCGGGGCCGGGCAGGATCGCCTGCAACCAGGTGCTCTACCATCTGCAGGAGCGCGGTATCGAGCACGCCGTGCTGCCGTGGTGCGAGGCGCATGGCGTCAGCGTCGTCGCCTACAGTCCGTTCGGCCAAGACCGCTTCCCCGGCGCCGGCAGCAAGGGCGGCCGCGTGCTCGGCGAGGTCGCGGCGGCCCACGGCGCGACGCCGCGACAGGTGGCGCTCGCCTTCCTCGTCCGCCGTCCGTCGCTTCTCGCCATCCCCAAGGCCGCGCGCGCCGACCATGCCCGCGAAAACGCCGCAGCCGGCGGCCTTAGCCTCGGCGAGGCCGATATTGCGCGCATCGACGCCGCGTTCCCGCCCGGCCGCCGTCGCGGCCTTGCGATGCTTTGACCCCGCGCGCCCTATGTTGTGACAGGATCCGGACAAGGAGCAGCCCATGGCCACCGACCAGAACGTGCTGAGGCACATCCAGGACCTCACCGATGAGGAGCACCAGCTCTACGAGAAGGGCGACCTCACCGACGCCGAACGCGTGCGGCTCCGCGCCATCGGCGTGGCGCTCGACCGCTACTGGGACCTCCTGCGCCAGCGCCGGGCGAAACGCGAGTTCGGGCAGGACCCGGCCGAGGCGGAACTCCGCTCCGCCCGCACGGTTGAGGGATACAAGGGCTAGGAAACGCCGACGCCGTCATACCAGCGTCACGGCAGGCGGCTTGAAAAATCGCCGGAAACGGTTATGTCAGCGCCGGTATCCATTCCTTTTTGGCGCCTGACCGATTCTCCGCGTCCGCCTACGGGCTGTCGCTGCGTCGCGCCTTCCATGCCAGGGACTGACAGAGGACGATGAAAGGCTTCAAGGAAAAGAGCGTCGCCGACCGCCTGAGCGCCGCCGCCGCCGCGCGGCAGGCGATGCTGGAGAAGTTCAAGGCGAAGGTGAACCTCGACGACCCGGCGCTGAAGGCCAAGCTCGCCGAGCGCGCCGCCATCGCCAAGGCGCGCGAGGACCGCATCGCCGAGCGCGAGGCGCAGAAGGAGGCCGAGCGGCTGGCGCGCGAGGCCGAGGCCAAGCGCCTCGAGGAGGAGCGGATCGCCGCCGAGAAGGAGGCCCGCCGCATCGAGGGCGAGAAGGCGCTGGAGCTGCTCGCCGAGCAGAAGGCCGCCCGCGACGCCCGCTACGCCGCTCGCAAGGAACGGCTGAAGAAGGGCAAGGCCTAGCTACT
This sequence comes from uncultured Bauldia sp., assembly GCA_964641825.1. GTDB lineage: Bacteria > Pseudomonadota > Alphaproteobacteria > Rhizobiales > Kaistiaceae > DASZQY01. Next base: position 9,809 of record CAZXKZ010000041.1, read on the forward strand.
TCGCCGCCGCTGTCGCGGCGAGGGCGCGCATCACGTCGGCGACCTGCTTCCGTGTCGCCGGTATTTCTCCGCTGGTGTCGACGATGAAGTGCGCGCGCCTGCGTTTCTCCGCATCCGGCAACTGGCGGGCGATGAGCGCCTCGTAGCGCGCCGCAGTCGCACCCGGACGGCGCAGCGCCCGCTCGCGCAGCAAGGCCTCCGGCGCCGTCACCACCACCACCGCATCGACGCGATTCTCGCCACCGGTTTCGAGCAGCAGCGGGATGTCGAGTACGATCACGCGGCGGCCTTCCGCGGTGGCGCGGGCACGCGCATCGTTCTCCATCCGGCGCACCAGCGGGTGCACGATCGCCTCAAGCCGCGCAAGCGCTGCCGCATCGGCGGCGACCTTTGCGCCGAGCGCGGCGCGATCGACCGCGCCATCCTTCGTCACGCCCGGGAACGCCGCCGCGATCGCCGCCACCGCCTCGCCCGCGTAGAGCGCGTGCACGGCGCGGTCGGCGTCGAATACCGCCGCACCCATCTCGGCAAACATCGTGGCGGCCGTCGACTTTCCGCTGGCAATCGTTCCGGTGAGGCCGATGACGAACATCGTCAGCCCATGGTCGCCAGCACCGCGGCGCGGAGCGCCGGCGTGACATTCGGCCTTCGCCCGAACCATTTCTGGAACCCGGGCACGGCCTGGTGGAGCAGCATGCCGAGCCCGTCGACAGTGCGGAGGCCTCTCGCGCGCCCCGCCGCGATGAGCGGCGTGACGAGCGGCACGTAGACGATGTCGGTGACCAGCGCCGCCGGCCTCAGCGGTGCGAGATCGATGATCAGCTCCGGCTGGCCGCGCATGCCGAGCGTGGTGGTGTTCACAAGCACGTCGGCACCGTGGAGAAGCCGCGGCAACGCATCCCACCCAGCAGGACGCACCGCGCGTCCAAAACTCTGCGCGAGCGCCTCCGCACGGTCGACCGTGCGGTTGATGACGTGGACGGCGCCGAAGCCCCGGTCGACCAGCGCCCACACCACGGCGCGCGCCGACCCGCCGGCGCCGAGCACGACCGCCTCGCCGCGTGCCTTGTCCCAGAGCGGCGCCTCCTGGTCGAGGTTGGCGATGAAGCCGGTGGCATCGGTGTTGGCGCCGATCAGCCGCCCGTCTTCCATCCAGATCGTATTGACCGCGCCGATGGCGCGCGCCGCAGGCCCCGTCTCGTCGACGGAGGCGTACGCGGTCTCCTTCAACGGCAAGGTCACGTTGCAGCCGATGAACCGGCTCGACGGCAGGCCGCGGAAGAAGGCCGCCGCCTTTTCCGGCTCCACCGGCTCGATGACGTAGTCGCCGTCGATGCCGAACTCGCGCAGCCAGAACTTGTGGATCACCGGCGAGCGCGAGTGCTTGACCGGCCAGCCGACGACGCAGGCGACGGGCCGGGTCATCGCGGCCGCTCCCCCGCTGTTGCGAGCCGCGGCGGTACCGGTACCACGATGCTCACCATGCGATTTCCCCCACGTCCCTCAGGTACGCCAGCAGCGGCAGGAGCGGCAGTCCGAGGATGGTGGAATAGTCGCCTGCGATGGTTTCGAACAGCCTGATGCCAGGCCCCTCGATCTGGTAGGCGCCGACACTGGCGAGCGCTTGCTCGCCGACCACGGCGAGGTAGGCGTCGATGGCGGCCGCGGTCAGCGGGCGGAACGTCAGCTCTGCCGTCGCGAGATGCCGCCAGGCGACCGCGCCCTCGCGCGCCGCGGCGACACCGGAGTGGAGGCGGTGCGTGCGGCCGGAGAGGCGGGCGAGCTGCTCCCGCGCGTCGGCCATCGTGGCCGGCTTGGTCCAGCGGGCATCGTCGAGGGCGAGCGTCTGGTCGGCGCCGATGACGAGCGCATCGGGCGAGGCCCGGCTGACGGCGAGCGCCTTCGCCTCGGCAAGCGCCAGCGCGACATCAGCCGGCGACGCACCGCCCGCGAGCGCCGGAGCCTCAGCGGCACGCTCGTCGATATCGGCAGGCCGGACCGAGAAATGCAGGCCTGCGCCCTCCAGGAGCGCCTTCCGCGCCGCGCTGCCCGAGGCAAGGATGAGGCTCATGCGCCGGCGATCCCGGCCGCTTCCGCCTCGCGTTCGCGCCGCTCGTTGAGGAGCGCCATGATCGCCGACGCGGTCTCCTCGATGGAACGCCGCGTCACGTCGATCACCGGCCAGTCGTGCCGGGCGCAGAGCTTGCGCGTCGCCGTGATCTCGTCGGCGACCGATGCCTTGTCGGTGTAGGCGAGATTCGGCGCGGCCGCGTTGAGGCTGAGGATGCGGTTCTCGCGGAGCTGGATGATGCGCTCCGGGCTGGCGATCAGTCCGACGACGAGCGGGTGCTTCGCGGCGGGCAGCTCCGGCGGCAGCGCGATGCCCGGCACGATCGGGATGTTCGCCGTCTTCACGCCGCGGTTGGCGAGATAGATCGACGTCGGCGTCTTCGACGTGCGGCTGATCCCGACCAGCACCACGTCGGCATCCTCGATCGCGCCGGCGAGCTGGCCATCGTCATGGACGAGCGTGAAGTTGAGCGCGTCGATCCTGCGGAAGTATTCCGCATCGAGGACATGCTGGGCGCCGACGCGGCGTGCGCCGGGATCGCCGAGATACGACTGCAGCACCTGGAGGATCGGCTCCAGCACCGAGGTGCACGGTATGCCGATCTTGCGGCAGGCCTCCTCAAGACGCTCGCCGAGGACGCGATCGACCAGCGTGTAGAGGACGATGCCGGGTTCCTCCTCCAGCTCGACGATCACGCGGTCGAGCTGGCGCTGCGTGCGCACCATGGCGTGCATGTGCTCGATGGCACGGCTGTGCGTGTACTGCGCGGCCGCCGCCCGGGCGACGCTCAACAGCGTCTCGCCGGTCGCGTCCGAGATCAGGTGGATGTGGAAGAAGCTCTCGCGGCCCTTCACGTGGAACAATCCCCGGTGTTCGGCCGTTGGTGTCGGCGTGCTGTGGGTGGATTCTGCATAAGTCGCGGTCGTCCGGTCGAGGCGGCCGGACTGTCCACGATGGCGCTCAAACGATCAACAGCGGCGTGCATCCCGTTGCCGACTCCGGTTCCGGTGTGAGCAGACGAAGAGAACCGCTCGTTCATTGAGAGCCTGTGGATAACTATGGGGATATCCAGATTCCTGTTCCGGCATCACCCGACCAACATACTGATATAATTTGGCAATTCCGCCATCCTTGTTATTCGCTGAAAGCCCTGTATCCCTCATCCCCGCTCCCTTCACGGAGCACTCCTGAACGCCAGCCATGGGGACTGACGAAAGCCAATCGGAATCCACCCCCAAAGTGAAACAAAAAGAAGATTCACTTCCTGTCTTGGAAGAAACGGGGAGCGTTGAACGCGCTCCATTTGCAGACGGACGTGTCCGTACAGTGCTCGACGGGGCAACACTGTCCCCGCCACCGATCTGGCTGATGCGCCAGGCAGGTCGCTACCTGCCGGAGTACCGCGCCATCCGCGCCGGCGCACGGAGCTTCCTCGAACTCTGCTACGATCCGGTCCGTGCCACGGAGATCACCCTCCAGCCGGTCCGCCGCTTCGACATGGATGCAGCGATCCTGTTCTCCGACATCCTGGTGGTGCCACATGCACTCGGTCGGCGGGTCGATTTTGTCGAAGGATCGGGTCCACGCCTCGATCCGATCGATGTGCGGGGCATCGATCGGCTGGACAATGCATTCTTGCTCGACCGGCTGCAGCCCGTCCTGGAAACCGTCGCTGCGGTCCGCTCGGCACTCGATCCCGGGAAGACGCTGATCGGCTTCGCCGGGGCACCGTGGACGGTCGCCACCTACATGATCGCCGGACGGAGCACACCGGACCAACAGCCGGCACTGTCATTTGCGGCCGAACAGCCAGACGCCATGCAGGCGCTGATCGATTCATTGAGCGAGGCGACAGCTGACTACCTTGTGGCGCAGATCCGCGCTGGCGCCGATGTCGTGCAGGTATTCGATACCTGGGCGGGCGTGCTATCGGGCGATGACTTCGAGCGCTGGTGCGTCCAACCAACGGCAGAGATTGTGCAGGCGGTGAAGGCGAACGAGCCGGATGCCCGCATCATCGGCTTCCCCAAGGGCATCGGCGACAGGCTGGAGCACTACATCACGCACACGGGCGTGGACGGCGTCTCGCTCGACTCTAGCGTGCCGCTCGATCCAGCGGCGCGGCTGCAGGCGCACGTACCGGTGCAGGGCAACCTCGACCCGGCCCTTCTCGTCACCGGCGGCGATGCGCTCGACCGTGCCATCGATGCGATCCTCGCGGCGCTCTCCGGCGGAGGGTTCATCTTCAACCTCGGGCACGGCATCGTGCCGGAAACGCCGGTGGAACACGTCGAGCGACTGGTGAAGCGGGTTCGGTCGCATGGCCGGCAATAGCGCGCTGTCACAGCCGCTGGTCCGCGCGATCGCCGCGCTCGCGATCTTCGCGGCCCTCGTTGCGCTGCTGTTCCTCTGGTCGCCGTCCGAACTCTACCTCTGGATCAAGGCGGCGCACGTGATCGCGGTGATCTCGTGGATGGCCGGCATGCTCTACCTGCCGCGCCTGTTCGTCTACCACACGGCCGCGGCGCCGGGCTCCGAGCAGTCGGAGACGTTCAAGGTGATGGAGCGCCGGCTTCTCCGTGCGATCATCAATCCGGCGATGGTGTCGACGTGGGTGTTCGGCGCATGGCTCGCATGGGACGGCGGCTGGCTGTCGAGCGGCTGGTTCCACGCCAAGCTCGCGCTCGTCATCCTGCTGTCGGCGGCCCACGGCTTCTTCTCGCGCCAGGTCAGGATGTTCGCCGAGGATCGCAACACCTACAGCCAGAAATTCTATCGCATCCTCAACGAGGTGCCGACGCTGCTCATGATCCTGATCGTGATCCTGGTGATCGTAAAGCCGTTCTGACGGCGCCCAGGGTCCATTTTCAGTCGGGCAAAGCCTCCAATGTCATCCTCGCGCACGCGAGAGCAGGAAGAGATATGGTTGCCCCATGCGCCTTCCCGTCATGCCGCCCGTTCTGCCGATGCTGGCCAAGCGCGTCGAAGCTCTGCCGGAGGGCGATTTCATCTTCGAGCCGAAGTGGGACGGCTTCCGTGCGCTCGTCTTCCGCGATCATGACGAGGTGCTGATCGAAAGCCGCGATGCCAAGCCGTTGCTGCGCTACTTTCCGGAGCTTGCCGCGCCGCTGAAAGTGCAATTGCCCGGGCGCTGCGTGCTCGATGGCGAGATCGTCATCGTCACCGACAAGGGCCTCGACTTCGACCTGTTGCAGATGCGGCTTCATCCGGCGGCGTCGCGGATCAATCTGCTCTCCGGTGAAATACCGGCGTCGATCGTCTTCTTCGATTTGCTGGCGGAGGGCGACCGCGATCTCCGTGTTGTGCCGTTCGCCGAGCGGCGCGAACGGCTGGAGGTAATCCTCCGCGAGACGCAATCGCCGCTGCATCTCACGCCATCGACGCGTAACCGAGCGCTGGCCGAGGACTGGTTCACGCGTTTCGAGGGCGCCGGTCTGGACGGCGTCATGGCGAAGCCTGCTGACGGCGTCTACGAGCCGAACAAGCGGACGATGTTCAAGGTGAAGCACGAGCGCGACTGCGATTGCGTGGTCGCCGGCTTCCGCTGGCACAAGAACGGTAAGGGCACGCTCGTCGGCTCACTCCTCCTCGGGCTCTACGACGATGCCAGGGCGCTCCAGCATGTCGGTGTCTGTGCGAGCTTCACGACGGCGAAGCGCCGCGAGCTGGTCGAGTTTCTCGCACCCTATCGCATCACCGATCTCACCGGGCATCCATGGAAGGATTGGGCGACCGCCGACGGCGAGGACGCCACGCAGCGCCGGCCGGGCGCCGAGAGCCGCTGGAGCCAGGGCAAGGATCTGTCGTGGCAGCCGCTGCGGCCGGACCTCGTGGTGGAGGTCGCCTACGATCACATGCAGGCAGGACGATTCCGCCATACGGCGCAGTTCCGGCGGTGGCGGAAGGACAAGCGCCCGGAGGACTGCACGTTCGATCAGCTCGAGGTGGTGGCGGCGCAGGAATTGAGGGAGGTTTTTGGGACTGGGTGATGGGATGGCCGGACACGATGGATCAGTTGTTCGGCTTTTTCGGCGCCTTCATCGCCTCCCGCCATTCCCGCGTCGGATCGTCGTCCGGGTCGGGAGTCTCCTGCTGCGGGCGGAGCGGTTCGGGCACGTGCTCCAGGTTCACGCGGACGCGCGTCCACGTAAACGAACGGCCGCGCATGGCATCGACGAGGATGTCGTCGGCCTGAAGGTGCGGGACGACATCTGCGTGCCGCGCCTTCCAGCGTTCGAGCCCTGCGAGCGCCGCTTCCTTGTCCGGCGAGTTGGCAATCGTTACCAGCGGCTTCCGTATGCGCTTGGGCTTCCTAGTGCCCTTCGCCCGCGATGGTGAAACGCGCGTCGGCTCGCCTTCCATCTTCCTGTACTGCGGCGGCCAGGGCGCATCGCCGAGCCCTGCAGCCTCGTCGCGCGCGGCAAGCTCCAGCAGCGCGCTGAGATCGCCTACGGCATTATCGATGCCGGCGTGCGGATCGCCGATTGCGCCAAAGCGCGCCGGGACAGTGGCGACGGTGAAATCGGCAGGATCGCAGTCGGGCACTTCGTCCCACGCGAGCGGTGTGGACACGCGCGCATCCGGCAGCGGGCGCACGGAGTAGGCGGAACAGGTGGTTCGGTCCTTGGCGTTCTGGTTGTAGTCGAGGAACACGCCGTGGCGCTCCTCCTTCCACCA
>CAZXKZ010000042.1:0-13711 GCA_964641825.1 uncultured Bauldia sp.
CGTGACGCGCTCGGCGACAACCTCGTGCCCGACTACGCCACGACCGTTGCCGAAGGCGCGTTCTACGGATGGCCCTGGTACTACATCGGCGCCAACGAGGATCCGCGCGAGCCGCTCGCCGGCCAGCGGCCCGACCTCGCCGGAAAAGCCACGGTGCCGGACGTGCTCTTCCAGGCCCATTCCGCGCCGCTCAACATCGCGTTCTACGAAGGCGACATGTTCCCGGCCGAGTATCGTGGCGATGCCTTCGTTGCCATGCACGGATCGTGGAATCGCGGAGCGCGTACCGGATACAAGGTCGTCCGCTTGTTCACGGACGATTCGGGCAAGCCCACCGGCGAGTACGAAGACTTCATGACCGGGTTCGTCGCCTCGGCGGGCGATGTCTGGGGCAGGCCCGTCGGAGTTACCGTTGCGGCAGACGGTTCGCTCATCGTTACCGATGACGGCAACGGCACGGTCTGGCGTGTCTCCGCTGAGCCGAGCCCGTCCTAACCTACCGTCCTCCGAATTGAAGGCCCGGCCAAGCGCCGGGCCTTTTCTTTGCCTTTGGCTGCCGCGCGTCGGGCGTTATATTCGGGCGGACAGGTCGAACGCGAGATCGTGCTGATGTCCGATGATGCCGCCCTCGATGTCCTTGCCACTGCCGAGGCGTGGCGGAAGGCCGGCCGCGACGTGGCTGTCGCCACCGTTGTCGAGACCTGGGGCTCGGCGCCGCGGCCGGTAGGCAGCCATCTTGTTGTCGACGGCGAGGGCAATTTCGAGGGCTCGGTGTCCGGCGGCTGCGTCGAGGGTGCGGTGGTCGGCGAGGCCGTCGATGTGATCGCGTCGTCCACCCCGAAGATGCTGGAGTTCGGCGTCGCCGACGAGACCGCTTGGCGGGTCGGCCTTTCCTGCGGCGGCCGCATCCGCGTCTACGTGGAGAAGCTCGACTGATGGGACGCCCGCGCCATCTCATGCCGGCCGATGTCGAGAAGGCGCTCCGCGCCGGCAAGGTTATGGCCGACTATCGCCAGCGGCCGGCCTACCAGCGGAACGACTACATCGGCTGGATCGAGCGCGCGAAGCAACCGGCGACGCGGCGGAAGCGGCTCGATCAGATGGTCGCCGAACTGAAGAAGGGCGGCGTGTACATGAACATGGCGCACAAGCCGTCCGCCAAGCCGGCCCGCAGGAAGGCGCCGTGAAGCTCGACGTGCTGCACAGGCTCAACGAGGCGCGCCGCAACCGGCAAGCGGCGATCCTCGTCACCGATGTCACCACCGGCGACGTGCGCCTTGTCGTCGAGCACGAAGGCTACGACGGCGATCCTCTGCGCGAGGCGCTCGCGGCGCGGTTCTCCTCCGGTGCGTCAGGCGTCGTGGACGATGGGCGCATTTTCCTGAACGTCCAGCTCCCGCCGCCGCGTCTCGTCGTCATCGGTGCCGTCCACATCAGCCAGGCGCTTGCCCCAATGGCGAAGGTCGCCGGCTTCGACATGACCATCGTCGATCCGCGCACGGGCTTCGCCACGCCCGACAGGTTCCCCGACGTTCCGCTGGTGGCGGAGTGGCCCGATGTCGCGCTGCAGCGCCTCGGGCTCGACTCGTTCACGGCGCTCGCCGCGCTCACCCACGATCCCAAGATTGACGACGGGGCGCTCACGAGCGCGCTGGCCGCCGGATGCTTCTATGTCGGTGCGCTTGGCAGCCGGAAGACGCACGGCCGGCGTCTTGAGCGCCTGCGCGCGGCCGGTGTCGGCGAAGTGGCACTCGCGCGCATCCGCGCTCCGATCGGCGTTCCGATCGCAGCCCAGTCGCCCGCGGAGATCGCCGTGTCCATCCTGGCGGAGGTCATCGGCGCGCTCAGGGGCCGGGGCGTGGCTGCGAAAGAGGCGGCCGCGTGAAGTTCGGCCCCGTCGCGGTCGCTGATGCGGCCGGCGCGATCCTGGCTCATTCCGTGCGCGGCGCCGATGGCGTCATCCGCAAGGGCACGGTCCTGACGGCCGAGCAGGTCGCCCGGCTGGAGGCAGCCGGCGTCGCAGAAGTCATCGTCGCCCGGCTTGCTGCCGGCGATGTCCACGAAGATGCGGCCGCGGCCAGGATTGCGGCGTGCGTCGCCGGCGCTGGCGTGCGTGCCGAGCCGCCGTTTACGGGCCGCGCCAACCTTTTCGCCGAGGTTGCCGGAGTCGTCCGCGTCGATCGCTCCGCGGTCGATGCGCTCAACCGGATCGACCCCGCCGTCACGCTGGCGACGGTCCCCGATTTCTCGGTCGTGGCGCCCGGCCAGATGGTCGCCACCGCCAAGGTCATCCCGTTTGCCGTGCCGAAGGCCATGCTGGACTCGGTCGCTGCGGCGGGGGCGGTCACGGTCGCTCCGTTCCGCGCGCGTCCGGTCGGACTGGTGGCGACCACGCTCTCGACGCTCAAGCCTTCTGTGATGGACAAGACCCGCCGGCTTTTCGACGCGCGCATCGCGCCGTCCGGTTCCTCGGTGATGGCGGAAGTGCGCGTGCCGCACGAGACCGCCGCGGTGGCATCGGCGCTCGCCACGCAGCGTGATGCGGGTGCCGGGCTTATCGTCGTGTTCGGAGCCTCCGCGGTGGCCGACGCCGCTGATGTCATTCCCGCTGCCATCGAGGCCGCCGGCGGCACGGTCATCCGGCTCGGGATGCCGGTCGATCCAGGCAATCTCCTCGTGCTCGGCGCCATCGGCGACATCCCCGTTCTGGGTGCGCCCGGTTGCGCGCGGAGCCCCAAGGAGAACGGCTTCGACTGGGTGCTGAACCGCGTGCTCGCCGACATTCCGGTGACGTCGGACGATATCGCGGGGATGGGCGTGGGCGGGCTGCTCACCGAGATCAGCTCCCGCCCGCAGCCGCGGACGAGCGATGCTCCGCGGATCGCGGCGCTGGTTCTCGCCGCCGGTTCGTCGCGGCGGATGGGCGCGGTCAACAAGCTGCTCGCCACCGTTGACGGCAGGCCGCTGGTGCGGATCGCCGTCGAAGCGGCGAGCCGGAGCGAAGCCGATCCGGTGGTGCTCGTCACTGGCCACGAGCGCGAGCGCATCGAGGCGGCGGTCGCCGGGCTCGATGTCCTCCGCATCCACAATCCCGACCACGCGCGTGGCCTCTCGACATCGCTCCGCGCGGGCCTCGCCGGCCTTCCGGACGACGTCGACGGCGTCGTCGTCCTTCTGGCCGACATGCCCGATGTGACGCCGCTGGTCGTCGACCGCGTGATCGGCGCGTTCCGGCCGGGAAGGGTCGTCGTGCCGACCGCGAACGGACGGCGTGGCAACCCGGTGCTCTGGCCGCGCCGCTTCTTCCCCGACCTCATGGCCGTCACCGGCGATACTGGCGGGCGCGCGCTGATCGAGGCCAATCCCGATTCGGTCATCGAGGTGGAGATCGGGGAGGCTGCGGCCCTCGACCTCGACACCCCGGAAGCCCTGGCGGCCGCCGGGGGCCGGGCGGCCTGACGGTGGCTCCCGCGCCGCGATTCGGCGTATGGTGCCGGGCATGACGGTCTGGCTCTCGGAACTTCTCGCGCCCGATGCGCTTCTCCGCCACCTGGCGCTGTTCCTGGTGGTGGTTGCGGTCGCCATGCCGACCGTCGGCCTGGTGCGCTGGGTTGCGCTTGCCGCCGCCCTTGTCGGCATCCTGGTGTCGTCGGTCTTCGCCTACGATCCGGCCGGCTTCTTCTGGTGGACGCTGCTCGCCATCGTGGCGATCCTCCGGCTGGTGATGGCGAGCGACTGGCGCTTCGGCGGCAAGCTCAGCGACGAGGAGGAACTGTTCCGCCAGCGCGTCGTACCGGGGCTCGGGACCGGACAGGTGCGCAAGCTGCTCACCGCCGGCAAGTTCCGCGAGGTGGTGCCGGGAACCGCGCTCACCCATGCCGGCGAGCGTATCGCGGAGCTTTGCTTCATCGTCCGCGGTCAGGTGGATATCGTCGTCGATGGCAGGAAGGTTGCCGATTGCGGGCCGGGGTCGCTGATCGGCGAGATCGGGCTTTCAACCGGCGATCCGGCGACCGCCACTGCGGTGTGCGCCACGCCGGTGCGCTATCTCGGCTTCGACGCGCTTCGCCTCTACCGGCTCCTCGACGGGCACGTCGAGCTGCAGGACGCGATCGAACTCGCCATCGAGAAAAGCCTGCGCGACAAGATCCATCGCGCCAACGTCGCGGCCGCCCATCCGGGTGGCAGGTGACTGTTAGCAACCCTCCGGCGCTGCTGCCAATCGTTTGATTCCACGAACCTTTTAGCGATTCCCACGTTGCATTTCGGCGCGACGCACGGAAATCTGGTCATCGCGTCGACCAGCTAGGAGGTTTGCAATGGGCGCTGATCTCGGACGGCAGCTTGAAGGTTACGGCCTCACCACAGCGAACATTCTCTACCGGCTACCCGACCATCAGTCGCTTCTGCAAACCTACGTCTGGCAGGGATACGATCTGGCGCCGCGCTTCCCCGAGCTCCGCCGCTTCCTCGATTTCTGGACCTCGAAGCTCGACGGCCCGCTGCACTCCGTCACGGTCGCCCACCGGCGGCTGATCGCCGCGCACGAAGTGCGCACCGTCACGACGGAGCTGAGGTTGCACTAGCCGCGGCCGACGAACGGCATCTTCGTCGCCATCACCGTCATGAACAGCACGTTCGATTCGAGCGGCAGGCCGGCCATGTAGACGATCGCCTGGGCCACATGCTCCGGGTCCATGCGCGGCTCCGGCGCAAGACGGCCATCGGCCTGCCGCACGCCGTCCGTCATGCGCGTCGTCATGTCGGTGGCGGCGTTGCCGATGTCGATCTGGCCACAGGCGATATCGAAGGCGCGCCCGTCAAGGGCCGTCGACTTGGTCAGCCCGGTAATCGCGTGCTTGGTGGCGGTGTAGGGGGCGGAGTTCGGGCGCGGCACGTGCGCCGAGATCGACCCGTTGTTGATGATGCGCCCGCCGCGCGGATCCTGTTCCTTCATCATGCGGAAGGCGTGCTGGGTGCACAGGAACGCGCCGGTGAGGTTGGCCGCTACGACGGCCTGCCACTGCTCGAAGGTCAGCTCGTCGAGCGGCACGCCCGGCGCGTTCATTCCCGCGTTGTTGAACAGCAGGTCGAGCCGGCCGAAGGCGGCTTTGGTCTTGGCAAAGAGCGCCGCGACAGAACGCGGGTCGCCAACATCGGTAGCGACCGCGATCGCCTGGCCGCCGCCGAGCACGATATCGCGCGCGGCCGATTCGAGCGGGTCGGCGCGGCGCCCGGCGAGAACCACGGCAAAGCCCGCCCTGGCGAGCGCGCCGGCTGTCGTCTTGCCGACGCCGGAACCGCCGCCGGTGATGATGGCAACCTTCATGACGCAGACTCCGGGTTCAGGAAGATTTGTACGGCGGCGAGGGGATAGCGCGGTGCGCCGCCCGCAGCGCCGCTGACCAGCGCTCGCGCAAATCGTGGAAGTAAGGCTCGGCGGCGTCAACCCGATAATTCAGCTCCACCTTCAGCGCATCGCGCTTGATGGTCAGGATATCGACCGGCAGGCCGACGCCAAGGTTCGAGCGGATGGTGGAATCCATCGAGATCAGCCCGAGCTTCAGCGCCTCGTCCAGTGTCGTCGCCTCGGTGACGGAACGGTCGAGGATCGGCTTCCCGTACTTGTGCTCGCCGATCTGGAGGTAGGGCGTATCGGCGGTCGCCTCGATGAAGTTGCCGGCGGCGTAGATCATGAACAGCCGCAGGCGGCCTTTCGCCACTTGCCCGCCGAGCAGGAACGACACGTCGAACGCGCCCGCCTCAGCCTGGTCGAGCGGCTCGCCGATCACGCGGCGGGCCTCGCGCACGGCGCGGCCGACGAACTGCGCCGCCGCGAACATCGTCGGCATTTCCATGATCGTCTGGCGCTGGCGCGTGTCGGGGTCCTCCATTCCCTCAGTCACCAGCGTGAGCGCGGACTGGCTGACCGCGAGATTGCCGGCCGTTGCGATCCCGATGGCGCGGTCCCCGGCGCGCTCGAAGATGTGGAGCTTGCGGAACGTGGCGACGTTGTCGATGCCCGCATTGGTGCGGGTATCGGCAATCATCACCAGCCCCTCGCGGACCAGGATTCCCACGCAATATGTCATTGCCGAGCACCGCCTCGCGCCGGAAAGGACGGGAAATCTCGGGGCTTTGCGGCCGAGTCGCAACGGAAAAAGAGTGCCATGGTTGTCACCGGCCGCGCCCGACGTCCTGGACGAGCACCCGCACCGCAAGCGCCTCGCCCGTGCCGCCGTAGCGCACGCCCCGGACGGGCGCGGCGCCGAGATAGTCGAGGCCCACCGCCACGCGCACATAGGCATCGGTCGGGGAGATTCCGTTGGCCGGATCGAACCCAACCCAGCCGAGGTCGTCGATCAGCGCCTCCGCCCATGCATGGCCGGCGGACTGATCGTTCGCGCCATCGACGCGCCGCATGTAGCCGCCGACGTAACGGGCCGGCACGCCGAGGTGCCGTGCTGCGGCGATGAAGACATGCGCGAAGTCCTGACAGACGCCGTGCCCGGCGGCGAAGGCTTCGGTCGCGCTCGTGCCTGTGTCGGTGGCGTCGGTGTCGAAGCGCATGTGGTCGCGGATCGCTGCCATCAGCAGATGCATCAGGCCGAGCTGGTCGCTTGCCGCGGCGGCGGCCGCATCCGCGAACGCGCGGATGGAGCCATCGGACAACGTCAGGTCCGTGTCGCGCAGGAACACGATCGGTGGGAAGCGCTCGACCTGTCCCGTCACCACGCCATGCGTGTCGGTCGTCTCGACCAGCCCCTCCGCCACGATGACGAGATCCTTGAGCGGACCTTCCACGGTGAAGGTGTGGACCGTGTTGCCGAACGGGTCGGTCGATTGCTCCAGGCGGCAGTCCTGATCGATGTCGATCCGCCAGTCGACGATGAACTGAGCGTCGCAGCCACGCGGCGTCAGGCGCAGCACCTCGATGGCGCGCTTGGCCGGCGTCTCGTAGGTGTACGAGGTCTCGTGGCGGATACGGAGGCGCATGTCAGGTGAGATACTGCTCGGCGATTGCGTTGCCGAGCTTCCCGTTGTCGGCGATGAAGTCGGTCAGGAACTCGTGCAGGCCCTTCTTCTGGAATATCTCCGAGATCGTTGCGTTCTGGAGCCGCGTGCGGATCGAGCGTGCCACCCGCTGCGCCGGACCCTGCCGTCCGTACGCTGTCGAGAGATCGTCGAGGAAGGTGCAGATGTTTTCGTAGCAGCTCGCCAGCGAACGCGGCATCTGCTCGTTCAGCACGAGAAGATCGGCGATCAGCCACGGCTTCAGGCTCTCGTGATAGACCCAGCGATAGGCGGTGAGTGACGAGACCGAGCGCAGGATCGAGGCCCACTGGAAATAGTCGAGGCCGCCGCCCACGCGCGCGCCCTCCGGCAACAGCAGATGGTACTTCACGTCGAGGATGCGCGCGGTCGAGTCGGCGCGCTCGAGATAGACGCCGAGGCGCAGGAACCAGTAGGCGTCGTTGCGGAGCATGGTACGGTAGGCCGAGCCGTCGAAGCGCAGGCACGCCTCCTTCACGCGGCTCAGGAACTCGGTCAGCGTGTCGCGGTCCATCCGCGCGCCGTCGAAGCGCTTGAGGTCGAGCCAGCCCGCGTTGATCGCCTCCCACATCTCGCCGGTGAGGGCGGTGCGCTCGGCGCGGCCGTTGTGGCGGGCAGTGCCAAGGCAGTGCTTGATGCTCGACGGATTGTCCGGTGAGAAGGCCAAGAAGCCGATGACCGCATCGCGGTCGGCGGTATCGTGGATCGCGTTGAACGCATGGAGCGCGCCCGCCGCCGCCAGCGCCGATTCCCATTCATTCGATTCGCCAGCGTACGAGATCGGCATGGCGGCGAGGCGGCTCGCGGCATCGATGATGCGCGCGGTGTTGTCGGCGCGCTCCACGTAGCGCGAAAGCCAGAACAATGCGTCGGCGGTGCGGCTCAGCATGTCAGGCGTCCAGCACCCAGGTGTCCTTGGTCCCGCCGCCCTGCGACGAGTTGACGACCAGCGAACCCTCTTTCAGCGCTACGCGCGTGAGGCCGCCCGGAACGATCCGCACCTTGTCGCCGCCCGACAGCACGAACGGCCGCAGGTCGACGTGGCGCGGCGCGATGCCCGCCTTGACGAAGGTGGGCGAGGCGGAGAGCGCCAGCGTCGGCTGGGCAATGAATTCGTCCGGGTTGGCCTTGATCTTCTCCGCGAAGGCGGTGCGCGTCGCCTTGTCCGCCGCAGGCCCCACCAGCATGCCGTAGCCGCCCGATCCGGCCACCTCCTTCACCACCAGTTCCTCAAGGTGCTCGATGACATAGGCGCGGGCATCGGGCTCGCGGCAGCGCCAGGTCGGCACGTTCTTCAGGATCGGCTCCTCGCCGAGATAGAAGCGCACCATCTCCGGCATGTAGGTGTAGACGGCCTTGTCGTCGGCGACGCCGGTGCCGACGGCGTTGGCCAGCGTCACGTTGCCGGAGCGGTAGGCCTGCATCAGCCCGGGCACGCCCAGCATCGAATCAGGCCGGAAGGTGAGGGGATCGAGGAACTCGTCGTCGACGCGGCGATAGATGACGTCGACGCGCTTCGGTCCCTCGGTGGTGCGCATTAGCACGACGTTGTCGCGTACCAGCAGGTCGCGGCCCTCGACCAGCTCGACCCCGAGCTTGTCGGCAAGGAACGAGTGCTCGTAGTAGGCGCTGTTGAAGGGTCCCGGTGTCAGCAAGGCGACCGTGGGATCGTCGGGGGCGGAATGCGGCGCCACGGATTTCAGCGTGGCGAGCAGTTCCTCCGGATAGTTCTCCACCGGCGCTATCCGGTGGATCGCGAACAAGTCGGGGAACAGCCGCATCATCACCTCGCGGTTCTCCAGCATGTAGGAGACGCCGGAGGGCGTGCGCGCGTTGTCCTCAAGGACGTAGAAATCCTGGTCGTCGACCCGCACGATGTCGATGCCGGCGATATGGACGTGGATGTTGTGGGGCAGGCGCATCCCCGCCATCTCCGGGCGGAAGTGCGGGTTGCGGTAGATGAGGTCGGCGGGCACCTTGCCGGCAGCGATGATCTCGCCGTTGCCGTAGATGTCGGTCAGGAACGCGTTCAGCGCCTTCACCCGCTGCTCCAGCCCCTGGGACAGCCGCGTCCACTCGGTCTTGCTCAGCACGCGCGGCACGATGTCGAAGGGGATCAGGCGCTCCTCGGCGTCGGCGTCGCCGTAGACGGCGAAGGTGATTCCGATGCGGCGGAAGAGCAGTTCGGCCTCCGCCCGGCGGTGGTCGAGAAGCTCGGGCGGCGAGGAGCTCAGCCAGCGGTGCAGGAGGGTGTACCCCGGCCGCGGGGTTCCGTCGGCTGCGTACATCTCGTTGAAGGCTTCGGCCATCAATCCTTCCGCTTCGGTCCGGCTCCTATCCTAGACCGACTTGCAAGAAGGACGCCAATGCCGGCTTCAGGCGACAGCGCGCTCGCTCTCGCCTTCGTCCTCGATATCCGGCTGAAAGGCTTCCGGCGTGCGCAGGTGCGCCCAGTTCACGATCTCGATCCGGCCGTCGTCATGCTCGACGGCTGCCGTGCAGCTTTCCACCCAGTCCCCGCAGTTGACGTAGGTAAGCCCGAAATCGCCGTGGATGGCCGCGCAATGGATATGGCCGCAGACGACGCCGTCGACCGCATTCTCGCGCGCTGCCGCCACCAGCCGCTCCTCGTAGTGGCCGATGAAGTTGACCGCGCCCTTGACCCGCATCTTGGCCCATTGGGAGAACGACCAGTAGGGGAGTCCGATGCTGCGGCCGATCCGGTTGACGAAGGTGTTGACCGCGAGCGCCGCCACGTAGGCGTAGTCGCCGAGGAGCGCCAGCCAGCGCGCCTGCGACTGCACCGGATCGAAGCAGTCGCCATGCAGGATCAGATAGCGCTTGCCGTCGGCGGCCTCATGGATGGCGCTCTCGCTGAATTCGATCAGCTCGCTGCGGTTGCCTGTATGCTCGCGCACGAACTCGTCGTGATTGCCGGGCAAGTAGACGATGCGGGTCCCGCGCTGCGCCTTCGCCATCAACACTTTCAGGATGAGCGCGTGCTTGTCGGGCCAGTACCAGCGCGCGCCGAGCTGCCAGCCGTCGATGATGTCGCCGACCAGGTAGATGGTCTGCGCGTTGTGGTTGATGAGGAAGTTGAGGAGCTGGCCGACCTGGCAACCCTTGGTGCCCAGGTGCATATCCGACAGGAACAGCGTGCGGTATTCCCTGGGCGCGGGCGGCGAGGTCATCGCTGGGTGTTCCTCGTCTTGCTGAGTCCGGACTTCCACTTCGCACGCAACTGCAGCGCCTGGGCGCGCAGGCTGCCCGGGCCATTACCCTTGAACGTACCCAATGCGCGGAGCGGCCGCGATGCGTTCGCGGCGCGCCAGCGGTTGGTGAGACGGCGCACGCGGCTCGGCCCCGCCATCTCCTTCATGTCCATCGCGTTGCCGCGCCACACGAAGGTACTGCCTGTCCAGCCCGCGATCCAGAGGGCGGGGAGCGCGAGGTCGCGCACCATCAGCAGGAGCGCGATGCGGACCGATACCGGCCAGCCCATCCGCGCGGCGAGAAGCAGTTCCGCGCCGTACCAGCCGGCGAACAGCGCGACGAAGCCCGGCCACGTCGGCGGCCCGAGCGCGATCAGGATCGCGGCCGCCGTCAGCGGCAGGAACCCGCCGGAGACGAGCTCCGTGGCGTAGAGCGGCGGGAAGGTGGCGCGGCGCAGACGCGCCCAGCGGAGCTGGCGCTTCCAGATGTCGGCGACGGCGCGATGGCCGAGCGGCTGCGGGTAGGGGTTGCGGACGAGGCGCACGCGGTAGCCGGCTTCCTTGACCACCTTGGTTGAGGCGGCGTCCTCGGCCGGCTCCGAGGCCAGCGCCGAGATGCCGCCGGCGCGGTCCAGGATGTCGCGGCGCCAGAGCATCGTCTTGCCCTGCGCGAAGGCGAAGCCGAAGGCATCGGCGGTCAGTTGCCAGCGCGCCTGGTAGGTGTTGAGGAAGGCGCATTCCAACTCGGCGCCGACGCCGTCCGGGCGCGTGCCCACCGGTGGCGAGCAGACCAGCCCGACATCCTCGGTCCAGCGCGAAAGCAGGTCGTCGAGATAGTTTGGCGGGATGAGGACGTTCGAGTCCGCCATCACGATCCAGTCGTAACGCGCCGCCCGCCAGCCCTTTACCAGGTTGTTGAGCTTCGGGTTGATGCTGATGCGGTCGTCCCCGACCAGCAGGCGCGAGGGCACGTCGGGGTGGGCGGCACGGAGGCGCTCGATCAGCGGGATGACCGGATCGGCCGGATCCTGGACGCAGAAGACGATCTCGTATTCGGGGTAGTCGATCGCGAACGCCGAGGCGAGTGTCTCCTCGATGTAATTTTCGATTCCGGTGGCCGGGCGGAGGATTGTGACAGGCGGGCGCTTCGGCGGCGCGGCCGGTCGCTTGACGTAAGGGCGCACCAGCAGGATGGCAATGCTGATGAAATGCGCCGACGCCGCAAAGATCAGACAGGCGAGAATCAGGTCATAGGGCGTCATTGCGGCGCACAATGTCCACGATCTGTTACATAAAGATCAACAGAATATGACAACTCGGACATGTCGGAAGAAGGGCCGGATTTCTCTTTTCCACCTTCCCGAAGGGCTGAAATATTGTCTTTTCCGCGACGACCGGCCGAAACCGGCGTGATAGCTTTTTTCCTCGTTCACCTCCGTTGAGCATCTTCCGGCCGTTCAATCAATGAGCAAATCGAAGACCATCCGCTGGGGCATCATCGGCCCCGGTGTCATCGCGCGGGCTTTCGCGGGGGCCATTCCGCACGCCACCGACGTCAGGCTGGAGGCGATCGCCACCCGCGAACCCGGCCGTCCGGGTCTGGCGGAAGCGTTCCCCGGTGCGCGCATCCTCGACGGCTATCAGGCGATCCTCGACGATCCGGACGTGGACGCACTCTACATCGCCACGCCCCACACCGGGCATGCGGAATGGGCGATCAGGGCCGCGGAGGCGGGCAAGCACGTCCTCTGCGAGAAGCCGATCGCCGTTTCGGCCGCCGAAGCCGAGGCGATGGTCCACGCGGCGCGGAAGGCCGGAACCTTCCTCGGCGAAGCGTTCATGTACCGCCCGCACCCGATGACGGCGCGTATCGTCGAGATCGTCCGCTCGGGTGCCCTCGGCGAAGTCCGCATGGTGCGCTCCACCATCGGCTTCAAGATGGGCAAAGCCGATCCCAACCATCGCCTGCTCGCCAACGATCTTGCCGGCGGCGGCATCCTCGATGTCGGCTGCTACGCAACCTCGATCACGCGGTTGATCGCGGGAGCGGCCGCGGGGCAGCCGTTCCTCGATCCGGTCACGGTGAGCGGGGTTGCGCATCTCGGCGCCACCGGCGTCGACGAGTGGGCGGCCGCCGTCCTCAAGTTCCCGAACGAGATCGTCGGCCAGGTCGCCACCAGCATCCTCGTCCAGCCCGACGACATCCTGCGCGTCGACGGCAGCGACGGCTGGCTGCAGGTGAAGACGTTCTGGTTCGCCTCCGGTAAGCAGGGCGGCCGCGGCGAGATCCTCGTCCACCGTGACGGCAAGACCGAGACGGTGATCGTCGAAGAACCGCGCTGGCTCTATGCCTTCGAGATCGACTCGGCGGGCGACGCCATCCGCGCCGGCCGGCAGGAGCTTGCCCCACCGGGCATGACGTGGGCCGACACGCTCGGCAACATGCGCACGCTCGACCGCTGGCGCGCATCGATCGGCCTCGAGTACGGCATCGAGAAAGCTGACCGGCGGCCAACGACCATTTCCGGCCGCGCGCTGGCGAAGCCCGCGCACCCCATGCGCCGGCGGAAGGTCGCCGGCATCGACCGCGAGGTCGCGGTCGTCGGCCTCGGCGGCGCGAACATCGAGACCTACACGCAGGCGATGATCTTGTGCGACGCCTACTACGAGCGCGGCGGCAACCTCCTCGACAGTGCGTGGCTCTACGGCAACGGCCGCTGCGACCGCCTGCTCGGCGACTGGATGCAGGCACGCGGTGTGCGCGACGACATCATTCTTATCGGCAAGGGCGCCCATTCGCCGCTGGTCTATCCCGACGTGATCGCGCGGCAGCTCACCGAGTCGCTCGACCGGCTGAAGACCGGTTTCATCGACGTCTATTTTATGCACCGCGACAACCCGGCCATTCCTGTCGGTGAGTTCGTCGATGCGATGGATGACGAGGTGCGGGCGGGCCGCATCGGCATCTACGGCGGTTCCAACTGGACGCGCGAGCGCATGGACGCGGCCTTCGATTATGCGGCCAAGAACGGGAAGCAGCCGCCGGGCGCGCTTTCCAACAATTTCTCGCTGGCCGAGATGGTCAACCCGGTCTGGGGCGGCGTGCTCGCCGGTTCTGATGATGCCTGGAAGGCGTGGCTCAGGAAGCGCCAGATCCCGGATTTCGCCTGGTCGAGCCAGGCGCGCGGCTTCTTCACCGACCGTGCCGCCCCCGACAAGCAGGACGACCCGGAGCTGGTCAACGCGTGGTACAGCGACAGCAACTTTGCCCGCCGTGCCCGCGCTGTTGCGTTCGCCGAGCGCATCGGCAAGAAGCCGCTGCACATCGCACTCGCCTACTGCCTCTGGCAGGACTTTCCGGTGTTCCCGCTGATCGGGCCGCTCGCCCTCAGCGAACTGGACGATTCGCTGGAGGCCCTCGACATCACGCTCACGCCGCAGGATAT
>CAZXKZ010000042.1:13721-16577 GCA_964641825.1 uncultured Bauldia sp.
TGGAGAACGGCTGACCGCCTGATCTGTGACGCCGGGCCGTTTCCACGCGTCCGCTCGGCCTGATTTGACGCCGATCAAGTCCGGGAGCATCCCGGCCGGCTAACGTTGCCCCCGATGCTTGCCCGCAGCCCCGCCATCCTCAGCGATGCCGATCTCGTCGCCCGGTATGACGGGCACGTGCCGCGCTACACGAGCTATCCGACGGCGCCGCATTTCACCGCAGAGGTAGGCCCGGACACCTGCGCCGGCTGGCTCGGCGACCTGCCCCGGCAGGAGACGCTCTCGCTTTACCTGCACGTCCCGTTCTGCAAGGAGCTGTGTTTCTACTGCGGCTGTCACACCACAGTCGCCCGCACCTATGCGCCGATCGCCGCCTATGTGGAGATGCTCAAGCGCGAGATCGCGCTGGTCGTCGGCCTGCTTGGCGAGGGCCGCCCGGTCACGCACGTCCATTGGGGCGGCGGTACGCCGAGCGTCGTTTTGCCGGAAGATATGGCCGAGGTCATGGCCATCCTGCGGTCGTGTTTCGACATCGGGACGGATGCCGAGATAGCGGTCGAGATCGACCCGCGTACGCTCACTCCGGAGCATGTCGCGGCTTTCGCCGCGATGGGTGTCAACCGCGCGAGCCTCGGCGTGCAGGATTTCGACCCGATGGTGCAGCGGACGATCAACCGCATCCAGACCCGCGAGGAGACCGCGACCGCCGCGACCTGGCTGCGCGAGGCGGGGATCGCGGCGCTCAGCTTCGACCTGATGTACGGGTTGCCCTACCAGACCGTCGCCTCGGTGGTTCGGTCGGTCGATGCGGCGCTCGGCCTGCGACCGGACCGCGTTTCGCTGTTCGGCTATGCCCATGTGCCGTGGATGAAGCGCCATCAGGCGCTGCTGCCGGAGGCACATCTTCCTGGCCCTGTGGAGCGCCTCCACCAGATGCGCGCGGCGATCGCCGCGATCGTCGCGGCGGGATATCTCCCGATCGGGCTCGATCACTTCGCGCTGCCGGATGATCCGCTGGCGCGGGCGCAGCGGGAAGGGCGTCTCCACCGCAATTTCCAGGGCTACACGACCGACGCCGCCGCGACGCTCGTGGGCCTCGGAACGTCCTCCATCGGCAGGCTGCCGCAGGGGTACGTCCAGAACGCCTCCGCGACCGCCGCTTGGCGCAAGGCAATCGCAGCGGGCCATCTTGCGACCGTGCGCGGGATCGCGATCAGCGCGGAGGATCGCCTGCGGAGCGCGATCATCGAGCGGCTGATGTGCGACCTGTCGGTCGACCTCGCTGCCGTCGCCCGCGCGCACGGCCGCGACCCGGAAGATTGCCGGATCGAACTCCGGCGCGTCGACGCCATGGCCATGGACGGCATCGTGGAGCGCGAGGGCTACAGGATCGTGGTCCCCGACGCCGCGCGGCCGTTCCTGCGCAGCGTGTGCGCGGCCTTCGACGCCCGCCTGTCAGGCGCGGACCCCCGCCACAGCCGGGCGGTGTGATCGAACGCTCCCGCCAGCTCAGAGCAGCTTCAGCGCGCGGAAGCTCGCGTGGCCGTTCCGTCCGACGATGATGTGGTCGTGGACAATGATGCCGAGCGGCCGGGCGATGTCCGCCACCTGCTTGGTCATCTGGATGTCGGCGGCCGATGGCGTCGGGTCGCCCGACGGATGGTTGTGCACGAGGATCACGGCCGTTGCCGAAAGCTCCAGCGCGCGCTTCACGACCTCGCGCGGATAGACCGGCGTGTGATCGACGGTTCCGGATTGCTGGACCTCGTCGGCGATGACCTGGTTGCGCTTGTTCAGGAACAGGATGCGGAAGCGCTCGATCGTGTCGAAGGCCATCGCCGTGCGGCAGTAGTCGATCACCGCGCTCCACGTATCGAGCGCCGGGCGCCCGTCGCTGCCGAGGACCGCGGCATCGGTGGCCCGGTCGCGCTGGAAGCGCTGGGCTGCGGCATGGAGCACCTTGAAGTAGTGCACCACCGCCTCGCCCACGCCGGGCATTTCCTGCAACAGTAGCGCGTCGGCGGCGATGACGTCGGCGAACGTGCCGAACCGCTGCAGCAGCGCCTTGGCGAGCGGCTTGGTGTCGGCGCGCGGGATCACCTGGAAGAGGGCTAGCTCGAGGAGTTCGTAGTCGGGCAGGCTCGCGCCGCCGGCGTCGCGGAAGCGCTGCTTCAGGCGCGCGCGGTGCCCGCGGTAGTGCGGATCGTCGGTTTCGGTGGCCGTGCCCGTCTCCTTGAAGCCGGCCAAGGCGACCTAGTTTCCGGTTTCACCGTGCTTCGGCGAAAGCGTGAAGATCTCGTGGCCGGTCTCGGTAACGCCGACGGTGTGCTCGTACTGCGCGGAGAGGGAGCGGTCGCGCGTCACGGCGGTCCATCCATCCGACAGCACCTTCACGTGCGGGCGTCCGAGGTTGATCATCGGCTCGACGGTGAAGATCATCCCCGGCTTCAGGGCGACGCCGTCTCCGGGGCTGCCGTAGTGGAGGATGTTGGGCACGTCGTGGAACAGGCGCCCGACGCCGTGGCCGCAGAAGTCGCGGACGACGCTGCAGCGGGCGCGTTCGGCATATTCCTGGATGGCGAAGCCGATGTCGCCGGTCGTCGCGCCGGGGCGCACGGCCGCGATACCGCGCATCATCGCCTCGTGGGTGACCTCGACCAGCCGTTCGGCGGCGCGCTTGACCTCGCCGACCTTGACCATGCGGCTGGAGTCCCCGTGCCAGCCGTCGACGATCAGCGTCACGTCGATGTTGGCGATGTCGCCGTCGCGGAGCGGCTTGTCGGAGGGGATGCCGTGGCAGACGACGTGGTTCACCGAAATGCACGTCGAGTTCATGTAGCCCTTGTAGCCGAGCGT
>CAZXKZ010000043.1:0-9844 GCA_964641825.1 uncultured Bauldia sp.
GCTTGCCCATGCCGCGCGCCACCACGGCGGCGTGGCTGGTCATGCCGCCGCGCGTGGTCAGGATCGCCTCGGCGGCGTGCATGCCGTGGATGTCCTCCGGGCTCGTCTCCACGCGCACCAGGATGGTCTTGCGGTGCTGCGCCTTCAGGGCCTCGGCGTCGCCGGGCGTGAACACGATCTCGCCAGAGGCCGCGCCGGGCGAGGCCGGGAGGCCGGTCGCGATCACGTCGCGTTTGGCCTTGGGGTCGATGGTCGGGTGGAGGAGCTGGTCGAGCGCCGCCGGCTCGACGCGCATGACCGCATCGTTCCGGTCGATCAGGCCGTCGTCGGCGAGGTCGACGGCGATCTTGAGGGCCGCCTGCGCGGTGCGCTTGCCGTTGCGCGTCTGCAGCATCCACAGCTTGCCGCGCTCGACGGTGAACTCGACGTCCTGCATGTCGCGATAGTGCTGCTCGAGGCGGTCGCAGATGCGGCGGAATTCCGCGAACGCCTCGGGCATGGCTGCCTCGAGCGACGGCCGCTTCGATCCGGACGCGATCCGCGCCGCCTCTGTGAGATCCTGCGGCGTGCGGATGCCGGCGACGACGTCCTCGCCCTGTGCGTTGATGAGGAACTCGCCGTAGAGGGCCTTCTCGCCGGTGGACGGATTGCGCGTGAAGGCGACGCCGGTCGCCGAGGTCTCGCCCATGTTGCCGAAGACCATCGCCTGCACGTTGACGGCGGTGCCCCAGCTTTCCGGTATGCCGTGCAGCTTGCGGTAGGTGATCGCGCGCGCGTTCATCCACGATGAGAAGACCGCGCCGATCGCGCCCCAGAGCTGCTCGCGCGCATCCTGCGGGAACGGCTTTCCGGAGACCTGCTCGACGGCCGACTTGTACTCGCCGGCGAGCTTCGTCCAGTCGTCGCCGTCGAGGTCGGTGTCGAGGACGTAGCCGTGGTCGTGCTTGAACCCTTCCAGCCGCTCCTCGAACAGATGATGGTCAACGCCCAGGACGACGTTCGAGTACATCTGGATGAAGCGGCGGTAGGAATCGTAGGCGAAGCGGCGGTCGGCGCCCGCGGCGAGCGCCTCCACGGTCTCGTCGTTGAGGCCGAGGTTGAGGACGGTGTCCATCATGCCGGGCATCGAGGCGCGCGCGCCCGACCGCACCGAGACGAGGAGGGGATTCTGCCGGTCGCCGAACACGCGGGCGGTGAGCCGCGACATCGTGGCCAGAGCGGCATCGACCTGCGATTCGAGGTCTGCCGGATAGGTGCGGTCGTTGGCGTAGTACGCCGCGCACACCTCGGTGGTGATGGTAAACCCGGGCGGCACGGGCAGCCCGAGATTCGACATCTCTGCGAGATTGGCCCCCTTGCCGCCGAGCAGATCGCGCATATCGGCGCGGCCCTCGGCGGATCCGTCGCCGAACGCGTACACCCATTTCGTCATTTCGCGCCGATTCCCGGTCAGGCTGCGACAGGCGCGGGTTTCGTAACGGCGCGCGCGGGCTCGCGCAATGGCCCGGCGGCAGAGGGGCGCACACCATTTTCTGCTCGCCGCCGCCGGGGCGCTGGCGTCCCGTGCCGGCCCTGGTCTACTGTCGGCAACGTGGGTGCGCCCGTCACCGCCGGCTCAAGGCATGCTGTGGCGGCGGGGGCCGCAGCGTCCGTTGCAGGGCTCGGCGGTCGCACGCACAGGACGACCATGGGGGAAGTGCGATGAATTTCCCGGACGTGATCTTCTACGCGGCGCTCTTGCTGCTCGCCGTCAGCTACGCCCTGCCCGCCGTGCGCTGGCTCCGGATTGTGGGGCTGGTCGCGGGCGCCGGCATCATCCTGCACGGCATGTTCATCGGTGACTGGATCGAGGCGGTCCTCGGACTGGCGATCGCGGTGGTGAACCTCTGGCGGCTGGTGGAGATGCAGCGCCTGATCGGCGTGACGCGGGAGGCCACCGCGTCGAGCGCGGCGCCGGTGACGCTCGACTGGCTCTTGCCCTACATGCGCCCGCTCGCGCTGCCGAAGGATGCGGTGATATTCCACAAGGGCGAGGCGGCGGACGCGATGTACTTCGTCTCGCACGGCCGCGTGCGCTTCGAAGAACTCGGCGTCGAGATGGGGAAGGGGAGCCTGTTCGGCGAGATCGGCATCTTCTCGCACAACAAGGCGCGAACGGCGACGGCGAAGTGCCTGGAGGATTCCTCGCTGCTCCAGATATCGGCGGAGCAGGCGCACGAGCTCTACTACAAGAACCCGAACTTCGGTTTCTTCATCGTGGACCTGATCACGCGCCGCCTGATGGAAGACGCCGCAGCGGGGACGCTGAGGCCGTAGCCGGGCACGTCTCACGGCGGCGGGAATCACCTCCCTTGTCATGCCCGCGAACGCGGGCATCCAGTAAACGACGCCGGGTGTTGTGTTTACTGGGTCCTCGCTTTCGCGAGGATGACATCGAGGCATTGGCCGCGATTGTGCCTTTTGTCCGAGCTCAATACACGCCGAAGCGGACGCCGCAGAACGCGGGCATCCAGTAACGAACGCCGGATGTTGTGTTTACTGGGTCCCCGCTTTCGCGGGGATGACATCGCGGCGTAGTCCGCAATCGTGCCCTTTGCCTGAGTCTCAACGCACGCCGAAGCGGACGCCGCGGGCGGGGCGTTCGGTCAGGATCTCGCGCCGGAAGCGGAACAGCGCCGCGGGACGTCCCCGCCCACGGCTCACCATCGCGCCCGTCGGCTCGACCAGCGCGGTGCCTTCGACCAGCCGCCGGAAGTTCTGCTTGTGGACGTCGCGCCCAGCGACCGCCTCGACCGTGCGCTGCAGTTCGGTCAGCGTGAACTGCTCCGGCATCAATTCGAAGATGACCGGGCGATACTTGAGCTTGGCGCGGAGCCGCGAGATGGCGGTCGCCAGGATGCGGCGGTGGTCGAACCGCATGGTCGCGCCGGTCAGCAGGCCGGGCGGCCCATCCCCGGCGGGACGCCCGTCCCGCGCGGCCTCGGCCACGATGCCAGCCTCGTAGAGCAGCTCGAAGCGGTCGAGCGCGCGTTCCTCGTCCCAGCGTGCCCCGTCCTCACCGAAGGCGACGGCGACACGCTCGCGGCGGCCGAGCGGCCTCTGCTCGGAGCCGGCCGCCGCGGCCCAGTGCCGCAGCGCCGGGACCAGGACCTCGTCGAGGA
Source organism: uncultured Bauldia sp. (assembly GCA_964641825.1). Taxonomy (GTDB): domain Bacteria; phylum Pseudomonadota; class Alphaproteobacteria; order Rhizobiales; family Kaistiaceae; genus DASZQY01. The sequence continues at coordinate 3,162 of CAZXKZ010000043.1, forward strand.
TCGTCGGCCGGCCGCTGCGCCAATCCTCCCATGGGAAGAAGTCGTACCAGCGCCGCCACGCGGCGCCGGCGCGGGCAAGCCCTTCCGAAGCCGCGTCGTCGATGCGCGTGAGGGCGAGATACCCGACCGAGACGAGATGAGGCCCGACATCGCCGGGGAGCGCATGGCGGCCGCGGTCGCCGAACGTGTAGAGCTGCTCGACGTAGCCGACCTTGAGGGCGGTCTGCTCCGCGACCCAGGCGCGAAGGCCGGTCTCGAAGGTGCGGTGCGCGAGGGGATCGAACGGGCCGAAGGGCAGCGTGTCGCCGTGGACAACGAGGATGAGCGGTTGCCGCTCGGCGACGGCGACGATGGCAGCGTTGAGACCGATCTCGATCGGACGCTGCGCGGTGGTCATCCAAGCTCACCGAGTGCGAGCGAAAAGGGCACGTTCTCGAAAGCCTCCGCGCCGCGGCCGATGCCGGCGATGGCCGAGACCATCCGCCCGCGCCGGCCGAGGACATCGTCGGCGAGCGCCACCAGCCGCGCGTTGGGCGTGGCGATGGCGGACGCCCGGCGCAGCCGCCGGGCGATCTCGTGCTCGTCCTGCTCGGGCCGCGTCACGCAGAGGGTGATGAAGGCCGCGGCGGTCGACCGGCTGATCCCGGCGAAGCAATGAATGACCATCGGCTGCTCGCGATGCCACGCCTCGGCGAACGCGATGAGGCGCAGCACATGCTCCTCGGCCGGCAGCACCATGCCGTCCTGCGGCTCGATGATGTCGTTGATGCCGAGGAAGAGATGATTCTCCTCGGCGATCGAGACGGGCCGCGAGACGGGGGTGTTGGCGTTGATGAGGCTGACGAGATGGCTCGCGCGCGTGGCGGCCACGGTATCGGCGATGCGGGCAAGGGGGCAGACGTGGACGGCGGGCATGCGGGCTTCCGATGGATTTGGCGGGAATGTAAGGCCTGACGGCCCCGCGGTCACGCCTTGCGGGCCGCAGCGCGCTCCAGGTCGCTGAATCGCTTGAGGAAACGGCGCTCGGCCAGCGACGCCGGCCAAGGCGCAAGGTCGAAGTCGGAGCGCGAAAAGCCCTCCGGGCGGCCGAAATAGCGCAGGCCCTCGGCCTGGGTGAAGCCGGCAAGCTCGGTGGCCTCGAAATAGGCCGCGATGCGGTCGGCCGCCTTGATGCGCGCCGTCAGCTTTTCGGGGAGCGGCACCGGCAGGCTGAAGCGCCGGTGGATGGCGGCCAGAAGCCGCTGCTCGACCGCGCGATAATCGCCGCCGAGGAGCGCCTTGAACGGCGAGATGAGGTCGCCGATCACATACTCCGGCGCATCATGGAGCATGACGGCGAGGAGGCCGGTGGCGTCGAGCGCCGGCGCGGTCGCCGCAGCGATGTCATCGACGAGGAGCGTGTGCTGGGCGACGGAATAGGCGTGCGCACCGGAGGTCTGTCCGTTCCAGCGCGCGACGCGCGCGAGGCCGTGGGCGATGTCACCGATCTCGACATCGAGCGGCGACGGGTCGGTGAGATCGAGCCGGCGCCCCGAGATCATGCGCTGCCACGCGCGCTGGTCGGGGCTCCGCCGCGCCATGCTATTCGCTGTCGCCCGGGCCCGTCGCCGGCCACTGATACCGCGCCCACGGCGGCAGCGTGAGCGTGAGCCCGACGCCGCCCGCGTCGATCGCGATGCCTGCGTCGATCGCTTCCCGCGCGCGGTCGAGGCGGACGATGGCAAGGGCGCTTCCGTCGGCCGACGATCCGAGGGTGCCGAGCGCCTTCCCGCCGGCGCTCACCGGCGTGGCCGCCTCGGGCGCGCGGGATACGGCGTGCGCGAGCACGATGCGGCGGCGCGCGGTGCCGCGATGCTCCATGCGCGAGACGACCTCCTGCCCGACATAGCAGCCCTTGGTGAAGCTGACGCCGTTGAGCTGGTCGAGGGCGGCATCGTGCGGGAACGTCTCGCCGAAGGCGAAGTCGATCCCGCCTTCCGGCACGCCGAGCGCGATGCGGTGCCGGTCGTAGTCGGTTTCGCGCGCCTCGGCGAAGTCGGGCGCCATGTCGGCGCCGGCAGGGACGATGGCGCGGTAGCCGAGCGCCGGCAGGCGCGGATCGGCGGCGACGGGACCGTCCATGATCGGCGGCGTCTCGCTGCCCCACGCGGCGACGACGATATGATGGTCGGAGAGATCGGCGATGTCGACCTTCGCGCGCAGCCGGTAGAAGCCGAGCCGCTTGACGAAATCAGCCACGACCATCCGCGGGAGATCGAACAGGAAGCGCTCGCCATCGCGGAAGGCGATGAAGTCGAACAGAATCTTGCCCTGCGGCGTCAGCAGCGCGCCGTAGGCGGCAGCGCCGGCGGACGGCATGTCGCTGGTGACAAGGTCGTTGAGGAATGTCTCGGCATCCGCGCCCGACACCGCCACCACGCCGCGGCGGCTGAGTTCAGCGATTTGCCCGCTCATGCTGGCGTCTTCCGGCTTGCAACCATGGCACGGCCTACGTAAGCGGGAGCGGCCACGCGGGCAAGTGGACTGGCGGAGCCTCCATGCCGGAAACCTTCGATATCGTCTTCCGCGGCGCCAGCGTCGCGACGCCGGAAGCAAGCGGCATCGCCGACGTGGCGGTGCGCGGCGGGAAAATCGCGCGGATCGGCGATGTCGGCGCGGCGAGCGCCGGCGAGGCAGTCGACTGCCGCGGCCTCCATGTGCTGCCGGGCGTGATCGATACGCAAGTGCACTTCCGCGAGCCCGGCGCCGAGCACAAGGAAGACCTCGAATCCGGGTCGCGGTCTGCGGTGATGGGCGGAGTCACGGCGGTCTTCGAGATGCCGAACACCAGCCCCCTGACGACCACGCCCGAGACGCTCGCCGACAAGGTCAGCCGGGCAACGGGCCGGATGCACTGCGACTTCGCCTTCTTCGTCGGCGGCACGCGCGAGAACGCGCGCGATGTGGCGGAACTGGAGCGTTTGCCGGGAGCCGCCGGCATCAAGATATTCATGGGCTCCTCGACGGGGAGCCTTCTGGTCGACGACGACGCGACGCTGCGCGAGATCCTGTCACGCACGCGCCGACGCGTGTCGGTGCACGCCGAGGACGAGCCGCGCCTCCGCGAGCGCATGGGGCTCCGGGCCGAGGGCGATCCGTCCTCGCATCCGGTGTGGCGCGATGCGACCGCCGCGCTGCGGGCGACCGAGCGGCTGACGCGCATCGCCGAGGAAACCGGCGCGCTCGTCCACCTGCTGCACGTATCGACGGCCGAGGAGATCGCCTTCATCCGGGATCACAAGCGGAACGTCTCGGTGGAGGTGACGCCGCAGCACCTGACGCTCGACGCCTCGCGCTACGCCGACCTCGGAACGCGCCTGCAGATGAACCCGCCGGTGCGCGATGCGCGGAACCGCGATGCCCTGTGGGCTGCGATCGCCGACGCGACCGCCGACGTGCTCGGGTCCGATCATGCGCCCCACACGCTGGAGGAGAAGGCGAAGCCGTACCCGGCATCGCCTTCCGGGATGCCGGGGGTGCAGACGCTGGTGCCTGTCATGCTCGACCACGTAGCGGCCGGCCGGCTCTCCCTGCAGCGGCTGGTCGAACTGACCTCGACAGGCCCGGCGCGGGTCTTCGGGATCGCGGGCAAGGGCCGGATCGCCGAGGGCGAGGACGCCGACCTGACGGTCGTGGACCTGAAACAGCGCAGGACGATCACCGACGACTGGATCGCCTCGCGCGCCGGCTGGACGCCGTTCGCCGGCATGGCGGTGACGGGCTGGCCCGTGGGGACGGTCGTCCGCGGCGTGCGGGTGATGTGGGAGAGCGACCTGACGGCAGCCGGCGGGGGCGCGGCGGTGAGGTTCGGGTGATGCCAACGGTTGCTTTCTTCTATGGAATGGCAATCCAGATGTTCTTCAATGACCATGAGCCGCTCATTTTCATGTCCGCTATGGCAACGCCAAGGCCTTGATTCGGATTGCCGATGGGCGAATCATTGCCGGTGAGCTGCCGCCAACCGCGGGTCGGTTGGTTGCTCAGTGGGCGTCGATGCGACGAGTTGAACTGGAAGAAAACTGGCGGCGGGCTCGCGAAAAGCGGCCGTTGCAAAGGATAGCCGGTCCCGATGACGAATGAGATTCCGATGGTCGATGTTCTGCGCGTCAGAGCGCTGGACCGGCACCGGCTTTGGCTCCGTTTCAGCGACGGAAGCGAAGGAATCTACGATCTTTCGGGCATGCTCGACGGGGGTGGCGAAATGATCGAGCCGCTCAAGTCAGAGGGCTTCTTTTCGAAGGTATTCGTGGAAATGGGCGTTCCAACCTGGCCTAATGGCTTCGATCTTGATCCCATCAATCTGTATTTGGCGCTCCAGTCGGCAGGCGCCCTCAAGCAAACAGCAGCAGTATAAGCCCGCGGCGACTATTTAAGCCCGCGGCTACTGGATCGAGCGCTCGTCGACGGTGAACTCGAGGGCGCGAATGCGCTTGGGAAGCGTCGTGGCGAGTTCGGCGACCGGCTCCTCGCCATAGGTGGCGATCAGGTCGCAGAGCGCAGTGAAAAGCGCCGCATGGGCCAGGATCTCCGAGTCCACGCCTTCGGCGATGGCGCCGTCCCAGGCTTCGCTGAGATATGCAAGAGCGACGCGTTTCTTCTCGGCGATCGTGGCGGCATCGTCCACGTTCTGCGCCGCGACCAGCTCAGTCATTGTGTCTTGGTCTCCCGCGCCCCGCGCCCAACCCAAAACAGGGTTAATGACAACAAGGTAACACGGCCCCCGCTGACCTGCAGCCGCATCGTGAAGAAAAGGTTAATGCGTTGTTAAAATCCTCCGCATTCAGGTTAACGCGCTGTTAACCCTTCGCTGGCGGTGCCGTAGCGGGCGGTGATGTCGGCGGCAATCCTGGCGCCTTCCGCAATGTAGCGGTCGGCCGAGGCGGCCGCTGCCGGCGTGCACGTGCGGTAGACGGCGCGGAAGCCCTCGTGTCCGCGGTTGAAGCGGTCGATGAGGCGCGAGCGACGCGGCTCCTCGGGCTCCTCGGCGTCGAGAATCGCCGCCATCTGCTCGCGCCAGACTTCCTTCTCGTCGTAGGCGCAGAGGTGGCGGAGATAGTGAATGGCGCCCAGAATCTCGGACAGGCGCAGGAGCTGGTCCTCGTAGGGCGGCGGAGGCCGCTCGACACTGAGAATCTCCTGGCCGAAGGATGCCTGCGGAGCCGCAAGGATGGCCACCAGCGCCGCGGCGAATCGCAGGCGCCTACGCATCCACATGCTCCTCCGCGTGGCGCGCGATCATGGCAAGCGTCTGCTCGGTCGCCTGGAGCTGGCCGAGCTGGGCCGGGCCGAGCCAGCGGGCCTCGGAAGCATCGTCACCCGCCGCAGGCAGGCCTGACACGAACCGTGCCCGGAAGACCCTCAGCGAGAACCTGCGGAGGCCGTCGGCCGGGTCGGGGAACTCGACCAGATCGACCGCGACGGGATCGCCGACGACGATGCCCGTCTCCTCATGGACCTCGCGGGCCACGGCGGCCTCGGGGGTCTCGCCGGGCTCGATCCGGCCTCCGGGCAGCGCCCAGATGCCCCGATAGGGCGGGTTCAAGCGCCGCACGAGCAGCACGCGTGCCCGGTGCCAGACGATGGCGCTGACGCCGCGAATCGTCTCTGAAGGAAGGGAATTGGACGACATTGCGCGGGACCGTATCTGCTAACCTTGGCAACACAAAGATTTCGGGTGTGAACGGCTGTGTGCGGACGTTTCGTATTGAAGGACCCGCCGAAGGAGATTGAGGCCATATTCGGCTACCGGGACGGGGAGCCGTTTCCGCCGCGCTACAACATCGCGCCGACCCAGCCGATCGCGACCGTGCGCCACGAGCGCGGCGCGCGGCGGTTCGCGCTGGTGCGTTGGGGGCTGGTGCCACCGTTCGTGGAAGATCCCCGGCGCTTCGCCCTCCTCATCAACGCCCGGGCGGAAGGGATCATGGAGAGGAACGCCTACAAGAACGCGATGCGCTACCGCCGCTGCCTCGTGCCGGCCTCCGGGTTCTACGAGTGGCAGAAGGGCGGGGGAAGGGGTCCGAAGCAGGCATACTGGATCAGGCCGAAGGACGGGGAACCGATCGCCTTTGCCGGGATCTGGGAGACGTGGTCCGACCGGGATGGCGGCGAGATCGATTCGGGGTGCATCGTGACCACGGCCGCCAACGATGCCATCGCGCACATTCATGACCGGATGCCGGTCATCGTGCCGCGGGAAGCCTTTGAGGCCTGGCTGACCGGCAGGCTTGACGATGCGCTCCATCTGCTGAGCTCCCCGCCTGCCGATACACTGGAAGCCGTGCCCGTCGGCGACCGCGTGAACAAGGCCGACAACGACGATCCCGGCCTCATCGAGCCAGTGACGCCGATGAAGACCGATCTCTTCCAGTGATGGATCCGGCAGTTGTTCGGCCGACGATCGAAGGCTTCCTGCTCGGCGCCAGCCTCATCGTCGCTATCGGCGCCCAGAACGCCTTCGTGTTGCGTACGGGACTGGAGAAGCGGCACGTCTTCGCCGTGGCGACAATCTGTGCTCTTTCCGACGCGCTCCTGATCGCTGCCGGCGTGGCCGGCCTCGGCGCCTTCGTCCAGCGCAACCCGACCTGGCTCTCCGCGATCACCATCGCGGGGTCCATGTCGATCCGCTGCACGGTCATCGTGCC
>CAZXKZ010000043.1:9854-16129 GCA_964641825.1 uncultured Bauldia sp.
GAATGCCCAGATCGCCACGGGCATTGCTGGGACGATCACCATCGCGGGCGCGGCATTCCTGTTCGCCTACGGCGCACTGTCGCTACGGCGCGCGTTCCCCTGGCGCGAAGCCCTCCGCCCGGCGACCGCTGCGGGCGGCAGTCTTGCGGCGGCGATCGGAACGGCCCTCGCGCTGACCTTCCTCAACCCGCACGTCTATCTCGATACCGTCGTCCTGATTGGCGCGCTGTCGGCGCGCCATCCGCCCGCTGGCGCGGCCGCCTTCGGAGCAGGGGCAGCACTAGCCTCGGTGGTCTGGTTCTACGGCCTCGCCTACGGGGCACGGCTCGCGGCGCCGCTGTTCGCCCGGCCGCGGGCATGGCAGGTGCTCGACATCGCGATAGCGATCGTGATGTGGGGGATAGCAGCCCGGCTTGCCGCCGAGGCGCTGGCAGCCTGACGGTTAGGCGGCGGCCTTCGCGGGAGCCTGCCGGCGCTCTTCCGCCGCCTTGATGTGGCGGAGCGCGGCGACGACCTCGTCGATGCCGATCTGACCGTAGCGGGCCACGAGAGCCTCCTGGCTGTCGAGCACGGCTCGTGCCTGGAAGGGTCGGAAGTCGATGGGGCTCAGGTGCTTCACGGCAGTCGTTCTCTTTCGGCTCTTGGGCGGCGGCGCTGATGCCAACCGCGAACGAGCCCGTAGGTGGTGCCCGAATGCGGCAGAAGCATGGGTTTACACGAACGGGATTGAAAAATTCCTACCGGCGAGTCCTGGCGGCCACATCGGCCGGCAAGCATATGGACAGCCCGTGCCGTTTGCGGCGATGAAGGGAGGGACAACGGGCGAGGGGTCACTGGACGAATCGCATGCCAATTCGCCTCCGCGAAGGCACTTCCCGGCTGGCCGGCTGGAGCGCGTACCTGGCCGCGCTGTCGATACCCGTGCTCATCATCGGTGCCATCGGCCATCGCCTGCGGATGCTGGATGCAGCGCCGACCTATGGCGTGCTGGCGCTCGGCTTCTCGCTTGCCGCGCTGGCGGTGATCGCGGCAGCGGCGGCCTTCACGGCGATCTGGCGCGACGGCCGCAAGGGCGGCGGCGCCGCGGCCCGCGGGCTGGTCATCGGGCTGGCGGTGTTGACGCTGCCCGCGGTCGGCGCCTGGAAGGTCGTCACCTACCCGCGCCTCAACGACATCTCCACCGATCTCGTCGACCCGCCCGCGCTGAACTTCGCAGTGCTTGACCGCACCCCTGCCGACGAACCGGTGCGGCTGCTCGACGCGGACGAGGTCGCGCTGCACGAGGAAGCCTATCCCGACATCGTCTCGCGGCACTACCCGGTGAGCACCGCGCGCGTCTATCAGGAGGCGCGCGCCATCGTCGACAGCCGGGGATGGCAGATCCTGAGCGCGCGGGAGCCATCGGAGGAAGACGAGACCGGGGCCATCGAGGCGGTGGCGGTGACCACTATTTTCGCGTTCCGGCAGGACGTAGCGATCCGGATCGTGGCTGACGGCGACGGGAGTCTGGTCGACATGCGCTCGGCCGCGCGCAACTCGGCGCACGACCTCGGCGCGGACGCGGAACGGGTGCGCCGGTTCTTTGCCGACCTCGACCTCGCGCTGCAGGGGATTAGCGGCGTCTGACGCTTGCGGACGGGACGTGGCTCACTTGTCGGGCAGATTGCCCGCGGGGATAGGCGTGACGGCCATGCGCGCGCTGAACTGGCCGCCCGGCGGGATGTGCGTCAGCCCCGGCCGGTCATCGAGCGCATCGCCCGTGCCCGCGACGGGTGCGAGTCCCGCGCAGGGTTCGATGCACAGGAATGGCGCTCCCGGACGGCTCCACAGGCCGAGATATGGGAACCCTTCTGTCTCGATCCTGATTTCGGGACCGCCCTCGACACCAAAGGTGACGCCGCGTCCCCATCCGCCCTCATGGAAAACGGCACCCCGGTCGAAGCTCTCCGGGCGCAGCGCCATGCGGCCCTTCCGGAAGACCGACGGCTCGGCCTCCGGCAGCGTGAGGCCGTCGCCATCGAGACGGCGCGCCGGCGGCTCGGACTGACTGTCGAGCGCGACGACGTGCGGACGGCCGGCGGCGCCCGGCAGCGGCCACGCGAAAGCGGGATGCAGGCCGAGCGAGCAGGGCAGGGCGACGTCGCCGGTGTTGGCGATCCTGCCTTCGACCGTGAACGTGCCGCCATCGAGCGCGAACACCAGGTCGAGCGCGAAGGCGAACGGAAACGACTTTCGCGTTGCCGGGGAATCCGTAAGGCGGAGGCGGCAGCGCGCTGCATCCGCATCGACGACCGCGAAGGCGGAGTCACGGGCGAACCCGTGACTACCCATCGGGTAGCTCTCGCCGCCAATGGACACGCGGCCCTCCGGGCTGCGGCCGACGACCGGAAAGAGGACAGGCGCGCGTCCGCTCCAGAAGGTGGGATCGCCCTGCCAGAGCCATTCGCTTCCGTCGGGCGTCTTCAGCGAGGCGAGCTCGGCGCCGAACGTGTCGACCGCGACGGCAAGCCGCCCGTCCGACATCTGCAGTCTGGTGGGTCCGCCGGGCATCGGTGTTCCTATTGGATGACGGCGGTGAATGCCGGCGACAGGCTGGGATGCAATCCGCGTCGCTTCCTCACGCACATGGCGTCTCGAGTCGGCTACATGGCTGTGCGTGCAGTCCTCGACCAATTCCTCTCTTCTTATTTTCCCTGTTCTGGCCGGGTTTTCAGGGAATTCCTGACTCTCGCAGGCTGTGCTCGGCAGTTTGGCGGCCGCTAGACGCTGGTTTCAGGGACTATGGAGGAGCATTCCCTATCTGCAGCATCAGGGAAGACTGCAATCATAAACAGGCAATACTGTCGAGACATCAGGGAGATGTTTTGCCGTTAAGCGGGAACGGATTGTCGCTAGACGGAAGCGAGAAGCGCTCGATGGAAGGCGATTGCTGCTGAGCGGGCTGACTCTAGCGCTATGCGGGGCCCAGTTGACGCCAATCATCCTTGATGGGTGCGCTCACACCTGTGAGCAGCTTTTGAGTCGGTTTTTTGTGGTTCGAATGGGGTTCGGATTCTACTTGATTAGTATCAAGTTGAGGTGGTTACGCGACCTGCAGCTACGTGCCGAATAACTATCAGATTGCTTCATGCTTGATCGGGATGGTCGGTCTTGTCCCGCACCTCGCTGGTGCGTTTGTGGCTGCCTTCACACATAAGATCAATAGGAACGCACGAACTCATCGAGCGGAGGCCGGAGACACCGCCGAACGATTGACTCGGCTCCTTCAGGCACATAGTAAGCAGATCAGGCCGCGGTCTGACCGCGGCTCGGGAGGAAGGCGGCGTGCGCAACAGCGCCCTTTTTGGGAAGGTCTTCGGCTCAGTAGCCGCAGCCAACATCGGCTCAGCCATTGGTGCTGCAGTTGAATGGGTAAGCGTTCCGGGCGGGGGCTGGAAAGCCCTCGAAGAGCACTTCGGTTGGGTGGAAGAGCTTCTCCCTTGGGTGCAGCAGGACCGGGAAGTCCGATACTGGAACAATAGCCCGCCGCTCCGCTACCGGCACATGGACATGGCGCCAGGGATGACCGAGGACGGCGCCGAGATCCGCTACCTTCTCGAACTTGCGATGATCGAAAAGCGTGGCCGCGTCACGGTAGAGGATGTTGCCGAGGTGTGGCGGCGCGAGATCAAGCGCGAGGACATAGGGAGGCTGGTCAATCCGCATATCATCATCCATCTCGATAGGCTGAAGGCTGGCGACGAGAACACACGCATTCACCCGAGGCTTATCGGCTCGATGACGCCCTGGCCCGGGCTGGTCGACGCGGCCCACATGATAGGCCCGGTGGGCATCATCAATGCTGGAGATGCCCGGCAGGCGTCACTTGACGCCATCGACATCTGTTCTCTTCTCCAGCCACCGACCAGCGGCGGCACCGAGGGGTCGCGCGTCATCGCGGCGGCGACCGCGGAGGCCTTCCGCCCGAATGCCACCGTGGATTCCATCATCGCGGCAGCGCGCGAAAACGTATCCCTTCACACGCGCCAGATTCTGGACCAGGCGTTGGGGATTGCCGAGAAGTATCCGGACATCCGGCTTATTCGTGAGCCGATCCGCAAGCATTTCATGCCGACCTATCCCTATGCCGACGCAGTGGAAACCGCGGCGGAAGTCCTGGCGCTGCTCTGGATCACCAAAGGCGACGTGCGTGAGGGGCTGATCGGCGCCACCAATATCGGCCGCGACACCGACTGCATCGCCGGCATGCTGGGTTCGATTGTTGGCGCCTACAAAGGGATCGCCGGCGTGCCGCCGGACTGGGTCGAAATCGTCCAGAAAGCGATCGACGCCAACAAGTTCACACTCCAGCGCATGTCGATGCGTGAAACCGCCGAGCGCCTGACCGAGGCGGTCATGGCCAACCTGGCCCGGCTGCAGCAGCAGGTAAACGAAATGGCGCAACTCGGAGGCTGATCGCGCCACCAGAATCCAAATCAACAAGGTGAAAAGGGAGGAATAATCCAAATGACGATCCGTTACTTCCGTTCGGGCATGCTGATCGCCGCTACCATGCTGGTAGCGGCTCTCTTCCAGCCGGCTCAGGCTGCGGAGACCTTCCGCATTCCACATTGCTGCGCCGCTGACAGTCATTTCGACATAACGGCTAAACGCTTTGCGGAGCTTCTTGCTGAAAAGACCAATGGCGAAATTGTCGGAGAGGTCTTCGCGGCCGGCCAACTGGGTCAGGAGACCGAGGTGATTCAGAACGTACAGCAGGGTACGATTGAGACGACTATCGTGGGGCATGATCCGCTGGCCCAGTTCGCTAGCGAGATTACTATCCTGAGCCAGCCCTACATCTTCGATAACCACGATCAGGCTTTTGCGCTTCTTGATGGCGAGCTCGGTGTCAAGCTCGGCGAGATTTTCCGTGCCAAAGGCCTCCGCGTTCTTGCTTGGGGCAACAACGGCGCCCGCGTCTACACCAACAACACGCGGCAGCTCAACACGCCAGCCGACTTCCACGGTCTCAAGCTGCGTAGCCCGCAGAGCCCAGTGAACCTCGCGATCACAGAAGCCTTTGGCGGAATCCCGATCGCCATGCCCTATGGTGAGGTCTACACCGCACTCCAGCAGGGAACGATCGACGGGCAGGAGAACGCCGTCATCAACATCTATCCGGCACGCCTCCAGGAGGTGCAAAAGTATATGAGCATGACGAACCATCTCCTGTCGTTCGTGGTGCTCCTCATCAATGAGAACCTCTACAACTCGCTGGCGCCAGATCTTCAGGCGGCGGTGCAGGAAGCTGCGACCGAGGCCATGGCCGAGGAACGCGCTTCCGCGCAGGCGCTTGCCGACGAGATGACTGTGAAGATGCAGGAAGCGGGGGTCGAGGTTGCAACCCCGGATCTTGCGCCGTTCCGAGATGCTGCCAAGCCGATCCACGCACAATATATCGGGACGTCGTTCCCGCAGGAGCTCTACGATTTCGTGACCGCCGGCAACTAGCCGACAGGGAAGCAACGGCCGTGACAACGATCAACCGCGCACTTTTGTGGTTCACCAGCGTTGTCACGGCCATCATCACCGGGGCGTTGGTGTTGCTGGTTATCACCAACGTTGCCGCTCGCTATCTATTTGAGACTGGCATCCTCTGGGCAGAGGAGATGAGCCGGCTTCTGTTCGTGTGGGTAGTCTTCCTCGGCGCCTACATTGCGCTGTGCCGGAAGGGGCACATGGCGATCGTGATGGTGATTGACCGCTTGCCCGTCCATATCCGCAAGGCGACCGAACTGGGGGGCCTAGTTCTTGTGTTCGCTTTTCTTTCCGTTGTCACGTTCGCCGGCTTCCGGTTGGCCATAGCCACGTATGGATTCGGCCGGGTGACACCTATCCTCGGCATCTCGGCCGCGTGGGCCTACCTCAGCGTGCCCGTGGCTGGGCTCCTGATGATGCTCGAAACCATCGGTCAGATAGTGGATGCGTGGCGTCGGCCGCCGGACAGCCATGTGGCCGATCCGCTGCTCGCGGAGCTGGCGCCGTGAGCTTGCTAGCCCTCGGACTATTGTTCGTGGTTTTCTTGGTCGCCGGAATTCCGATTGCATTCTCGGTTGGACTGGCCTCGCTCGCCTATGTGCTCCTGTTCCTGCCGCGCGTGACACTCGACATCGTTCCGCAGCAGATGTTCGCCGGCGCCGACACCTTCACGCTAACAGCGATTCCGTTTTTCATCCTGGTCGGCGAGTTAATGAATGCCGGCGGTATCTCTGAGCGGCTGGTGGCATTTGCGC
>CAZXKZ010000044.1:0-15977 GCA_964641825.1 uncultured Bauldia sp.
TGGCGCGCCTTCTTGGCCATCCGCGCGTCGCCGCGAGGTCGCGCGCGGCGGAGCTTCTCGCCGCATTCGGACTGGAGGAGGCTGCAAGCCGCCAGGTGAAGGACTACTCCGGCGGCATGCGCCGGCGTCTCGACATCGCCGCCAGCATCATCGTCACGCCGGAGCTTCTGTTCCTCGATGAGCCGACGACCGGGCTCGATCCACGCAGCCGCAATCAGGTCTGGGACATCATCCGTGCGCTCGTCGCCGGCGGCACGACGGTGCTGCTCACCACCCAGTATCTCAACGAGGCCGACACGCTCGCCGACCGCATCGCCGTCATCGACCACGGGCGCGTGATCGCGGAGGGGACCAGCGCCGAGTTGAAGGCGTCGGTCGGCTCGGGCGTCGTCCATGTGCGGCTCGCTTCGCCCGAGCGCCGCGATGATGCGCGACAGATTCTCGCAACATCGCTGGGGCAGGCCGTCGACCTCGACGCGGAGCCGCGCGGGCTGACGGCGCGGGTCGCCGATCCGGATCGCGCTGGCGCAGCCCTGGCCGAACTGGCGAAGGCCGGCATCGCGGTGTCCGATTTCTCGCTCGGCCAGCCGAGCCTCGATGAAGTCTTTTTCGCGCTGACCGGCCGCCCGTCGGCGGAAAATGGCGGCGGCGAAGCCGCGCGACAGGAGCAGGCGCCGTGAGCATCGCGGAAGAAAAGATCGTCGACCTCGCCACCGACGACCTCCACAGGGCGATCGCCGCCAAGGGGCGGCCCGGCGCGCCGGGCGCGGTCGCCAATGTGATGACCTTCGGGTGGCGGGCGCTGCTCAAGGTCTGGCACATGCCGGAGCAGCTCTTCGACGTCATCGTGACGCCGGTGATGTTCACGGTGATGTTCACCTACCTGTTCGGAGGTGCGCTCGCCGGCTCGCCCGAGGTCTATCTCCAGTTCCTGCTGCCCGGCATCCTGGTCCAGACCGTCACCTTCACGACGATCTACACCGGCTTCACGCTCAACACCGACCTGTCGAAGGGCGTGTTCGACCGCTTCCGCTCGCTGCCGATCTGGAAGCCCTCGCCGATCGTAGGCGCCATGGCCGGCGACATCATCCGCTACACCCTCTCGTCGGTGATCGTGGTGGTCATCGGGCTTATCCTCGGCTTCCGGCCGGAAACCGGCATCCTCGGCATCGTCGCCTCGATCCTTCTCCTCAATGTCTTCGGCTTCGGGGTAAGCTGGATCTTCGTGGTTCTCGCCCTCGTGGTGCGCACGCCTTCCGTGGTGATGACCATGAGCTGGCTGGTGCTGATGCCGGTCACCTTCGCGTCCAACATCTTCGTGGATCCCGCCACCATGCCGGGCTGGCTGCAGGCGTTCGTGTCGGTCAACCCGGTCGCGATCCTTGTCACCACGGTCCGCGAGATCATGGACGGCACCGTCACCGTCGGCTCGGTCCTGCTGTCGCTGCTGGCGCCGGCGATCGTCACGGCGGTGCTCGCGCCGGTCGCGATGGTCCTCTACGGCCGCCGGAAGTAGGAAGACCACGGGGTACGAGTCCGCTCGGCACTGAATAACCTTGCCGCTTTTACGGAGTAAGCCGTCTCGGGCCGGGCGGCCATTGACGCTGCCGGAAGCAGGTGCCTAAAGTAAAAATCTCTGTATCTGGGCGTACCTGTGACCGGTTCTTTATCCATTGACGAAGCTTTGCGGCGGCTCCGCTCGGCGCTCGAGATTCTCGAAGGCGCCGTCGAGCGGCGGCTGGATAACGCCCGGTCGGTGTCCGGTCTGGAGGGCGAACTGCACCGGCTCGGGACGGACCGTTCGCGCCTGGCGCAATCGCTGGATGCGGCGGAGGCCCGCGCCGCCCAGCTCGAGGCGGCCAACGCCGAGGCCTCCCGCGGGCTCGTCCAGGCCATGGAATCGATACGCGACGTCCTTGCCCGCCACGGCGCCTGAGAACGGCGTCGGCATGGCGCAGGTCAACGTCATCATCAGCGGCAAGACCTACCGCATGGCCTGCGACGATGGGCAGGAGAACCATCTCGCGAGCCTCGCCGAGAAACTCAACCGCTCGATCGAGCAGCTTCGCCAGCGCTTCGGCGAGATCGGCGACCAGCGCCTGACGGTGATGGCCGCGATCACGCTGGCCGACCAGCAGGCGGAAGCGGAGCGGCGGCTCGGCGAAGCCGAGGCCGAGATCGCAGGTTTCGCCGATCTCCGCGGCGAAGCGGACCAGCGCCGCGCGGCCGCGGAGGCGGCGCTGGCGGAAACCATCGACGCTCTTGCGCAGAAGATCGAGGCGCTCGCCGACCGGGTGGCGGGCGTCGAGGACGACGAGGCGCTGAGCGCGTGAGCCGGCAGTCCGTCCGCAGCCACCGAACTGGCGCGAGGGGGCGCCGCGGCCTATATCTCGTGCCGGCGAAGCTGCGGGGTTTGACAGGAGACAAGTACTCCCGGGGCTTATCGATCCAGACGGGAGCTGTGCCTGGGCAGGCCCGTGGGCTTGTTCATACGGCGCCCACCTACGTTGTAGGTCTCCGGGGTCGATCTCTCCATCGGCTTCTGCGGCTTCGCTCTTCCTCCTCCGCATGAAGACACCTCATCCCGGCGCAGCGGCCAAGGCTGCCTTGCGGGCCGACGCCATGGCGCGGCGGAACGCGATGAGCGCGCCGGCGCGCGCCGAGGGCGGCGCCGTCATCACCCGGAACGCGATCGCGCTGATCGCCCCGCTGAAGCCGAGCGTGGTTGCCGTCTATCGCGCGATCCGCACCGAGGTCGTTCCCGACCCGATCATCGACTGGGCGTTCGAGCGCGGCATGGTCGTGGTGCTGCCCTCTGTCGTCGATCCGACCACGATGGTGTTCCGCCGCTATCGCGCCGGCGACGAGCTGGTCAAAGGCGGTCTCGGTACGGTGTCGCCGGCGCCGTCCGCGCCCGAGATCGATCCCGATCTCATCGTCCTGCCGATGGTTGGCTTCGACCGGGCGGGGACGCGTCTCGGCCACGGCGCCGGGTTCTACGATCGCGGCGTATGGGCGTTGCGCGCGCGGGGCGTCGCCCCCAAACTCATCGGCCTTGCTTTCGCGGCTCAGGAAATTTCCGCGATCCCCGCCGCGTCCCATGACATAACCATGGACTGGATCGTGACCGAGCGCGAAACCATCGACCTCCGGAACCTCGGCTGAAAAGGACGCCAGTCTTGCGTTTGCTGTTCCTGGGGGATCTGGTCGGACGGACAGGCAGGAACGCCGTCATCGGGCGGCTCCCGGGCCTGATCGCCGACAATCGCCTCGATTTCGTGATCGTCAACGGCGAGAATGCCGCCGGTGGTTTTGGCATCACCGAGGAAATCTTCCGCGCCGTGATCGACGCAGGCGCCGATGTCGTCACCACGGGCAACCACGTGTTCGACCAGCGCGAGGCGATGGTCTTCGCGGAGCGGCAGGAGCGGTTCCTGCGGCCGGCAAACTACCCGACCGGAACACCGGGCAGGGGCGCCGGCCTCTATATCGCGCGGAACGGCGCCCGGGTGCTCGTGGTCAACGCCATGGGCCGCGTGTTCATGGACCAGCTCGACGATCCGTTCGTCGCCATCGAGGCTGAGATCACCGCATGCCCGCTCGGCGAGCAGGCGGATGCCATCGTTGTCGACATCCACGCCGAGGCGACCAGCGAGAAGCAGGCGCTCGGCCACTATCTCGACGGCCGCGTCTCGCTCGTCGTCGGCACGCACACGCATGTCCCGACCTCCGACTATCACGTGATGCCGGCCGGTACCGCCTTCCAGTCCGATGTCGGCATGTGCGGCGACTACAACTCCGTCATCGGCATGAACCACGAGGAGCCGCTGAGGCGGTTTCTTTCCAAGGTGCCCGGCGAGCGCTTCACGCCCGCCGACGGTCCCGCCACCATTGCCGGCATCGCTGTGGAGATCGACGACGGCACTGGACTTGCCACCGCCGTCGCGCCGCTCCGCCTTGGCGGTGTGCTCTCCGAAGCCGTCCCGCCCTTCTGGCCCTAGCGTCGGCGGCGCGAACCCGTGGCACCGAAGACGAAACCGCCGCTCCTTTTCATCCACGGAGCGTTCACAAGGGCCGCGCGCTGGCGGTCGTGGCTCGACTATTTCCGTGCCGAAGGCTTCACCTGCATCGCACCCTCGCTGCCGGCGCACGATCCGCCGGACATGGCGGCGCTCGCGCGGCTGACGTTCGAGGACTACGTCGCGGCGATGGTCGTGGCACAGGACGGGCTCACCGCGCGACCCGTCATCATCGGCTCGTCCATGGGCGGGCTGATCGCGCAGCACGTCGCCGCGCGCACGGACCCGGCCGGCCTCGTGCTGATCTCGTCTGCGCCGCCGTGGCGCGGCGGTGCGAAAGTGGGCGCGTTTCCCTACGCGCTTTCATATTTCCTGCCGGTGGCGCTGGGCCGGGCGCTCCACGGCGACAAGCGCGCGGCGCTGAAGATGGTGCTCCACGACCTCTCGCCCGAGGAGCAGGACGAGTTCCTGGCGATCTTCGCCGACGAATCCGGCAAGGCCTACCGAACGATGGTGACGGGCGGTGCGCCGATCGCAGAGGGCGCCATTCGCTGCCCTGTGCTGTGCTTCTCGGCGCGCGACGACCGGCTCTTCCGCCCGGTGGTGGCCGAGCGGCTGGCGGCCTTCTACAAGGCGAAGCACCTCATCTTTCCGGGCGGCCACACACTGGCGTCGGCGGCGATCCGCGAGCGCATCGCAGCCGAGATCGTCCGCTGGATCGAGGGCCTTGGCCCCGAAACGCAGCCTTCCTTTCGCGGGGATGCAATCGTATAACCCCGCCGATTTCCCTCAGAGGTAGACGATGGCTGGCCATTCCCAGTTCAAGAACATCATGCACAAGAAGGGCGCTGCCGATGCGCGGCGCTCCAAGGTCTTCTCCAAGCTCGCCCGCGAAATCACGGTGGCGGCCAAGCTCGGCACGCCCGACCCCGACATGAACCCGCGGCTGCGGCTGGCGATCCTCAACGCCCGCGCCGAGAACATGCCCAAGGACAACATCGAGCGGGCGATCAAGAAGGCGCTCGGCGGCGATGCCGAGAACTACGAGGCGATCCGCTACGAGGGCTACGGCCCCGGCGGGGTCGCCGTCATCGTCGAAGCGCTCACCGACAACCGCAACCGCACCGCCAGCGCCGTCCGCTCCTACCTCACCAAGAACGGCGGCGCGCTCGGCGAGACCGGCTCGGTTGCCTTCATGTTCGATCGCATCGGGCAGATCGTCTACAAGCCGGAAGCGGGCACCGCCGACGCCGTCCTGGAGGCCGCCATCGAGGCCGGCGCCGACGACGTCCAGAGCGGCGAGGACGGGCACGTCATCACCTGCGCCTTCACTGATCTCGGCGAGGTCGCCAAGAAGCTCGAAGCTGCGCTCGGCGAGGCCGAGACCGTGAAGGCCGTGTGGCGGCCGCAGACCATGACCAGCCTCGACGAGGACAAGGCCGCACAGATGATGCGCCTCCTCGACACGCTGGAAGACGACGACGACGTGCAGGACGTCTATTCCAACTTCGAGGTGCCCGACGCGGTGCTGGCGAGGCTGACGGCGGCATAGCCGGAACGAGGCCGGCGGCAAGCCGGGGGCGGGGGGCCGTGCAGCGCAAGCTCAGTGACGACACGCTTATAATTTTCCTGTCCGATTGCCACATCGGCGGTGACGATGGCCGCGACATCTTCGAGTCGCCGGACGACCTCGCCGCGCTATTCGACGAACTGGCGAAGAAGGAGCAGCCGGTGGAGCTCGTGCTCGCTGGCGATTTCTTCGATTGCCTGCGCATCGGGCACGTGCCGCCCGGCCAGAACCGCGCCTCGGCGACCATGGCGCGGCCCGAGTACCAGGCGCTGTTCGCGGCGCTCCGCCGCGTCGCCGCGGGCGCCAACCGCCGCGTCACGTATCTCCCCGGCAACCACGATGCCGAAGCCTGGTGGAACGAGGAGATCCGCGCCGACCTGCAGCGCGAGGGGCTGGTCCACGAGTTCGCGCTGTCCTACGCGGCGACCTTCGCCTCCGATCCCGCTACCGTCATCTACTGCGAGCACGGCAACGAGTTCGACGCGGCCAACCTCAAGCGCAACTACAACGATCCGCTCGACACGCCGCTCGGCGACCACATCGTCACCGAGATCATCCCGCGACTGCCGCGCGGACGCGCCGCCGATGCGCTGCAGCTCCGCGAGATCGACCACGTCTTCCCCCTCGACACGATCCCGCAGTGGGTGGCCGGCCGCCTGTTCTACACGCTCGTCACCCAGCTCTTCCACTGGCTGCTGCTGCCCCTGATCATTGCCTACGTTGCGTTCGAGGTGGTGGCGTACTTCGCCGGCGCGGGTGGCCGGGCAGTGACCGATGCGTTCGTCAGCCTCACCTATCATATTGCCCTGCTGTTCGCCGCGTTCGGCATCTTCATCCTCATCGCGCGCCGTCAGGCGAACCGCGCCATCGAGTCGGCGCCGCTCCGGCCTGTCGAGGCCGACATGATCCGCGCGCGGCTCGAAAGCGGCAAGGCGCCGCCGCTCGCCGGCGAGCTAGAGGGCGATATCGCCGTCTTCGTCTCCGGCCACACCCACGCGCCCGCTATGGGGCGCTTCAACCGTCCGGGCGGCGGGCAGGGCATCGTCGTCAACTCGGGCTGCTGGCTCCGGCAGCTTCAGCCGCTGAAGGCGCGCTTCCACATGCCGGCGGTGTTCTTCAACCGCTTCGTTCAGACGCACGTCCGCGTCTACCGCAAGGAGGGCACGGTCACCGTCGAGCTGTCGGAGCGCCCGCGCCCATCGCCGCAGGCCATGCGCGTCGCCGAGCGGATCGCGATCGCCGGCCGGATGCCGGCGGAGCCGGCCGCCGGCACGCCGCCGCGGGTCCGGGATTCGGCGACGCTCGCCGCGCCGGCGCGCGCGTCCGGCTGATATAGTCCGCGCCGCGGCGAAACGGGAGGAGGCGGGAATGGGAAGGATTTATGCAGCGGTGTTCGCCGCGGTCGGCTGGTTCGCCATCGTCGGACAATACTTCAACGCCTACGCCGGCACGCCGAACGCGTGGAACTACCTCAGCTTCTTCACGATCCTCAGCAACATCCTGGTGGCGCTCACGCTCACCTCTGCGGCGCTTGCGCCGGAGTCGTCCGTCGGCCGCTTCTTCGCGCGGCCGGTGGTGGCAACCTCCGTCGCCGTCTACATCACCGTCACCGGCATCGTGTACTATTTCCTGCTCGCCAGCCTCTACCACCTGGAAGGCTGGACGAAGCACTTCGACCACATGCTCCACTACGTGATGCCGCCGGCCTACGTCCTCTTCTGGCTGGTGTTCGTGCGCAAAGGCACGCTCCACCTCGGCAGCATCCCATGGATGCTGATCGCGCCGCTCCTCTACGGCATCTACACGCTCCTCCGCGGCCCGATCGTGGACTGGTATCCGTACCCGTTCATTGACGTGTCGGAACTCGGCTACCCGCACACCTTCCGCAACATCGGCGAGTTCATCGTCTTCTTCGCTTTCGTCAGCAGCATCTACGTGCTGATCGACCACGTTGTCGGCCGCATGCGCCGCATCGCGTGACGCTCTGGCGATGAACAACGATGCAGGCCCGGCAGCGGCCGCGGGCCTGCCGCGCGGGCGCCTCGTTGCCGGCGGCCTGCTCGGGCTCCTCACCGTCGCCATCTGGGGCGTCTGGATCGTCGGCACGCGCCAGGCGGTCACGGTCCATCTGCCGATCGGCTGGGTCGGGATGCTGCGCTATGGCGTGCCCGCGCTGGTGCTGCTGCCGTGGTGGTGGCGCTATGGCCTGCTGCCGAAGGGCCTCGACTGGCGGCTGGTCGCGCTGATGGTGGTGGGCGCGGGCGCGCCCTTCTTCGTCATCGTTGCGACCGGGATACGGTTCGCCGAGGCGGCGCAGGTGGGCGTGCTCCTCCCCGGCACGATGCCGGTGTTCGTCGCCATCCTGTCGGCCGTGGTGGAGCGCGAGCATTTCGGCTTCAGCCGCATCGTCGGCTTCGTCGTCGCCGTTGCGGCGATGCTCGCCATCGGCGGCCCGGCGTTATGGGCGGGGCAGGGCGCGGGTCTCCTGCTGGTTCCGCTCGGCGCCCTCCTGTGGGCAGGCTACACGCTCGCCTATCGCCGCGCCGGCATCGATCCGGTGGCGGCCGTCGGTGTCATCGCCGCGTGGTCGACGCTCCTCCTTCTGCCGCTCGCGGTTTCCGAAAGCCCGGCAGCGATGCTCGACGCCGGGTGGCCCGTGCTGCTCGGCCAGGTGCTGTCGCAGTCGGTGCTGTCGGGCGTCGTGGCCTTGGTCGCGTTCGGGGCGTCCGTCCGCATCCTCGGCTCGTCGCGCGCGGCCATCTTCTCCGCGCTGGCGCCCGCGTTCGCGGCGCTCATCGCCATCCCGTGGCTCGGCGAAGTCCCGACGATGCTCACCGCGGTGGGCGTGGTGCTGGCGGTCGTCGGCGTCGCGCTCGGCAGCGGCGCCGTCGGCTTCGGCCGCCGCTAGGTCAGCCGCCGCCCATCGCCTGCATCAGGTCGCGCACGTTCATCTTCATCCCGCCCGGCATCACCATGTCGCCGGGCAGGAGCCCGTTCTGGCATTCGCCGGTCCACGTCGCATGCTGCGTCATGGTCGAGTTGGCCGGCATGCCCTGCGGCGCGCCTTCGATGACGGAGGTGGTGGTCGCCTCGTAGGCGGACTGGAAGTCGCCGGTCATCACCGTCCGCGATGTCGTTTTCATCGGACCCATGGTGCAGGTCGCCTCGATGACGATGCTGCTGCCGTCCTGAGTCGTGTTCATCGACGAGCACATGCCTTCGCTCATCGACATCCCGGCCGCCATCATCTGCTTGTCGGTCTCGGCGTCGAGGCAGAATGTCGCCGTCATGCCGGGGCCGCTGTCCGACTCCATGACGATCTCCCACTGGCCGGCCTTGCGCTCCGGAAGCTGAAGCTCGGCGGCGGCCGCCAGGGTGGGCAGCGAGAGAAGGGGTATCAGGGCAAGCGCAGTTTTCCGCATGATCGGCCTCCATGATGATGCCCCCGCACCACGGCCATTGAGGCAAGCCGGCGCGATCGGCGCTACGGCTTCCGCATGGCCTCCACGATTCGCATCATCGGCGTCGATCCCGGCCTGCGGAAGACCGGCTGGGGGGTCGTCACCATCAGCGGGAACGCGCTGGGTTTCGTCGCGGCGGGCACGGTGAGGGCGCCGCTGGAAGGAGAGCTTGCCGGACGCTTGGCGGCGCTCCATGCCGGGCTGACGGAGGTCGTGCGCGCCTTCTCCCCGGATGAGGCCGCGGTCGAGCAGACTTTCGTCAACCGCGACGCGGCGGCCACGCTCAAGCTCGGTCAGGCGCGCGGCATTGCGCTCCTGGTGCCGGCTCAAGCGGGGCTGACGGTGGCGGAGTACGCGCCGAACGCCGTCAAGAAGGCGATCGTCGGCGCGGGCCACGCCGAGAAGGCGCAGATCCGGGCGATGGTCCGCGTGCTCCTGCCGCGGGCCGATTTCGACACGGACGACGCCGCCGACGCGCTTGCCATCGCCATCTGCCACGCCCATCACCGGCAGAGCATGGCGGCGCGGCTCAGGGTCTTGAGCTAGAGTGCGTTTGGTTGGGCGGATGAGGGGTCATCTATGCGCGTGAGCCGTGACTTTCGCGTGACAATTCCGAAAGCACTGAGGGACAAGTACGGATTGCACCCCGGAACGGAGGTCATGATGTATTTGGTCCCAGAGGGCGCCGCCATACGGCGGGTCGGTCCGCCAGCGCCTGCGCCAAGCAAAAAAACAGGGAAAAAAGCTCGGCCCCAAACAAAGACCGGGCAATGATCGGCAAGCTCCGCGGCGTGATCGATTCCTACGGGGAGGACTGGGTCATCCTCGATGTCGGCGGCGTGGGTTACGAAGTCCATTGTTCGACGCGCACGCTGCAGGCGCTGCCGCAAGCCGGCGACGCGGCGACGCTGTCGATCGAAACCTACGTCCGTGAGGATGCGATCAGGCTCTATGGCTTCGCCACCGATCTTGAGCGCGAATGGTTCCGCCTGCTCCAGACCGTGCAGGGGGTCGGCGCGCGTGTGGCGCTCGCGGTTCTCGGCACGCTGAAGCCCGGCGACCTCGCCACGGCCATCGCGCTGTCCGACCGCGCGGCTCTGGCGCGTGCTCCGGGCGTCGGCAGGAAGGTCGCCGAGCGCATCGTCGCCGAGCTCCGCGACAAGGCCCCTGCCTATTCGTCCGCCGATCCCACGGTCGTCCGCCTCCAGGCCGAGCTTGAGGACAGGCGCGCCCCGCGGCCGGTCGCCGACGCGGTTTCGGCGCTGGTCAACCTCGGCTACGCACAGGTGCAGGCAAGCGCCGCGGTCGCTGCCGCCTCGCGCTCCGCCGGTGAAGCTGCGACCGCCGAGACGCTCATCCGTCTCGGCCTCAAGGAACTGGCGCGATGAGCGACGCGCGCATGGTCGCCGGTGAGGCGCGCAGCGACGATGCGCCTGATGCATCGCTGCGCCCGCAGTATCTCTCGGAGTTCGTCGGGCAGGCACAGGCGTGCGCCAACCTGAAAGTTTTCATCGACGCGGCGAAGGCGCGGAAGGAAGCCCTCGACCACGTTCTGTTCGTCGGGCCTCCGGGCCTCGGCAAGACCACGCTCGCCCAGATCGTCAGCCGCGAGCTCGGCGTCAACTTCCGCGCCACATCCGGTCCGGTCATCGCCAAGGCTGGCGATCTCGCGGCACTCCTCACCAACCTCGAGGAACGCGATGTCCTGTTCATTGACGAGATCCATCGCCTCTCGCCGGCGGTCGAGGAAATTCTCTATCCGGCGCTCGAGGACTTCCAGCTCGATCTCATCATCGGCGAAGGGCCGGCGGCGCGCTCCGTGAAGATCGGGCTTGCGCCGTTCACCCTTGTTGGTGCCACAACGCGCCTCGGGTTGCTCACCACGCCGCTCCGCGACCGCTTCGGCATTCCTGTCCGCCTCAACTTCTACGATGTCGCCGACCTCGAACGGATCGTCCGGCGTGGCGCCCGCATCCTCGGCGTCGAGCTCACCGACGACGGCGCTACCGAGATCGCGCGGCGTTCCCGCGGGACGCCCCGCATCGCCACGAGGCTTCTCCGCCGTGTCCGCGATTTCGCATCCGTGGATGGCGTCGCGGCGATCGATGCGCAGGAGGCCGACAAGGCGCTCCGTCGCCTGGAAGTCGACGCGGTCGGCCTCGACCAGCTCGACCGCCGCTACATGCGCCTCATCGCGGAGAGCTTCGGCGGGGGCCCGGTCGGTATCGAGACCATCGCCGCTGCCATGTCCGAGCCGCGCGACGCCATTGAGGAGATCGTCGAGCCTTATCTCATCCAGCAGGGCTTCGTGCAGCGCACGCCGCGCGGCCGGCTTCTCACCGCCAACGCCTTCCGCCACCTCGGCCTCGAAGCGCCGCCCCAGGCAGGCCCCCAGATGCCGCTGTTCGGACAGGACGATGTCGACGAAGCCTGATCCCTGGCCCGATGTCGCCGGCCGCATCGAGGGCAGCCGCCACATCCTGCCGGTCCGCGTCTATTTCGAGGACACCGATTTCTCCGGTGTCGTCTACCACGGCAGCTACATCCGCTTCATGGAGCGAGGGCGGTCCGATTTCGTTCGCCTGCTCGGTGTCGGCCACACCGAGCTCGAAGCCGGGCTTCACGGCGAGCCGCTGGCCTTCGCCGTCACGCGCATCGACATCCGCTACCGCCGCCCGGCGCGAATCGATGATCTCCTGGAAGTCGAAACCGGCGTGGAGGAGGTGCGCGGCGCCACCATCGCGCTCCGGCAGATCATCCGCCGCGGCGCCGACGTGCTGACTGAGGCCGCCGTCACGGTCGTGTTCGTGAACCGCGAGGGGCGGGCGCGTCGCATACCGGAGGTTGTGCGCTTGCTGTTTTTGGGCGACAAGGCTTAACTCACCGTTAACCCTCAAAGCCCTAGCAATGCTTGGGTTCGCGGGGGCATGGGCGAGGGCGGACGGCCCTCGTTTGGACAGAATCCCGGGCGAGACGGTCGGACGAGAAATCCGGCCAACTACTGGACGTACGGGCGCAACCCCGACCGGTGCGCGCCTCTCAACGTGGGTTCCGCCGGGTCGGCGGACCGTCAATCGAGAGGGCTTGAGGCTGCAATGCCGGAACAAGCGGTGACCGAGGTGCTGCTCGCGCCCAACGCGGGCGAGCTGTCCGTATTCGCGCTGTTCATGCAGGCGCACATCATCGTCAAGGCGGTGATGATCGGCCTGCTGCTCGCCTCCGTGTGGTCGTGGGCGATCATCGTCGACAAGATCCTGCTCTACGGGCGCACGCGCCGGCAGATGGACCGCTTCGAGAAGGTGTTCTGGTCGGGGCAGTCGCTGGAGGAACTCTACCGCTCGCTCTCCGGCAAGACGCCGACGGCGATGGCGGCGGTCTTCGTCGCGGCCATGCGCGAGTGGAAGCGCAGCTTCGAGGCGGGCGCGCGCTCGCCGCTCGGCCTGCAGACGCGCATCGACAAGGTGCTCGACGTCACCATCGACCGCGAGACCGAGCGGCTGGAGCGGAGCCTCCTGTTCCTGGCGACCGTCGGGTCGTCGGCGCCGTTCATCGGCCTGTTCGGCACGGTATGGGGCATCATGACCAGCTTCCAGGCGATCGCGGCATCCGCCAACACCTCGCTCGCCGTGGTGGCGCCCGGCATCGCCGAGGCACTGCTCGCCACCGCGCTCGGCCTGCTCGCCGCCATCCCCGCGGTCGTGGCCTACAACAAGCTGTCGAGCGATGCCGGGAAGATCAGCCAGCGCATGGAGGGCTTCGCCGACGAGTTCTCCGCGATCCTGTCGCGCCAGGTCGACGAGAAGGTCTCCTGATGGCCGGACCCGTCGGCCTTCCCTCCGGGCGCCACCGCCATCGCCGCCAGCGGCGCGCGCCGATGAGCGAGATCAACGTCACGCCGTTCGTCGACGTGATGCTGGTGCTGCTCATCGTGTTCATGGTGACGGCGCCGCTGCTCGCCGCCGGCGTGCCGGTCGACCTGCCGGAGGCCGACGCCAGCCCGCTGGCGCTGGAGCGCGAGCCCATCGCCATCACCATCGACGTGGAGGGCCGCGTCTTCCTCAAAGAGGACGAAATCTCGGTGGATAGTCTGGTGGCTTCGCTCACCGAGGCGACCGGTGGCAATTTCGAGGAGCGCATCTATGTCCGCGGGGATCGCGCCGCGAGCTACGGGACGATCATGTACGTGATGGGCATCCTCAACAGCGCCGGGTTCAACCATATCGGCCTGGTCGCGACGAAGGAGCCGGGCTAGCCCGGTCCGGCGATGCGCCCCGGGCTCGTGGTCTCAGCCGTCGCCCACCTCGCCATCATCGCGTGGGGCCTCTGGTGGCTGCCGAAGCCTGCGCCCATCGATGCGTCGAGCATCGAGATGATCCCGGTCGAATTCATCGAGTTCGACGACATCACACAGATGACACAGGGGCTGCAGACCGCCGCGCTCGTCGAGGAGGTGCCGGAGCCGACACCGCCGCCCGAGCAGTCCACACCGCCTCCGCTGCCGCGTCCGGCGCCTCAGCCACCGCCGCCGCCCGAACCTCCGCCGCCGGAGCCCGAGCCGGAACCGCCGCCGCTGCCCACGCCAGCGCCGCCCCCTCCGCCGGAGCCGGCTCCACCACCGCCGACCCCGTCGCCCGAGGCGATTGCACCGCCGCCGCCGGAGGAGCCGCGCGTCGCTCAACCGCTCACCAACGTGCCGATGCCGCGCATCCGGCCCGAGCGCACCGTTCCGCCTCGGCCAGAGCCGCCGCCGAAGCCCGCGGAGCCGGAGTTCGACATCGACAAGCTCACCGCCATGCTCGATCAGCCCGACAACCTGCCCGAGCCGCAGCCCGTGCCGGTCCCGGAGCCGACGCTCGGCACGCCGACGGCGCCGTCCGGCGTCACCATGACGGCGAATGAACTCGATGCGTTCCGGTCGCGCCTCATGCGCTGCTGGAACATCATTGGCCAGCCCCCGGACCCGCCGGAGTTCGTGGCGCGCATAACGATCCGCCTCAATCCGGATGGCTCGCTTTCGGCGCCGCCTGAGCTTCTTGAGGCCGGGCCGTCTAGTTTTGCGCGTTCCTCCGCCGACAGCGCGCTCCGTGCGGTGGTCCGCTGCGCGCCTTACACATTGCCGCCGGAAAAGTATGAAACCTGGAGGGAAATCACGGTTTCCTTCCGTTCCGACGATATGTAGGAAGCTCGGTCAGCCAACAGCATAGGTCGCAACCGATGATCCTTGCGAAAGCCTTCCGTGCCGCCGCCCTGGCGGCTGCCTTCCTGCTGCCGCTTGCCGCCGGCCCGGCGGTCGCGCTCGTCGAGATCGACATCACGCGCGGCAACGTCGAGCCGCTGCCGATCGCCATCCCGGCGTTCGCCGGCACAGGTGCCCAGGCCCAGCTCGGCATCAACATCGCCGAGGTCATCTCCAACGACCTCCGCCGTTCGGGCCTGTTCCTGCCCATCGATCCGGCAACGTTCACCCAGGCTTCGATTGGCGGCGACCAGATCCCGCAGTTCGCCGCGTGGACCGCGCTCAATGCCCAGGCCCTCGTCACCGGCGGCATCGCCATGCAGGCCGACGGCCGCCTCCGTGCCGAGTTCCGCCTGTGGGACGTGTTCGCCGGCCAGCAGATGGCGGGGCAGCAGTTCTTCACCAGCCCCGACAACTGGCGGCGCGTCGCCCACATCATCGCCGATGCGATCTACGAGCGGATCACCGGTGAGCGCGGCTATTTCGATACGCGTGTCGTCTTCGTCGACGAGACCGGGCCGAAGGACCGCCGTGTCCGCCGCCTTGCGCTGATGGACCAGGACGGCGCCAACGTCCGCTACATCACGCGCGGCACCTCGATCGACGTGCTGCCGCGCTTCAGCCCGACGGGCCAGGAGATCGCCTACGTCTCGACCCCCATTCCGGTGCCTGGCCAGCAGGCCAACCAGCCGCCGCGCGTGTTCGTGATGAACGTCGATACGCAGCAGAGCGAGGCGGTGGGCGATTTCCCCGGCATGACGTTCGCGCCGCGCTTCTCGCCCGATGGCCAGAAGGTCATCATGAGCATCGACACCGGGCAGAGCGCGAACATCTTCACGCTCGATCTCCGCTCGCGCACCACCACGCGGCTCACCAACGAGCTCGCCAACGACACCAGCCCGTCCTACTCGCCCGACGGCTCGCAGATCGTCTTCGAATCCGACCGCGGCGGCGCGCAGCAGATCTACGTGATGAATGCTGACGGCTCCAACCCGCACCGCATCACGTTCGGGGAGGGGAGCTACGGCCAGCCGGTATGGTCGCCACGCGGCGATCTCATCGCCTTCACGCGCATCAAGGGCGGCCAGTTCGGCATCGGCGTCATCCGGCCGGACGGCTCGGGCGAGCGCGTCCTCACCGAGGGCTTCCATAACGAGGGGCCGACCTGGGCGCCCAACGGCCGCGTCATCATGTTCTTCCGCACCACGCCGGGCTCCAACGGCGGGCCGGAGCTCTGGACCATCGACCTCAGCGGCTTCAGCGAGTTCCGCGTGCCGACGCCGGCCTTCGCTTCCGACCCGGCCTGGTCGCCGCTGCTGAACTGAGGCTCTTGGGGAGCTTTCGAGCCCCCGGCGATCGCGGCGCTGTGGTGCTATTCGGCGTGGCCCGATGCCACGCGTTCCACTATTTCGGGTTCGGCGTCTATGACCTTGAGGAGAAGGCGACTGGCAGGGTCCGGCTGACGCCGACCCTGTTCCCAGTTGTTGAGCGTAGCCACCGGAATACCGAAACGGCGCTCGAAGTCCTTGGCGGTCCGGGCGACTTTCTTGCGGATGGTTTGAATTCGATCCGCTGGCATGGGCTCGATGACCGCGACCTCAAGCGCAATCTCGCCACGCTTCCATGCGGCGATCTCTCCGAGGCTTTCAACCAACGCTGAACCGAAAGCCGTCTTCTTCTTTTTTCTAGCC
>CAZXKZ010000045.1:0-1896 GCA_964641825.1 uncultured Bauldia sp.
CGGCAACAACGTCCACCTGTCGCTCACCGCCAACCCGTCGCATCTGGAGATCGTTGACCCGGTGGTGCTCGGCAAGGCGCGCGCCAAGCAGGACCAGCACGCCGATCAGCCGCGCGACGACATCGTGCCGCTGGCGGAGCGGGCGCGCGTGATGCCGCTGCTGCTGCACGGCGATGCGGCGTTCGCCGGTCAGGGCGTGGTGGCGGAGTGCTTCGCGCTGTCGGGCCTGCGCGGCCACCGCACGGCGGGCTCGATCCACTTCATCATCAACAACCAGATCGGCTTCACCACCAACCCGCGCTTCGGTCGCTCGTCGCCGTATCCGTCTGATCTCGCCAAGATGGTCGAGGCGCCGATCTTCCACGCCAACGGCGACGACCCGGAGGCGGTCGTATATGCCGCCAAGATCGCCACCGAGTTCCGGCAGAAGTTCCACAAGCCGGTGGTGGTCGACATGTTCTGCTACCGCCGCTTCGGTCACAACGAGGGCGACGAGCCGGCGTTCACGCAGCCGCTCATGTACAAGGCGATCGCCAACCATCCGACGACGCTGGAGATCTACAGCAGGAAACTGATCGACGAAGGCCTGGTCACCGCTGGCGACGTCGACGCCATGAAGGCGGCGTGGCGGGCGCGGCTGGAAGCGGAGTTCGAGGCCGGCCAGAACTACCGGCCCAACAAGGCGGACTGGCTGGATGGCGTCTGGTCGGGGCTCAAGGTCGCGGAGACCGGCGACGCGCCGCGCCGCGGGCAGACCGGTGTGCCGCTGAAGCAGCTCAAGGCGCTCGGCACCAGGCTCACCGAGGTGCCGGAAGGCTTCAGCATCCACAAGACGGTCGGCCGCTTCCTCGACAACCGGCGGAAGGCGATCGACACCGGCGTCGGGATCGACTGGGCGACGGCGGAAGCGCTGGCGTTCGGTTCGCTGCTCACCGAGGGCCACCCGGTGCGCCTGTCCGGCCAGGATGTCGAGCGCGGCACCTTCTCGCAGCGCCACTCCGTGCTTTTCGATCAGGACATGGAGGAGCGCTACATCCCGCTCAACAACCTCAAGGACGGGCAGGCGCGCTTCGAGGTCATCAACTCGCTGCTCTCCGAAGAAGCCGTCCTCGGCTTCGAGTACGGCTATTCGCTGGCCGAGCCCAACGCGCTGACCTTGTGGGAGGCGCAGTTCGGCGATTTCGCCAACGGCGCTCAGGTGGTCGTCGACCAGTTCATATCGTCGGGCGAGAAGAAGTGGCTTCGCATGTCGGGGCTGGTGATGCTGCTCCCCCATGGCTATGAGGGGCAGGGGCCCGAGCACTCCTCGGCGCGGCTCGAGCGCTTCCTGCAGCTTTGCGCCGAGGACAACATGCAGGTCGCCAACCTCTCGACGCCCGCCAACTATTTCCACGCGCTCCGCCGCCAGTTGAAGCGTGAGTTCCGCAAGCCGCTCATCCTGATGACGCCGAAGTCGCTCCTGCGTCACAAGCGGGCGGTGTCGACGCTGGAGCAGCTCGGTCCCGATTCCTCGTTCCACCGGCTGTTGTGGGACGATGCCGAGTTCCTCGGCGGCGAGAAGATCAAGCTGGTGCCGGACGAGAAGATCCGCCGCGTGGTCCTGTGCACGGGCAAGGTCTATTACGACCTCTACGAGGAGCGCGAGAAGCGCGGCATCGACGACGTCTATCTCCTGCGCGTGGAGCAGCTTTATCCGTTCCCGGCGAAGGCGCTCATCAACGAGCTGTCGCGCTTCCGGCGCGCCGGTGTCGTCTGGTGCCAGGAGGAACCCAAGAACATGGGCTCGTGGACCTTCGTCGAGCCCTACCTCGAATGGGTTCTGGCTCAGGTCGATGGCGAGGCGCGGCGGCCGCGCTATGTCGGCAGGGCCGCAGCGGCGGCGACGGCAACCGGGCT
>CAZXKZ010000045.1:1906-2841 GCA_964641825.1 uncultured Bauldia sp.
CAGCTCAACGCATTCCTCGCAGAGGCTTTCGCCGAGTGACGACCGCCGGCGGCAATTGAGGACGAGATATGGCGACTGAGATCAGGGTTCCGACGCTCGGCGAGTCGGTGACGGAAGCAACCGTCGGCCAATGGCTGAAGAAGGTCGGCGATGCGGTCGCGGCGGATGAGCCGTTGGTCGAACTGGAAACCGACAAGGTGACGCTGGAGGTTCCGGCGCCGGCAGCCGGTGTCCTCGCCGCCATCGAGGCCAAGGACGGATCGGTGGTCGCGCCGGGCGCGCTTCTGGCGACGCTGAACGCCGATGCCGGCGCTGCGAAGGCAGCGGCCGCAAAGACCACGCCGGCGCCCACCGGACGGCCGGATCAGAAGACCGAGACAACAACGCCGATCGGCGCCGGGCCCGAGCAGGTGAAGCCGCGCGCCGAGCCCAAGGCCGCTCCCGCCGAAGGTGCGTCCCCGGCTGCCCGCAAGATCCTCGCCGAGAAGGGCGTCGATGCGGCCGATGTCGCTGGCACCGGCAAGGATGGCCGGATCACCAAGGCCGACGCGGCGGCCGCGGCCGCTCCGGCGCCGCAGCCGGTCGTGGCGCGGGCGCCGTCGCCTGCCGATGATGCGGTGCGCGAGGAACGTGTGCGCATGTCGCGCCTCCGCCAGACCATCGCGCGGCGTCTCAAGGAGGCGCAGAACACTGCTGCCATGCTGACCACGTTCAACGAGGTCGACATGAGCGCGGTGATGAAGATGCGGACCGATTACCGCGAGCTGTTCGAGAAGAAGCACGGCGCCAAGCTCGGCTTCATGGGCTTCTTCGTGAAGGCCTGCGTGCAGGCGCTGAAGGAAATCCCCGCCGTCAACGGTGAGATCGACGGCGGCGATATCGTCTATAAGAACTACTACCACATTGGCATCGCCGTCGGCACTGACAAGGGCCTC
>CAZXKZ010000045.1:2851-15663 GCA_964641825.1 uncultured Bauldia sp.
CGTGCCGGTTGTGCGCGATGCCGACCGGAAGCCGCTTGCGGAGATCGAGAAGTCGATCGCCGATCTTGGCAAGCGCGCGCGCGACGGCTCGCTGTCGCTCGACGACATGCAGGGCGGCACGTTCACCATCTCGAACGGCGGCGTCTACGGCTCGCTCATGTCGACGCCCATCCTCAACGCGCCGCAGTCCGGCATCCTCGGCATGCACAAGATCGAGGAGCGTCCGATGGCGATTGCCGGCAAGGTCGAGATCAGGCCGATGATGTACCTGGCGCTCAGCTACGATCACCGCATCGTCGACGGCAAGGAAGCCGTGACCTTCCTCGTCCGCGTGAAGGAATGCCTCGAAGACCCGCAGCGTATGGTGCTCGACCTCTAGCATCGTCCGCCGCCCCATCGGAGGTGGCCACTTGGCTTCCCAGTACGATCTTGCCGTCATCGGTTCCGGGCCGGGCGGCTATGTCTGTGCCATCAAGGCCGCGCAGCTCGGCCTGAAGGTCGCCGTCATCGAGCGGCGCGCCACCTTCGGCGGCACCTGCCTCAACATCGGCTGCATCCCGTCGAAGGCGCTGCTGCACACCTCGGAGCTGTTCGACGAAGCCGGGCATCAGTTCGAGGGCTTCGGCATCAAGGTCGGCAAGCCGAAGCTCGACCTCAAGACGATGATGGCCCACAAGGACGCCGTCGTTGAAGCGAACGTCAGCGGCATCGCGTTCCTGTTCAAGAAGAACAAGATCGACGCCTTCACGGGGACGGGGACGATCGTCGCGCCCGGTAAGGTGCAGGTCGTCGCGGAGGGCGGCGAGAGCCAGGTCGTCGAAGCGAAGGCCATCGTCATTGCGACGGGTTCGGAGTCGACGCCGCTCAAGGGGATCGACATCGACGAGCGCCGTGTCGTCACCTCCACCGGCGCTCTCGCGCTCGAGCAGGTGCCGGCGCGCATGATCGTCATCGGCGCCGGCGTCATCGGGCTCGAGCTCGGCTCCGTCTGGCGCCGTCTCGGTGCCGACGTCACGGTCGTCGAATACCTCGACCGCATTCTGCCGGGGATGGATGGCGAGATCGCGAAGCAGACGCAGCGCATTCTGAGCCGTCAGGGGATGACGTTCCGCCTGTCGAGCAAGGTCTCCGCCGTCGACGCGAAGGGCAAGACGCTGGAGGCGACCGTCGAGCCGGCCGCCGGCGGCGACGCTGAGACGCTGAAGGCCGATGTCGTTCTCCTGGCGATCGGCCGGCGTGCCTACACTGAAGGCCTCGGTCTGGAGCAGGCGGGTGTCCAGCGCGACGAGCGCGGCCGTGTCGCCGTCGACGATCATTTCCAGACCAATGTTCCCGGCATCTACGCCATCGGCGATGCCATCCGCGGTCCGATGCTGGCGCACAAGGCGGAGGATGAGGGGATTGCGGTCGCGGAGATTCTCGCCGGACAGGCCGGTCATGTGAACTATCAGGCCATCCCGTCGGTCGTTTACACGTCGCCCGAGATTGCCTCCATCGGCAAGACCGAGGAAGAGCTTAAAGCCGCGGGCATCGACTACCGCACCGGCAAGTTCCCGTTCTCTGCAAACGGTCGCGCGCGCGGGATGGGCGCCAAGGATGGCTTCGTGAAGGTGCTCGCCGACGCTGCCACCGACCGAGTGCTCGGCGCCCATATCATCGGGCCCTATGCCGGCGAGCTGATCGCCGAGATCGCGGTGCTGATGGAGTTTGCTGGCTCGGCGGAGGATCTGGCGCGTGTCACCCACGCGCATCCCACGCTATCGGAGGCCGTGCGTGAAGCGGCCTTGGCCGCGTGGAACAAGCCGATCCATCTCTGACATGAAAAAGGCGCCGGCGATGTGCCGGCGCCCGGAATGATCGCTTCGGGCCGGTCCTAGTAGGAGACCGACACCACGTTGGCGTGATGCTTGTGGTGGTGGCCGAGGGTGAGGATCGAGAGCAGCAGCTCGCAGATCGGGTGCTTGCCGGAATGGACCCACGCATGCTTTCCCGGCGCATCGGCGGCCATGGCGGAGCCGACGCTGAGCGAGGCGCTGACGATCAGCGCAAGGGCGGACGCTTTTACGATACGCATGACAACTATCCCCGTTTCAAAAATGGACCGGCAGACCCGGTCCGGCCAAGAAAAGACTGACCAGGTGACCTTAACCCGGCGCTAAACGGAGAAAAAGCCTGTCCCGTCGCGGTGGCGGCCGTTGCCGGGAATACCCCGGTCGGCTATTGCCGTTGCACTCGCTGCCTGTTGTCCCCGGGGCCGCCGCAGGCTTGATCCCAGCCGTTCTCATCTTCGCTGCGACCTACACGGTGATGGCGATCGGCCGCCTGCCGGGCTATCGCCTCGACCGAGCCGGTGCGGCGCTGCTCGGCGCCAGCCTGATGGTCGCGTTCAACGTCCTCGATCTCAATGAGGCGTTCGCCGCCATCGACATGGCGACGATCACGCTCCTCCTCGGTATGATGATCGTGGTCGCCAATCTCAGGCTGTCAGGCTTCTTCCGCATCGCGACCGCGTGGGCGATCGGCCGCGCCGGCCACCCTCTGCTCCTGCTCGCCGCCGTGGTCGTCGTCACCGGCGTCCTGTCGGCGGTGCTCGTCAACGACGCCATCTGTCTGGTAATGACGCCGCTCGTTCTCGATCTCGTCACGCGGCTGAAGCGCAATCCGGTGCCGTACCTTCTCGCCGTCGCGATGGCCTCTAATGCAGGCAGCGTCGCCACGATCACCGGCAATCCGCAGAACATGATCATCGGCTCACTGTCGGGAATCCCGTACGGATCGTTCGCCGCCACGCTCGCTCCGGTCTCGCTGTTCGCGCTCGCCGCTGCCTTCGCGCTTGTGGCGGTGTCCCACCCCGCGGAGTTCTTCACGCGCGAGCGGCTGCAGGCGGCGGGCGAGGGCGACGTGCACTATCATCGCGCGCTGGTCCTGAAGTCGCTCGGCATCCTCGCCGGCATGATCGTGCTGTTCTTCGCCGGCCTGCCGGTGGCGGAGGTGGCGATCCTCGGCGGCGCGCTGCTTCTGGTCACGCGGCGCATCAGTCCGCGCAAGGTCTATCTCGATATCGACTGGCCGCTCTTGGTCATGTTCGCGGGCCTGTTCATTGTGGTCGCCGGGCTGGAGAAGGCGGTGCTCAGCCCCGAGCGCATCGCCGAGATCGGCCGCATCGACCTCAACCGCATTCCGGTACTGGCGGCCGTCTCGGCGATCCTTGCCAACATCGTCAGCAACGTGCCCGCTGTCCTCGTCCTCAAGCCGTTCGTGCAGGCGCTCGCCGATCCGCAGCGCGCGTGGATGACGGTGGCCATGGCCTCGACGCTCGCCGGCAACTTCACGCTGGTCGGCTCGGTCGCCAACCTGATCGTGGTCGAGAAGGCCAAGGCCCGCAGCGTCGTCATCGGCTTCTGGCACTACTTCCGCGTCGGCGGGCCGCTGACGGTTATCACGGTCGTCTTCGGGATTTTCTGGCTTCAGGGACTGTAACGCCGCCGCCATCATGTATGATAGCGCTGTCATGGATATTTCCCTCAGCCATCCGCCCGCGATCGTGGTCATGGGCGTCTCGGGCAGCGGCAAGACCACGGTCGGCGAGGCGCTCGCCGGCAGGCTTGGCGTTGTCTTCCGCGATGCCGACGAGTTCCATCCGCCGGCCAACGTCGCCAAGATGTCGGCAGGCATTCCGCTCACCGACGACGACCGCATCCCGTGGCTCGATGCCATCGGCGCCGCGATCCGCGATGCCGAGCCTTCGCGGCCGATCGTGGTGAGCTGCTCCGCGCTCAGGCGCGTCTACCGCGAGCGGATCAAGAGCATCGCCGCGCGGCCGGTCGATTTCGTCTTCCTGCACGGCGACCGCGAGACGCTCCGCCAGCGGATGGGCGGACGCAAGGGGCACTTCATGCCGCTCAGCCTGCTCGACAGCCAGCTCGCCACCCTCGAGCCGCCGGCGGCCGACGAGCGCGCCATCGCCGTGTCGATCGCGCAGAGCGTCGATGCTATCGTGGCGGAGGTGCTCGCTGCGCTGGCGCGCGAGGGCGCACGCGCCTAGAGGCTCACGAAGGCTTGCGCTCGGCCACGGTGAACCAGGCGACGCCGGCCAGCACGAGCACCGTCCCCAGCCACGCCAGCGGCGTCAGCATCTCGCCCAGCACCAGCCACGCCAGGATGATCGTGGCCACCGGCGACAGGTTGCCGATGGTGGCGTTGGCCTGTGCCGATATCCGGTGCAGCGCCGCGTTGTTGAAGAACGACGGCAGTACGGTCGCGCCGATGGCGAGGTAGACCGAAAGCAGCCAGACGCGCTGGCTCACCAGGAGGTCGGTTGCCGGGTGGGTCACGAAGAACTGCACGAGCGCCCCCGCGGCCGCGCCGCCCATGGCGATGCAGGTGAACAGGCGCGGGCCGATGACGGCGATGAGGTTCTTCGCGAACAACTGGTAGAAGGCGAAGATCATCGCCGCGGCCAGCACGAGCAGTCCGCCGAAGAGCGCGTCCTGGCCGCCGGTCGCGGCGTTTTGTCCGAAGATCACGAACAGGCCGACGTAGCTGATGCCGATGGCGGTCAGCGCGCGGCCGGAGACCTTCTGGCCGAAGAATAGCGCGCCGAAGATCACGACGAACAGCGGATAGGTGAACAGGATCAGCCGCTCGATCTGCGCCGAGATGTACTTGAGGCTGAGGAAATCGAGATAGCTGGAAACCCAGTAGCCGAGCAGCCCGACCGCGACGGTCATGGCGACGAGCCTGCCGGCGGGAAGCCCGCGGCCTTTCACCAGGCGGTCGCGCAGCGCGTGCGCTCCGATCGCGCCGTAGAACGGCAGCGCCAGCAGCATGCGGAGCGCCAGCAGGGTCTCGGCGTCGATGTTCTCCTCGTAGGCGAGCTTGATCGCGATCGCCTTGGTCGAGAAAAGCAGCGCGCCGGTCGCGGCGAGCACGTAGCCGACCGTGTTGCTGCGCGGCGCCGGCGCCGGGATCGGCGCCGAAGCGGTATCGGCATCGGACAGCGGTTCGTCCGGCTCTGGGGAGGATCGGTTCATGGCGGGCTCGGCCCGGCGTTGTCGTGCCGGAGGGGCCCTGCGGTCAAGCGCGCGGATGCGCGTTCCGGTATGCGAGGATCAGGCGGTCGGTGTCGACGCCGGTGTAGATCTGGGTCGTCGACAGGCTGGCGTGGCCGAGAAGTTCCTGGATCGAGCGGAGGTCGCCGCCGTTTGCCAGCAGGTGGGTTGCGAACGAATGCCGCAGCGCGTGCGGCGTGGCGGTGTCGGGCAGGCCGAGCGCGCTCCGCAGCCGCTCCATCGCGCGCTGGACGAGGCGCGGGTTGAGCGGCCCGCCGCGCGCGCCCACGAACAGGGGCGCGTTCGCATCGGGCGAATGCGGACAGAGCCGCAGGTAGGCGGCGATGGCTTCGCTCACCGCGGGCAGGATGGGCACGATCCGTTCCTTGCCGCCCTTGCCCTTGATCCGCAGCATGTCGCCCTTCAGGCCCGGCGCGTCGGCGCGGCGCAGCCCGAGCGCCTCGGAGATGCGCAGTCCCGCGCCGTAGAGCAGGGCGAGGACCGCGGCATTCCGCGCGGCGATCCACGGCTCGTCGTCGAGGCCGTGCTCGATTGACACCACGTTTTGAGCGGCCACCACGCCTAGAGGTTTTGGCAGGCTTTTCTTCTGGCGTGGTGGCCGTATCGCGCGGAGCGCGGAGCCATTCGCTGAACCATCCTTCTCCAGGAACCTGATCAGCGAGCGTAGGCCCGCAATTCCGCGTGCAACCGTGCGCGAGCCGGCGCCGTCGTTCCGACGCCACGCCATGAAGGCGCGGATGTCGGTGGTGGACAGCGCCTGCAGGTCCTTGAGCCGCGGCGGCGAGGCAAGGTGCGCGGTGAGGAAGGCGAGGAACTGGCTGACGTCGCGCCCGTAGGCCTCGACCGTCTTGGCGGCGAGGCGGCGCTCGCCGGCAAGATGCCTCCGCCAGCGCGCGACGGCTTCCGCAACGTCGGGCTGGGCGGTGATGAGCAGCGAATCGTCGGTAGCGCGAGTCACGATGCACCTGTCCTGCGCTATCGGGACTCGCCAAGGTAAATCGACGGTTAACGGCCGCCCTGCGTGTCGAAGTTCTTGCGCGCGCGGCGGATGGCGGCGTGGTTGTCCATCGCCCATTCGGCAAGCGTGTCGATCGGGCCGACCAGCGTGCGGCCGAGGTGGGTCAGCGCGTACTCCACCTGCGGCGGCGTGGTCGGGAACACCTGCCGCGATATGAGCCCGTCGCGTTCCAGATGGCGGAGCGTGACGGCGAGCATGCGCTGCGAGATGTCGCCGATGGCGCGCTTCAGCGCGTTGAAGCGCGCCGGGCCTGCGCAGAGGTGCAGGATGACGAGCAGGCTCCACTGGTCGCCGAGCCGGACGAGCACGTTGCGGACGGGGCACTTGTCCGCGTCCTCCGTGCCGGGGTGCGCCGTCCAGCGGGCGAGTTCGAGCGCGGGGTCTCCGCCGGTTATCGTCATGTGACCTGGTGAAGAAAAGATGCGTTCTTCACAAGCTAGCATCCATTGTGCATCTAGTCACCTATCGTAACCACGTGCACGAAGGGGACTGATTTCATGCCAAGCCTGTCCAGACCGACCATCGCGGTCACCGGTGCCAGCGGCCAGCTCGGGCGGCGCGTCGTGGAGCTGCTGATCGAAGCTGATCCCGGCAGGATCGTCGCGATCACGCGCACGCCGGACAAGCTCGAGGAGTTCGCGGCGCGCGGTGTCGAGATTCGCGAGGGCGATTTCGACAAGCCGGAGGAGCTTGCCGCGGCGTTCGCGGGCGTCGACCGCCTCCTCATCGTCAGCACCGATGCGGTCGGGCGGCCCGGCGGCCGCGTCACGCAGCATGCGCCCGCGGTCAAGGCTGCCGTCGCGGCCGGCGTCAGGCACGTCATCTACACCTCCGGGCCCGGCGCCACGCCGACCGGCCACGATTCGATCCTCAACGACCACTACTGGACGGAGGTCGCACTCGCCGAGAGCAAGCTCGGCTGGACCATCCTGCGCAACAACATCTATGCGGAGATGCTGCTGATGTCGCTGCCGCAGGCGGTGGCGAGCGGCCAGCTCTACTCGGCCACCGGCAAGGGCGGCCGCAACTACGTCACCCGCGAGGATTGCGCCCGCGCCGCCGTGGCTGCGCTCGTCTCCGGGTTCGACGGCCGCCGCATCCTCGATATCACCGGCCCTGCGCCGGTCACGCAGGATGAGGTCGCGGCGATCGCGAGCGAACTGGCCGGCAAGCCGGTCAAGCACATCGCGCTCAGCGCCGAAGACCTGATCAAGGGCATGGTGGCCGCCGGGATGCCGGCCAACGTCGCCGAGCTCTTCGTCGATCTCGACGTGTCGGCGGCGCGCGGCTACCAGGCCATCGTGACGCCGGCGGTGAAAGACCTCACCGGACGCGAGCCGACGAGCGTTCGCGAATTCCTGACGGCCAACCGCGAGGCGCTGCTCAAGGCCGCCTGACGTTGTGCTTCCGCCGGCGGGCGGCTCTGCTCGCCGGCGGCGCGGCCTACGCGATCTTCATGCCCGTTTTCTCCCAGTCGGCGAGAAACGCGGCGAGGCCGGTATCGGTCATCGGGTGCTTGGCGAGCGCGCGCACCAGCGCTGGCGGCATGGTGGCGACGTCGGCTCCGGCCATTGCCACCTCCTTCACCGCCAGCGGCGTGCGCATCGAGGCGGCGAGGATGCTCGTCTCCAGTTCGGCGTCGTTGTCGTAGATCAGGCGGATCTCGCGGATAAGCCCGGCGCCGTCCTGGCCGTTGTCGTCCAGCCGGCCGACGAACGGCGAGATGTACGTCGCGCCCGCCTTGGCGGCGAGCAGCGCCTGGTTGGCGGAGAAGCACAGCGTCACGTTGACCTTGTGGCCCTGTCGCGTCAGCACGCGGCAGGCGCGGAGGCCGTCCCAGGTCAGCGGCACCTTGACCACGACGTTCGGTGCGATCTCGACCAGCACCAGGCCCTCGCGCACCATCCCGTCGAAATCGACCGCCGTGACCTCCGCCGATACCGGCCCGGGAACGGCCTCGCAGATCTCCGCAATGACCGCGCGGAAGGGGCGCCCGGTCTTGGCGATCAGCGAGGGATTAGTGGTCACGCCGTCGATCAGCCCGGTCTCCGCCAGCTCGCGGATTTCCGGCACGTCGGCGCAGTCGATGAAGATTCTCATCGTTCTCTCCCGGCGACGAATAGCTCTATGCCGTCTTTCCTTTAGAACAAAGCAAGTCCATCGTCAGCGAAACCCTCCTCAGGATTCGCGGAACCGAAGTGCCCGGCGAGAAGATCGTGTCAGTCCTGGTGCCGCTCGCCGTGGCCGCACCCTACACCTACCGCGCGCCGGCGGAGAGCGAGCCCGGCGACATCGTCGAGGTGCCGCTCGGCACGCGCGACTATGTCGGCGTCGTCTGGGACGATCCGCCCGATCCTTCCGTCGGCCACAACCGGCTGAGGCCGATCGGCGGCACCTTCGAGGCGCCGCCGCTGTCGAAGGAGATCCGTGCCTTCGTCGACTGGGTGGCCGACTACACCCTGACATCGCGCGGCATGGTCCTGCGCATGATCCTGCGGTCGTCGGCCGCGCTCGAGCCCGAGCCTCCAGTTCCGGGCCTCCGCCTCGGCGGCCCGCCGCCCGAGCGCATGACGCCGGCGCGCGCCCGCGTGCTCGCCCTGTTCGAGGATGCTCCGGTGTGGACGAAGTCGGGGCTCGCGGCCGCTGCGGGCGTGACGCCCTCGGTGGTGCAGGGGCTGGTCGCCGCCGGCACGCTCGAGTTGGTGATGATGCCGGCAGCGCCACCAGCCCCACCTCCGGACCCCGACCACGAAACGCCCGTTCTGTCGGCCGGGCAGGAGGGCGCGGCGGCGACGCTCCGCGCGACGATGGCGGGCGGGGGGTATTCGGTCACGCTTCTCGACGGAGTCACCGGGTCGGGAAAGACCGAGGTCTATTTCGAGGCGGTCGCAGAGGCGATCCGCACCGGGCGGCAGGTGCTCATCCTGGTGCCGGAGATCGCGCTCACCGCCGAGTTCCTGGAGCGCTTCATGCTGCGCTTCGGGGCGCGGCCGGCGGAATGGCATTCCGATGTGCCGCCGAAGGAGCGGGCGCGGGTCTGGCGCGGCGCCTCGGACGGATCGGTGCAGGTGGTCGTCGGCGCGCGCTCGGCGCTCTACCTCCCGTTCCGGAATCTCGGGCTCATCGTCGTCGACGAGGAGCACGACCTTTCCTACAAGCAGGAAGACGGCGCCATCTACAATGCGCGCGACATGGCGGTGGTGCGCGCGCACCTCGGCAACTTCCCGGTCGTCCTGTCGTCGGCCACGCCGTCGATCGAGTCGCGGGTCAACGCGGATGCCGGGCGGTACCGCCGGATCGTGCTGTCGGGCCGCTATCTCGATGCGCCTCTGCCTGAGATCGCGGCGATCGATCTCCGCCAGCACCAGCCGGAGCGCGGACGCTTCCTGTCGCCGCCGCTGGTCGCCGCCATGGGCGAGACGATCGCCGGCGGGCAGCAGGCGCTCCTCTTCCTCAACCGGCGCGGCTATGCGCCGCTGACGCTCTGCCGCACCTGCGGCCATCGCTTCCAGTGCCCCAACTGCTCGACGTGGCTGGTCGAGCACCGCTTTCGCGGCGTGCTGCTCTGCCATCACTGCGGCCACCAGGAGCCGCGGCCGGCCGCGTGTCCCAACTGCGGCGACGCCGACAGCCTGACGCCCGTTGGGCCGGGTGTGGAGCGATTGCAGGAGGAAGTGCTCGCCCGATTTCCCGAAGCGCGCATATCGACGCTGTCGAGCGACCTCATCGGGGGTATCCACCGCTTGCGGCAGGAGCTGACAGCGATCGCGAAGGGCGAAATCGACATAATTATCGGCACGCAGTTGGTTGCCAAAGGGCACAATTTCCCGCTCCTGACGCTGGTCGGCGTGGTCGATGCCGACCTCGGGCTGGCGCACGGCGATCTCCGCGCGGCCGAGCGCACGTTCCAGCTCCTCAGCCAAGTCACTGGCAGAGCAGGGAGATCCGGCGGCAGCAGCCGCGCGCTGCTACAATCGTGGACGCCGGAGCACCCGGTCATCCAGGCGATCGTGTCGGGGGAGCGGGAGGCGTTCTACGAAAAGGAGATCGCCGCCCGCCGCGCCGCCGAACTCCCGCCTTTCGGCCGTTTGGCGGCGATGATCGTGTCGGGATTGGAGCGCGGGCCGACCCAATCGTACGCGACCGCGATCCGACGGGCAGCCCCCGAAAGCCCGACCGTGAGCGTGCTGGGACCCGCCGAGGCGCCGCTTGCGATCGTTCGCGGTCGGCATCGCTTCCGTCTGCTCGTGCACGCGCCGCGAAACGCCAATCTGCAGGCCTATCTCCGCGCCTGGCTCGCCGCCGCGCCGCGTCCGCGCGCCGACCTCAAGGTGCAGGTGGACGTGGACCCGCAGAGCTTCCTCTAGCGTTCCTTCACCCCAATTGCCGCGCCATGCCGCTTGCATATCGGATCGTCATATGTATTATCATCATAATTATGATTATGAACCCTGAAAACCGCGGGAGCGGCAGGAAGGATGAAGCCGCCACCGGCGTGGTGTGCTTCGTCGACGATGTGCCTCCGGTGCGGCGGGTGCCGAACGCGCTGGCACGGCGCTTCTTCCAGATCTGCACGGCGGCAACGGCGGAGAGCGTCGCGGAGGCGGGGCTGATGCCGCTCGAGTTCGCGGTGATGACCCACCTCAGCAGGGACGGCGGCGAGCCGGACGCCGATCAGCGCCGGCTTGCGGCCATGCTCGGGATCGATCGCAACAGCGCCGGGCTTCTCGTCGAGCGGCTGGAACACAAGGGCCTAGTCACGCGGCGGATCAATGCCGCCGATCGACGCGCGCGCATGGTGCGGCTTACGACGGAAGGCGAGCGGCTTCTCCGAAAACTGCTGCCCAAGGCGCACTCCGGCCAGCAGCGGCTACTCGACGTGCTCAAGCCCGCCGAACGAGAAATGCTGCTCGACCTGCTGCTGCGGGTCATCGAAGGCAACCGCGCGCTTGCCCGCCCGGGCGCCGGTCGCCGCAAACGAACGAGCGGGCGCACGGCCACCAAAATGGGAAGGACGGACAATGGCAGAGCACACATTCCTGCTTGAGGCACGGCCGCATGCCGTGGATATCGTGCCTTCCCGCGCGGCGCTCATCGTTGTCGACATGCAGAACGATTTCGGATCGCCGGGTGGCATGTTCGATCGCGCGGGCGTCGACATATCCGGTATCCGCGCGGTGGTTGAGCCGACCAGGC
Source organism: uncultured Bauldia sp. (assembly GCA_964641825.1). Taxonomy (GTDB): domain Bacteria; phylum Pseudomonadota; class Alphaproteobacteria; order Rhizobiales; family Kaistiaceae; genus DASZQY01. The sequence continues at coordinate 14,138 of CAZXKZ010000045.1, forward strand.
GGGTGATCGCGGCGGCGCGCGAGGCAGGTATTCACGTCGTCTACCTAAAGATGGGCTACCTCCCGGACCTGTCCGATATCGGCGGACCCCAGGCGCCGAACCGCCTCCTCCATGTTGGCTTCATGAAGGTGGGGCAGAAGGTCGTGTCGCCCGACGGCCGCGAAGGCGGGATCCTGGTGCGCGACACCTGGGGGACCGATATCGTCCCGGAACTGACGCCGGAGACGGGCGACACGGTCCTCTACAAGACCCGGTTCAGCGGTTTCTATCGCACCGGTCTCGACGAGCAGCTCAAGAGCCGGGGCATCCAGCAACTCGTCTTCACCGGCTGCACGACCAGCGTCTGTGTGGAATCGACGCTTCGCGACGCCTTCTTCCGCGACTACCAGTGCACGCTCCTGGCGGATTGCGCGGCCGAGCCGATCGGCGCTGGTTTCGAACGGAGCAATCACGAGGCGAGCCTGCTCCTGATCGAAATCATGTTCGGGCGGATTTCGACCTCGGAGGCTCTCCTGGCCGCTCTCGCGGGCAAAACGATGCGCCGTGCCAGCTAACGCGCCGGGCGCGCATCCCCGCGCTCAATCCGCCGCGGTCCTGCCATATTGCTCCGCGGTAGGGCGTATGCTAAGCGAACCCGCAACTTTCGGGACGGGTGCGGCCGGCCGGTGGCCCTGTCCGAAAAAACAATCCGTTCAAGGCCTTACGACGACGGGCCGGACCTCATCCGGGATGAGGCCCTTGACGGTCGGAGGCAAGGGGTCAGGGTGGCCGAAAAGTCTTCTCCTGTTTCAGGTCTCGCGGAACGCTACGCGTCGGCGCTTTTCGATCTCGCCGAGGACGAAAAAGGCCTTGCCGAACTGGAAAACGACGTCGGCCGTTTCGCCACGCTCCACGACCAGAGTGACGATCTTCAACGCTTCCTGAGAAGCCCGGTCTATTCGGCCGAGGAACAGGCGCGCGCGATCGGCGCGCTGCTCGACAGGGCCGGCATCGGCGGCCTGGTCGGAAACTTCGTCAGGGTGGCGGCCGCCAACCGGCGTCTCTTCGCCGTGCCGGAAATGCTCGCTGCCTTCCGCAAGCTCGCGGCCAAGCGCCGCGGCGAGGTATCGGCGGAGGTGGTCAGCGCGGAGCCGCTCTCCGACAAGCATCTCGATGGCCTGAAAGCTGCGCTCAAGGCCTCGCTCGGCAAGGACGTGGCGCTGGATGCCAAGGTCGATCCGTCGCTCATCGGCGGACTCATCGTCAAGGTCGGCAGCCGCATGATCGACGGCTCGCTCAAGACAAAACTCAACTCGCTCAAACTCGCCATGAAAGAGGTCGGCTGATGGAAATCCGGGCCGCAGAAATCTCCTCCATCCTGAAGGAGCAGATCAAGAATTTCGGCAAGGAGGCGCAGGTCTCCGAGGTCGGGCAGGTGCTCAGCGTCGGCGACGGCATCGCGCGCATCTACGGCCTCGACAACGTGCAGGCCGGCGAGATGGTCGAGTTCCCCGGCGGCATCCGCGGCATGGCCTTGAACCTCGAAG
>CAZXKZ010000046.1:0-15525 GCA_964641825.1 uncultured Bauldia sp.
GATTGACCGGCCTTCTTCTGCGCCTCGCGCATGTCGGCGAGCTCGGCGGGCGAAGCGTAACAATGATAGGCCTGCCCCATGGCGAGCATCGCGTGTGCCACTTCGGCGTGACGCGGCGCCCGCGGAAATTGGAACACGACATCGCCGTCCCAATCGATCCCGAGGAACGACAGGCCGTCGAAGATCGCCTGCGTTGCCTCGGGCGTGGAGCGGGCGCGGTCCGTATCCTCGATGCGGAGACGGAACGTGCCGCCGACATGCCGGGCGTAGAGCCAATTGAACAGCGCCGTGCGCGCATGGCCGAGGTGGAGATAGCCGGTCGGCGAGGGGGCGAAGCGGAAAACGGGTTGCATTCTCTTTCCGTCATGGGCCGGCTTGTCCCAGCCATCCACGACCTATGCCTATGTCGCTATCGTGGGCCGGTGCAGGATTGCTTTCCGGTCGCGGATCGGCATCCTGCCTGACCGCCGCGCGCTCAGAAAGACGTGGATGGCCGGACAAGCCCGGTCCTGACGTTATTGGTGGCACGGGCAGCAAACGGGAACGATGCGCACCATCGCCACTACCGACGATCTCGCCGATGGCCTCGCGCATCTCACGCGCGTCGACCGCAGGCTGAAGGCGGTCGCGAAGGTCGCGGGCGAGCTTCCGCTCCGGCGCACCGAGGCCGGCTTCGCGGGGTTGGCGCGGATCGTCGTTGGCCAGCAGCTTTCGGTCGCGAGCGCCCGCGCCATCTGGGGCCGCTTCACAGAAGCCTTTCCCGAGCTCACCCCCGACAGGATTCACCGTGCGCGGGATCCGCGGTTCCGCAAGGCAGGCATGTCGGCGCCGAAGATCAGGACGCTCCGGGCCGTTGCGGCCGCGTGCAGGGACGGCCTCGACCTCGACACGCTCGCCAGCCTTCCGGCGGAGGAGGCTGCCGCGCGGCTAGTGGCGGTGAAGGGCATCGGCCCGTGGACCGCTGACATCTACCTTCTGTTCTGCCTCGGCCATCCCGACGTGTTTCCGGCCGGCGATCTGGCACTCCGGGTCGCGGTTGCCGAGGCGTTCGGGATGGAGCCGCCGCTGCCGCAGGACGAGCTGGCGGAGCTTGCGGCACGGTGGTCGCCATGGCGGAGCGTCGCCGCGACGCTTTTCTGGGCCTACTACGGTGCGCGGAAAGCGCGGAAGGCGGTGCCGGTATGAGCCTCGACGGGCCGCGCCTGCCGCCGGCCGCCGGCGGTGTCGCGCGGTCGCTGGTCGTCTTCCTCCACGGCTATGGCGCGGACGGCAACGATCTCATCGACATCGGACGCATGTGGGCGCCGCTTCTGCCTGCCACCGCGTTCGTCTCGCCGCATGCGCCGCAGCCCTGCGACCAGTCGCCTATGGGCCGGCAGTGGTTTCCGCTCGCTGCCACCGACCCCTCGCGCCTCCGCGACGGCGTGCTGCACGCCGCGCCTGCGATCGACGCGTTCCTCGACGCGGAGCTCGCGCGCCTCGGTCTCGCCGACGACAAGCTGGCGCTCGTCGGCTTCAGCCAGGGAACTATGATGGTGCTCCATGTCGGCGCGCGCCGCGCCCATCGCATCGCCGGTATCGTCGGCTATTCCGGCCTGCTGCCGGGGCCGGAGTACCTCAAGGCCGAGGCGCGCAGCATGCCGCCCGTCCTGCTCGTGCACGGGGACCAGGATCCGCTCATCCCGGCGATGGCGACCATGGCCGCGCAACGCGTGCTCGGCGAAGCCGGCTTCCCCGTCGAATGGCATATCCGTCCCGGGCTTCAGCACGGCATCGACCAGGAAGGCCTTGAGCTGGGCGCGGACTTCCTGCGGCGGGTTCTCGCCTGATCGGCGCTTCGGAAGCGTAGGGGTATGGCCTTTGATGCGTGTCAATCATGGCGCGTCGTACCTATCTAGAATCCGGCCATGCTGCAGAAGACCCCGACCACCGAGATAAAGGCTCCGCCCGAGGTGGCGGAGTCCGAGATTTCCGCCATTCTGGCGGCGGGCAGCCGCAGGCGCGGCGTGGGCCGCTATGCGGCCATCGCGCTTGTTGCCGGGGTGGTGCTGGTCGGCGTGTGGCTATGGTTAGCGTCGGGGAGCGGTACGCAGGCCGTCTCCTACACCACGGCGCCGGTCACCCATGGCGATCTCGTGGTCACCGTTGCGGCTACTGGTACCGTGCAGCCGACCAACACCGTTGAGGTGTCGAGCGAACTGTCCGGAACGATCGGCGCGGTGCTGGCCAACTTCAACGATACGGTCAAGGCCGGCGACACGCTGGCGATGCTGAAGACCGACAAGCTCGATGCCAACGTCACGCTGGCGCAGGCGACGGTCACCGCCCGCGAAGCGGATGTCCGGCAGGCAACTGTGAGCGAGCAGGAGAGCGTGGCGGCGGTCGACCGCGCGACGCGGCTCCTCGATCGCGGCGTCATCACGCAGGAAGCGTTCGAGACGGCGACAGCGGTCCGCGAGCGGGCGGTCGCCGCGCTTGCCGTTGCCAACGCCAACCTCGAGACGGCGCGCGCCAATCTTGCGATTGCCGAGAACGAACGGAGCAAGGCGGCGATCGTTTCGCCGATCGATGGTGTCGTTCTTGACCGCAACGCCGAGGCTGGACAGACCGTCGCCGCCGCGCTGCAGGCGCCGGTCCTGTTCACGCTTGCCGAAGATCTTGCCACCATGCAGGTCGAGGTCAACATCGACGAGGCGGACATCGCCAGCGTCGAGGAGGGCGATGCCGCGACCTTCACGGTCGAGGCGTATCGGGAAAGGACGTTCCCGGCGGCGATTGAGCAGGTCCGCTACTCGCCCGAAACGATTGAAGGGGTTGTCACCTACAAGGCCGTCCTGGCTGTGGACAACGCCGACCTGCTCCTCCGGCCCGGCATGACGGCGATCGCCGACATCGTGGTCGAGGAAGTTTCCGGAACGCTGATGGTGCCGAATGCGGCGCTTCGCTATGCGCCGTCGGCCGCACAGGCATCCACCGGCAGAAGTGGCGGCCTTCTCGGTCTCCTCATGCCGCGGCCGCCGGCTTCCCCGCAATCGACCCCGGCCTCGGGCACAGCCGGAGGGAACACGGTCTGGGTTCTGCGGGATGGCCAGCCAACCGAAGTCGCGGTCGAGATCGGGCTTTCCGATGGAACCTTCACTGCCGTCACCGGCGGCGGTCTTGTCGAGGGCGATCTCGTCATCGTCGGCGCACGGACGGCATCGTGATGACTGCCGGCACGCCGGTCCGGCGTCAGCCTCCTATCGTTTTTCGCAATGTCAGCAAGGTCTATGGGCGTGGTTCCGCTGCGGTCAAAGCCCTTGCCGGCATCGATCTCGCGATCGAGCGGGGCGAGTTCGTCGCCGTCATGGGACCAAGCGGCTCGGGCAAGTCGACGGCGATGAACATCATCGGCTGTCTCGATACGCCAACCAGCGGGTCCTACGCCTTCATGGGCGCCGATGTGGGCCGCCTCAGTCGCGACCAGCAGGCGCTGCTCCGCCGACACTTCATCGGCTTTATCTTCCAGGGCTTCAATTTGCTGCCCCGCACCTCTGCGGTCGAGAACGTCGAGCTGCCGCTGATCTACAAGGGCGTGCCCGCCTCGGAGCGCCGCCGGCTGGCGCTCGATGCTCTGGAGAAAGTCGGGCTTGCCGGCCGCGCGGGCCACGACCCGAACGAGCTTTCGGGCGGCCAGCAGCAGCGCGTCGCCATCGCGCGTGCGATTGTGACCGAGCCCAAGGTTCTGCTGGCCGACGAGCCGACCGGCAATCTCGATACCGCGACCACGCATGAGGTCATGCGCCTCCTCACGTCCCTCAACCGCGATGACGGCATCACCATCGTCATGGTCACGCACGAGCCGGAGGTGGCCGCCTATGCCGGGCGCACGATCGTGTTCCGTGATGGCCGCATCGCTTCCGACGGGACGACGGCGGAGGCGGCCTGAGATGTTTATCGAAACCCTGCGCCTGTCCGTCCGCACGATCTTCCGCAATGCGCTCCGGTCGATGCTCACCGTGCTCGGGATCGTGATCGGTGTCGCGGCCGTCATCGTCATGGTGACGCTTGGACAAGGAACGACGGCGCAGGTCACTTCCGACGTTGCCAAGCTGGGCAGCAACGTCCTCATGGTGAGGCCGGGCCAGGCTGGCATGGGGCCGGCCAGCCCGTCGGCCGACACGCGCAACTTCACCGCCAGGGATGTAGAGGCCATCGAGCGGGAGGTCCCGGGTGTCGAGGCCGCGGCTCCGATTGCCAGCCGCCAGATGACGGCGATCTACGGCAACAGCAATCACGCGATGAGCGTCACCGGTACTGACAATCGCTACCTGGTTGCGCGTGATTGGGCGGTGACCGAAGGGCGCACGTTCTCCGATGCCGAACTCGGCACGGGGAGCGCCGTATGCATCCTCGGCAGTACCACCAAGACGGCGCTGTTCGGCGATGGCGAAGCCGTCGGCGCCGACGTTCGCCTGCAACGGATTTCCTGCGAGGTCATCGGCGTGCTTGAGGCTAAGGGTGCGTCGAGTTTCGGGCAGGACCAGGACGACACCCTGCTGATGCCGCTGAGGACATTCCAGCGGCGGATCGCCGGGGATCAGGACGTTTCGATGATCTATGTGGCGGTCGCAGATGGGTATCAGACCGCCGACGTGCAGGCTGGCATCGAGTCGCTGCTGCGCGAACGCCGGCGCATCGGCGATGGCGACCGCGACAACTTCTCGGTCATGGACATGGCGCAGATCGCCACCATGCTGACGTCCATCTCGGGCGTTCTCACCGGCCTTCTGTCGGCGGTCGCCGGCGTCAGCCTGCTCGTCGGCGGTATCGGCATCATGAACATCATGCTCGTGTCGGTGACCGAGCGCACGCGGGAGATCGGCATCAGGCTCGCCATCGGCGCTCAGGCCCGGCAGGTGCTGATGCAGTTTTTGGTGGAGGCGGTCGTGCTGTCCCTGTTCGGCGGCATCCTCGGGATTCTGCTCGGCCTCGGATTGGCGGCGCTCGGCGGTCAGTTCCTCGGGGTGCCCTTCGTCCTCGATCCCGGTGTCGTGACGCTGGCGTTCCTTTTCTCGGCTGCGGTCGGTGTCGCCTTCGGCTTCTTTCCGGCCCGACGCGCGGCGCGCCTCGATCCCATCGAGGCGCTTCGCCACGAATAGGTTCTACGTCAGGTATTTCCCGATCAGAGAGAGATCGGCCGGTGCGAGCCGGTCCTTGGCGGTCCATGCCTGGTGCCAGTAGGGGTAGACGAGGTTTGGCCGCGATACGGCATCGAGCCGCGCCAACTCCTCGGCACCGAGCTTCAGGTCGGCGGCGGCGAGGTTGTCGGCGAAGTGCTCGCTCGTGCGGCCCCCGGCGATGACCGAGGTAACGCCCGGCTGGTGCAGCAGCCATGCCAGCGCCACACGCGCCGCCGAACACTTGTGCGCCTTGCCGACTTCGATCAGCACCTCGACGATGTCATAGAGCCGGTCTTCGTTATAGATCGGAGGCTCGCGCCACTTGCCGCTTCCCTGGCGGGTGTCGGCGCCGCCCTTCTTGTTGCGGCGGAACTTGCCGGAGAGCCAGCCGCCGGCGATCGGGCTCCAGATGAGAATGCCGAGGCCTTGATCGATCGAGACTGGAACCAGCTCGTATTCCGCCTCGCGCGCCTCGATGGTGTAGTGGATCTGCTGGCTCACGAAGCGTTCGCGGCCTTTCGCCTCGGCAACGCCCAGCGCCTTCATGATGTGCCAGCCGGAGAAGTTCGAGCAGCCGATGTAACGGACCTTGCCGTCGCGCACGAGGCGGTCGAGTGCCTCCATCGTCTCCTCCAGCGGCGTTTGGCCGTCCCACTGGTGGACCTGGTAGAGGTCGATCCAATCGGTGCCGAGACGCTTCAGGCTGGCCTCGCACCCGGCGATGATGTGATAGCGCGACAGCCCCTTGTCGTTGGGGCCGGGACCCATGGTGAAGCGCACCTTGGTGGCGACCAGCACATTGGCGCGCTTCTTCGCCAGCGCTTGGCCCAGCATCTCTTCGGAGGTGCCGTCGCTGTAGACGTCGGCCGTGTCGAAGAGGTTGACGCCGGCATCAATACACTGATCGACCTGCCGCTTCACGTCCTTCAGCGGGACAGAGCCGACGGGGCTGTCCTTCGGCCGTCCGAAGGTCATGGTTCCCATCGTGATCGTCGAGATTTTCAGGCCGGAGCGGCCAAGCAGCCGGTATTCCATGGCAATTCCCCGCTGGTCGTGGACGGTTCGCGGCAATGCGCGCGCAAAAGGATGGTGAGGTGGGGGACTCATAGCGTGCCGGGCGATGGCTGTCGCGCGGAAACACCGGAAATGAAACAGCCCGTCGCCAGCTAGGGCGACGGGCTGTGGGTCAGTGCGTTGGCTGGCGTTAGCCGCCGAACGAAAAGCCGAACGAGAAGCCGCTCGGGTCGTTGTACCAGATGCCGTTACGATACCAGCGGCGGCCGTCGTACCAGGCGTTGTGGCGGTTGTCCCACCACGGCTTGCGCCAATAACCCCACTGCGGGGGCGGGCTCGGCCACGGGTTCATGAACGGCGGCGGCGGTGCCACGCGTGGCGGCCCGAAACCAGGTCCCGGTCCATAGCCGGGTCCCGGTCCGTATCCCGGGCCGGGGCCGGCGACGTTGGCCGCAACATAGTTGCGGGCGACGAAGCCCTGACGGCCCTGGAACGTGACGTTGTACCAGCTACCCTGGCTGCCGTTGATCCAGACCTGTGCGCCTGCCGGCACAACGCCGATCTTCTGGCATTGCGTGCTGGCGCACGTGCGCATGTTGACACTGCCTGTCGCCTGTCCCCAGGCCGCCTGCGCGACCGCGGGGATGGCCATCAGCGATGCCGCGAGGGCACCGAAAGCGAGTGTGCGGAGTCTCATGAGACTTGCTCCTTACGTAAATACCCCACCTGCGCCCTGATATGGGTCGCGCGGCTGAACGCGAGGTGAACGGGAGCGCGGGATCGCAAAAATACCCCGCAATCGCCACGGTCTTGCCGCCGTCGCTTTGCGGTACCGGCGGGGCTAGTGCAGGCTGGGGCCCTTGAGGAAGCGGTTGCGGTCGCCGGAGGTCACGGTCAGGTCCATCGGCCGTCCGTTCCTGACCACCGTCATCGGCACGTCGACGCCGGCCTTGCCCATCGACCACACGGTACGGAACAGTCCGGCAAGTCCCTCGATCTTCATGCCGCCGACCGATTGCACGATGTCGCCTTCCTGGAGGCGGGCGCGCTTCGCCGGCCCCTTGTCGGCAACGCCGGCGATGACGACGTGGTCCTCAACCTCGGTGGCGTAAAGCCCGAGCCACGGACGGGGCGGGCGGTTCGGCCGGCCGATGGTCAGCATGTCGTCGAGGATCGGCTTCAGGAGGTCGGTCGGGATGTACATGTTGATCGGCACGCCTTCGCCGTCGGCTCCGGATTGCTCGAGCTGCAGCGAGCCGACGCCGAGGAGTTCACCCTCGGGTCCAATCAGTCCGGTGCCGCCCCACAGCGGGTGGGCGGGGGCGGTGAAGATCGCCTCGTCGAGAACGTACTCCCAGTAGCCGGCGAACTCCTGCCGCGCGACGACGCGCGAGGCGACCGAGTGGGTGGCGCCGCCCGCGCCGGCGGAGACGACGCGCAATCCTGGCACCGCGTCGCCGGATTCGCCGAGCTTGAGGGCCGGCACGTTGAGACGGCCGAGCGCCTGCACGAGGCCGAAGCCGGTGTCCTGGTCGTAGCCGACCACGTCTCCGGCAACCGTGCGCCCGTCGGCAAGCTGCAACCAGACCTCGCTCGCCTCTGTGATCAGATAGCCGACGGTCAGGATCAGCCCGTCGTCGCGGATGATGACGCCGTTGCCGCCACGCTCGGTACCGAGGATGTCGGCCGTGAAGGCGTCGGCAGGGATGTTCGCGGTTAGGCCGACGACGGCGGCGAGCGCCCTGTCGAGATCATAGGCGTAGTCAGCCGGCTTGGGGGCGATCTCGGGGGGCACCTTCCAGTCGAATGCACGCGCCATAGTCCCAGCTCCTTCCGCCGCCCGTCGGGGACTTACTTAGGGAATTGTGGCGGGGTTGGGGAGGGGTTGTAGCCGCGGGGCGCAAACAGGCGCCGGTCGTAGGCCGGCCTGATCGTGGCAACGATCTCGAGCGCTGCCGCCTCCGGGTGGTCCGGATTGAGCAGCGCATTGGTGGAACGCGGTACGACCGCCGACGGTACGAAGAGAATCGCGCTCGGCCGGTCGGACAGCCACGCATCCCCGATGGCGCGCGTGAAGCGGAGGTCGCTTCGCCAGCGTTCATTAGCCTCCTCAAGGGATTCGTGGCTTCTGCCGTCGCGGCTCACTCGGTCGGGCAGGTCGATTTCGAGAAGCTGGTAGGTGTCCGGCAGGTCATCCGGATCGGCCTCGATGTGGACGAGGTTTTCAAGGAGGGCAAGCGCCGGATGCTCGGCGAGATAGACCACGGGCCTCCCGCCCGAGGTCCAACGGGCGGCCACTCTTCGGCCGCCTTCGCCACTGAGATCCGCGTAGGCCGAGATACGCCAGAGACGCACGGCTAGGCGTACATGCCGTACTCGATGCGCGTGAGCATCTCCTCGACGATGCGTGCTCCGGCCTCGCTTGCCAGAAACGCAAGCGGCGTCTGGCCGCCGAGCTGGTGCTTCGGCTTCCGCATCCAGCGGTTCGCCTTGTCGGGATTGCCGAAGATCTTTGCCGCCTGCCGCGCCACCCGCTCCAGCCGCACCGCCTTGTCGGTTTCTTCGACCGAGAGCAGTTCGTCGTTTGCGGCACGGCGTGCCAGTGTCCGCCTCGGAACCACCAGCATGTGGATTTCTTCCTGCGAGTAGCCGAGCCCCCGGAGTGTCGCCAGAAACTGCGCCGACGCCCGCAGGGCCGGCGCTATCGACAGTCCCTCGATGTTCCACTGTGCGCTGCTTTCCGCGAACCCGGGCCGATCGTCTTCGGCCTCAAGTCGGGCGGCGGTGCTGGCTTCCTGTTTGGTACGTGCCATGGTCTTCTGTGCCAAATGCCCCTCATTTCCATCAATATGGCACACGCCCCACCCCTCCACAAGTCCCCACCCTCAAAACTCCCGAAAACGGGTTTTTCCGGCCGCTTCACCCCTTCACACGCCCGTCACAGCCCGTATAGAGTATCGCCCGCGTCAGAGGGGCGCTAAGCCTCCGGAAAAACAGAGCGAATCGGGAGCGCAGGTGAACGTCGCCGTCTCGCCGGGGTCCAATCCGGCGCTGGTCCTCAACGCAGACTACCGGCCGCTGAGCTACTATCCCCTGTCGCTCTGGTCGTGGCAGGATGCCATCAAGGCGGTCTTCCTCGATCGCGTGAACATCGTGTCGGAATACGACACGGCGGTGCGCTCGCCCTCGTTCTCGATGAAGCTGCCGTCGGTGGTTTCGCTGAAGACCTACGTCAAGCCCGCGCGCCACCCCGCCTTCACGCGGTTCAACGTCTTCCTGCGCGACCGCTTCCAGTGCCAGTACTGCGGCGCGCGCGACGACCTCACGTTCGACCACCTCGTCCCGCGGTCGCGCGGCGGCCTCACGACGTGGGACAATGTCGTCGCCGCCTGCTCGCCGTGCAATCTCAGGAAAGGCGGCATGGGCCCGCGCGAAGCGCACATGTGGCCGGCGCACATGCCCTACCAGCCGACGGTCGCCGACCTCCACAACAACGGCCGGCTCTTTCCGCCGAACTACCTCCACGAGTCGTGGATGGACTATCTCTACTGGGATACGGAACTGGAGCCGTAGCCTTACGCTGTGGCCGGTGGGGTTACGGTCAGGTTCGTACAACTTTATCCGATTCACGATCCGTGTATTCCACACATATCTCGAGGCTGTCCTCGGTCGTCAGCGGCTGGTTCAACAGCGTGCAGAGGTGAGGGCCGGGCTTCTCGCCCTGATCGCGCCCGAAATGCTGGCAGTTGCGGCAGATCCCGAAAGGTTGGCCGCCGTTTCGCACCAGCGCTGCGCGCAACGTCCGTTGAAGCGCATCGGCCAGTGCCGCAGGGTCGTTCCTGGTGGCGTGGGCGATGTCGGCGGCAAGCGCCCGAATCGGATCGTCGGCGAGCGCCGAGCGGCCCTGTCCCGTCAGGCTGAGATCGACGGATCGCCGGTCGCGTTTGCTCGCACGGCGTGAAACGAATCCCTTCTCTTCCAGCGCGATCAGCGTCTGGGAGACGGTCCCCCGTGTCGAGCCGAGATAGTCCGAAAGCGCCGCCGGCGTCCGCGAGAAGCGGTTGGCGCGCGCTAGGTAGCGCAGCGCTTCCCACTGGGCGCCGTTGAGCCCGTGAACCGTTGCGCCGTTGCGCGAAAGCCGGTCCAGCCGGTCGATCAGGTAGGCGGCGTCGAGAGCGCGGTTCATGGCGTCGAGGGCAGTTGACTGCGTTCGCAGCGAAGATATAGTAGCGACTCGCTACTATCAAGGAGAGCTGACATGGACAGATATTACAGCCACGGCATTCCCCTTGCCGCGGCAGTCATCGCATTTTCCACGGCGCTTGCGATGGCCCACGAGATCAAATCCCCCTCCGATGCGAGCGTGCCGGATGCATTCGACATCACCAGTGCGTCCGCCACGACCAATGGCAGATTGGCCACGTTCGCTATGGAAGTGTCGGGCGTTGCGGGTTCGCAAGTTCCGGAAGCTACTGGTCAGCTCGCTGGGGCTCGCGTTGATGCCTACGTCTGGCCGACAGCGCTCGACCCTTCCGCTGTGGGCTTCGACGAAGCGTCCGGCATTCTGGCGCTGGCAATTACCGCGCATCCGGATTTCGACGACACGCCCCTGTTCGATGAAAACGGCGACGGCGATCCCGGCAACGATGGCGCCGGCTGGCATTCGCACTGGGTCGTGCTGGGTGAGGATGCCGGTTGCGCCGGCGGTCTCAAGGTCCGTGACATCTCTCCGGGCCAGGATGTTTTGCCGCCGACGGCACCTGGATTGCCGATCGCGCTCGACAGCCCCGGCATGAGTCCCATCCTTGATGGCAGCGTCGTGCATATTACCGTGCCGGTCACAGAGGCAGAGAATGTGCGGTTCGATGCCGTCGCGGCGCACCTGCAGGTGCATCCCGAAGGCGGAACGCCGCTTCTCTGCGTCACCGGCACCTACAAGATCGCGTCGGGCGATCTGTCCCTGCCGGGCGTGATCGTAAAGACAGGAGAGTGAAGCGTTGCAGACTGCGATCGTCGGAGGTGGGGCGTGCGGCTTCTATGCCGCACGCTTCCGCGCCGCGGCAACCAGCGCGGTGAGCCCGAGCACCACCGAGATCACCGCATTCCAGCCGGCGAACGACAGGCCCCATTCGGCCGGGAAGCGCCACGTCGCCTGATCGCACGGCACGATCTGGATGCCCTCGATCTGCTCCAGGATGTTGCCGGTCGAACTGGCCGGCGTCGCAGCGCAGTCCGAAGGGCCTTCCCACAGCGCCCATTCGACGCCGGCGTGGAACAGGCCGAGATACGCCCCGTAGAGGAACACGATGCCTCCCAGCGCGAGCGCGCCGCGCGTCAGCCACGCCGGGCCGTTCATCCACGATGACAGCAGCGAGACGAGCACGAGCGGCAGTCCGATGTAGTAGGGCCAGCGCTGCTGGAGGCACAGCGCGCAAGGTATGTACCCGCCGGCGATCTGGAAGCCCCATGCAGCGAGGATGGTGGCAAGCCCGACGATGAAGACGAACGCGGCGGCGGAGAAAGTGCTAGTGCGCATCCCGGCACTCCTACAGGAAACGGGTAGCACCGAAGAGTAAAATGACCGCGAAGGCCACGCCTGCGGCAACCTGTCCGAGGCGCTTCTCGATGAAGTGGCGGATCGGCTCGCCGTAGCGCCGCAGAAGCGCGGCCAGTACCAGGAAGCGGGCGCCGCGCGCGACGATCGCCGAGGCGATGAAAAGCCACAGGTTGATGTCTGCCGCGCCGGCCAGGATGGTCACCACCTTGATCGGTGGCAGATGGGCGAGCCCGGACGTGATCAGGAACAGGAGGATCGCGTCGCCGGAGGAGGCGCGGAGGTGCTCGAAGTCGTCGAGCTTGCCGTAGAACTCGAGGACGGGCACCGCGACAGCCTGATAGGCGTAGTGGCCGATGTACCATCCCAGAATGCCTCCGAGCACGGAGAAGACGGTGGCGACCAGCGCGTAGCGGTAGGCGCGCTCCGGCCGGGCGATCGCCATCGGGATGAAAAGCACGTCGGCGGGGACCAGGAAGAACGAGCTTTCGACGAAGGCGATGACCGCCAGCCAAACCTCCGCGGTCTTGCGGGCGGCCAGCGCCATGGTCCAGTCGTAGAGGCGGCGGAGCATCGGGCGGCCTGTCTATCGGCGCCCTCGAATCGTGTCAAAGCCGCCCGGCGGTTGACCCCTGCCCGGGGCGTTCCTATACGCTCATGCCAGTGCCCCTGTGGCGGAACTGGTAGACGCGGCAGACTCAAAATCTGTTGTCGCAAGACGTGCCCGTTCGAGTCGGGCCAGGGGCACCACAGACAAGCGTCAGGACAGCAGGCGCGCCTGTTCTCCGCGCTCCTGGATCAGCCTGACAGCCTTCCGGTCGAACGAGACGAACGTTTCCGCGCCGAGCCACGCGCCTTCGTAGGCGATGACGCCGTCGGCGAAATCGCCACCGGCGGCGAGTTGGGCAAGTCCGGCCTCCGCCGCCGGCCGGTTGACGACGACGTTCGCACCACCAATGAGCCGTCGAACAGCTTCGAGGATATTCGCCGCAGGGATTTCGTAGCCCTGCGACAATACCCAAGCGAACTCGCACAAAACCGGTATCGGTATCGCGACGATTTCCGCCTTGGCGAGTTCCGATTGGGCGATCTTGCTTTGCCGTGGGTCATCGCCTGTTACCGCCCGGACGAGAACGTTGGTGTCGGCCGTGATCCTCACCGCTTTCCGGCCCAGCCGCGCTTGGCGATCCGGTCGATCTCGTCAATCGAAAGGGGCGTCCGGGTCCCCCGCTTCAGGAAGTTGAAGGCATCGGAAATTTTGCCGGCGGGTTTCTTCGCCTGCACCGCGATCCGGCCGTCGGGAAGCTTGTCGATGGAGACCTTGTCGCCCGGCCGCACGCCGAGATGCTCCAGCAGATCCTTGCGGAGCGTCACCTGGCCTTTGGCAGTCACCGTCAATGTGGTCATGGAGATGAGGTAAGGCAAATATGCCTTACCGTCAAGGGTTACTCCGCCGGCACGGCCACCGGCCGGTCGCCGTCGCGCGGTGCGCTGTCGCGGAACTGGAGCCGGTAGAGGCGGGCGTAGTGGCCGCCGCGCGCCAGCAGTTCGTCGTGCCGGCCTTCCTCGACGATCACGCCGTTGACGAGCACGCAGATCCGGTCGGCGTGGAGCACGGTCGAAAGCCGGTGCGCGATGACGATGGTGGTGCGGCCCTCCATCAGGTGGTCGAGCGCCACCTGGATCTGGTGCTCGGACTCCGAGTCGAGCGACGAGGTGGCTTCATCGAGCAGGATGATCGGGGCATTACGCAGGATCGCGCGCGCGATCGTCAGGCGCTGGCGCTGTCCGCCGGAAAGCTGCGCCGCCTGGTCGCCGAGCACGGTGTCGTAGCCGTTGGCGGTCGCCATGATGAAATCGTGGGCTACGGCATCCCTGGCCGCCTTCTCGACCTCGGCGTCGGTTGCATCGGGGCGGCCGAAGCGGATGTTCTCGCGGATGGTGTCGCGGAAGAGGTAGGTGTCCTGCGTCACCAGCGCGATGTGGTCGCGGAGCGAGGCGGTGTTCACCGCCGCGATGTCCTGCCCGTCGATCAGGATGCGGCCGCCATCGACCGCGTAGAAGCGCTCGATCAGCGAGATGATCGTGCTCTTGCCGCCGCCGGAGGGGCCGACGAGCGCCGTCGTCCCGCCGCCGGTGGCGCGGAAGTCGAGGCCGCGGAACAGGGGCGCCTCGCCGGCATAGGCGAAGTCAACCTTGTCGAAGGCAACCTCGCCCTTGGTGAGCTTCAGATCGGGTCCGCTCGTGTTCGGCGCGAAATCGGGCGGCGTGTCGAGCAGCTCGTACATCATGCGCACGCCGACCAGTCCGGTTTCCAACTTGATCTGCATCTGGGCGAGCCGCTTGGCCGGCTCGTAGGCGAGCGCCACCGCGGCAATGAACGACATCAGAGCGCCCGGCTGAACGTCTTGGTAGATGATCTGGTAGCCGGCCCACAGCACGATCATGGCGATGGCGAAGCCGGCGATCACTTCCATCAGCGGGCTCGAACGGGCCTGGATGCGGACGATCTTGTCGGAGCGCGCCTGCACGTCGGTGATCGAACGGTCCATGCGCTTGCGCATCATGCCTTCAAGGTTGAACGCCTTGACGACGCGGATGCCGAGCGCGGTCTCCTGCATGTCGGAGATCACCATGCTGAGCGAGTCGAACTGCGCGCGGGCTACGCCGCGCACGCGCCGGATCAGCCCGGCGATGCCGAACCCGGCGATCGGCCCGGCGACCAGCACGACGAGCGACATCAGCGGGCTCTGGACGAACATGACGATCACCAGCGCCACCACCGTCAGGAAGTCGCGGCCGACGCCGTTGATGAAGGTGTTGAGCACCTCGCGTGCGGCCTGCGCGTTGTGCGACAGCCGCGTCATCAGGTCGCTCGAGGGCGTGCGCGTGTAGAAGGCGACGCCGAGATTGAGCATGTGGTCGAAAAGCTGCCGCTGCGTGCGCGCGACCACCGCGTTGCCGATGCGGCCGAGCGTGACCGCCTGCCCATAGAGGCTGAAGCCGCGCGCGAAACCGTTGGCGACGATCACCGCCGTCAGCAGGTAGAGCGCCTCGGCGCGCCGGTCGAAGAAGACCTGGTTGATGATGTCCTTGATCAGCCAGGCGTTGATTGCGGTGGTGACCGCGATCACGATCGACAGCACGATCACCAGGGCATAACGGCCGGCGAACTCGCGCCCGGTCTCGCCAAGCAGGCGGCGGATGAGCGCAAGCGACCCGTCGGCCGCAAGGTTGGTCAGGGGCAGGCGCGGTGCCATCGGCGGGGCGGTTCCTCCCGGCTATGCGGTCATATAGGCCAAAGGGGGGATGAAAAGCGAACCCGTGCCGTGGTTTAGGCGGGCATCGCGGTTTCCGCCAGCCGCACCCAGTACGAGCAACCGACGGGGATCAGATCGTCGTTGAAGTCGTACTCCGGATTGTGGAGCCCGGCGGTCTGGCCGTTGCCGACGAAGATGAAAGCGCCCGGGCGCGCCTCCAACATGTAGGAGAAGTCCTCGCCGCCCATCACCGGCGGGGCGTCGGTGTGGACATTGGTGGCGCCGGAGATTTCCGCTGCCACGCGCGCTGCGAACGCCGTCTCCGTGGCGTGGTTGCGGGTGACGGGATAGTTGCGGTCGTAGTGGACCGTTGCGGTCGCGCCGTAAGCCGCGGCTGTCGAGGCCACGATCTCGTTGATGCGGACCTCGATCATGTCGCGCACTTCGGTTTTGAGGGTCCGCACCGTGCCGCCGATGTGCGCCGAGTCGGCGATGATGTTGTGCGCCTCGCCGGCGTGGAAGCGGGTCACCGAGA
>CAZXKZ010000047.1:0-5723 GCA_964641825.1 uncultured Bauldia sp.
GTTCTTGGCATGGCTCGGCATGAGCATGCGCATGAAGTCCTTGGCCTCGCGGTAGGCATCGTCGCCGGCGACCATCACCTCGTCGATGTCCTTGTTGTAGAGGTCGCGGATGGAGCGCTTGATGAGCGAGCCTTCCTCGTAGACCAGCGTCGGCGCGGTCGAGCGGAGTGTGAGCTCGCGCACGTTCTCCCACAGGCGGAGGAGGTATTCGAAGTCGCGCTTGACTTCAGCCTTCGTGCGGCTGGCGCCGGCGGTGCGCAGGATGACGCCCATGCCCGGCGGCACCTCGAGGTCGGAAACGACCTGTTTGAGGCGCTTGCGGTCGGTGATCGACGTGATCTTGCGGCTGATGCCGCCGCCGCGCGCGGTGTTGGGCATCAGCACCGAATAGCGACCGGCGAGGGAGAGATAGGTGGTGAGCGCCGCGCCCTTGTTGCCGCGCTCCTCCTTGACGACCTGGACGAGCAGCACCTGGCGGCGCTTGATGACTTCCTGGATCTTGTACTGGCGGACGCGGGTGCGCGTGCGGCGCTCCGGCACTTCCTCCATGGCATCCTCGGCGCCGACCGACTCCACCACGTCGTCGCTGACGACATGGCCGTCGCCAGAATCCGATTCCGATGCGGCGGAGGAATCCGCGGCGGCATCGACGACCGAATCCACGTCGTCGCCGGCCTCAGCCGTCAGCTCGACCTCGCCTTCTGAGGCGTCAGTCCCGGTTTCCGTTTCGGATGCTTCCGCCGCAACGGCATCCTCGTGGACGGCTTCCGGCGCCTCGATCTCCGAAGCCTCGGGCTCGTTGGCCTCGTCCGGCGACGCCTCGTCTTCGGCGGATGGTTCACTGATCGACGGCTGCTCGGCGTCGGCGGCGGCAGCCCGCCGGCCGCGGGAACGGTCCCGCTCGCTGTGGCGGGCCTCGGCTTCCGCCATCTCGGCTTCCTCGGCCGCGATCAGCGCCTGCCGGTCGGCGACCGGGATCTGATAGTAGTCCGGGTGGATTTCCGAGAAGGCGAGGAAGCCGTGGCGGTTTCCGCCGTAATCGACGAAAGCCGCCTGGAGCGACGGCTCGACCCGCGTGACCTTCGCTAGATAGATATTCCCGCGTAGCTGCTTGCGGCTGGCGGACTCGAAATCGAACTCCTCAACGCGATTGCCGCGCAAAACCACGACCCGGGTCTCCTCGGGGTGGGCGGCATCGACGAGCATCTTGTTGGCCATTGCACCAAATCTCCGCGGCCGTGCCCGCGCGACCTCGGCGCGGCGCTGGGCGCCACGGTGGTCGGCAGGGGAAGGCCGGCTTGTCTGTGTGGGTGGGAGGCGCTCGCACCGGACGCCGACCGGAGCGCACGCGCGCCGGCCTTGGCCGGGGCGGCAGTCGCTCTATGGATTGGCGATATTCGGTGCATACGCAGCGCCGTCGGGTTTCATGTTGTGTACGGCCGAAGCGAATACAAGCTCCGGCCCGGGTCGGCGGGCGGCCGGGGATGGCCGTCACGCCTCGGGATTTCGGGTCAGAGCCAGCACTATCGCGCCGCTGAGAGGGCGCGTGATCGCTCGGTCGCCGCCCGGTACATCAAGCGCCCGGTTCCACGTCGGCAAAGGGAGGGCAGGCGAACCTGCGTTTTGACCGGCGGGAGCCATCCTGGGCACAGGATGAATTCCGTGACGTGGTTTTAGGCACGAGTCCGAGTCTTGGCAAGGTAAGCGTTCAGGCTGTCACCCCACGAGTTGTGTCCTGCCGGTAACAATCGGGGCGCCAGTGGCCGATCTCGGCCCGTATCGGCGCCCGGAGGCAATAAGCGGTTAACCATTGGCTCGCCATCCTCTACTCTGGTGCTGTAAAAGCGGCATCGCGGGTGTGGGGCACCCTCCGGCCTCAGCAGCCCCGGAAATGAGGCAATGGATCTCCGAACCGCCTGGCGGCTGGCCATTGGCGCGACATGGGTTGTTGCAGCGCTGGCAGGCGTGCCCTCGGTTGTGCACGCGGCCGAAAACGGAGCCTCGGCGCTATCCGCAACGGACGGCGACGAGTCGTCCCGCCGGCCGATCATGTTCGATGCCCGGATCGTGGGCGACGACAGCCGCGTCCGCTTCGTGGCCGATCTTTCGTCCACGGTCGACGTGGCGGTTTTCACGCTGGCCGATCCCTACCGCATCATCGTCGACATGCCGGACGTGCGCTTCGCGCTGCCGGCGCTCGCCGGAACCGAGGCGAGGGGCTTCGCCTCCGCATTCCGCTATGGCTCCATCTCGACGGGCAAGACGCGCGTCGTCATTGACGTGACTACGCCGGTGAAGATCGAGGAAACGTTTGCCATCGAGCCCGCCGACGGCCAGCCAGCGCGGCTGGTGATCGACGTCGTGCCGTCGACGCGCGAGGAGTTCCTTGCCTCGGCGAGTTTCCGCAGCGAAGGGAGCGGGGGCAGCACCGGCGCGGCCCCCGCCGTGATGGGCACCGGCGGTCGGCCGGTGATCGTGATCGACCCGGGCCACGGCGGCATCGACACGGGCGCGCGCGGCGACGGCGGTACCATCGAGAAGGATGTCGTGCTCGCGTTCGCGAAGATCCTGGGCGCGAAGCTATTGGCCACGGACCGCTATCGCATCGTCTTCACGCGGCGCGACGATTCCTTCGTGCCACTCGGCGAGCGGGTGAAGATCGCGCGCAACCACGGCGCGGCGCTGATGATCTCGGTGCATGCCAACTCGTTCTCGGGAAGCGCGATTCGCGGCGCCATCGTCTACACCGCCTCCGAGCAGGCGACGGACCTGATGGCGGCCGAGCTGGCGGCGGCGGAAAATCAATCGGACGTGCTCGCCGGCATCAACATCGACGGGGATGACGCTGACGAGGTGAAGGACATCCTGGTCGACCTGACGCGGCGTGAAACCCGCAACTTCGGCGTCGTCTTCGCCCAGAACCTCGTCCGGGAACTCAGCAAATCGACCCGGATGTTCAAGATCCCCCACCAGCAGGCAGGCTTCAAGGTGCTGGAGGCACCGGACGTGCCCTCGGCCCTGATCGAGCTCGGCTACCTGACCAACGCGGCCGACGAAAAACAGCTCGTTTCGGCGGAATGGCAGGACAGCGCGGCCGGGTCGGTCGTCGATGCAATTGACGCATATTTCGGCAAGGTCCGGGCCGCCGAAGTGCTACCCTGACCCTCAGATGTTGCTCCAAAACCACGGGAGGTGGCCGTTCGGCACCGATTTTCGCTGCGCCGCATATTCTCCACAAATCGTGCGGAAGAACGCCGCGATCGAAGGTGCACTATCGGGTGGACTTGACCGGGCAAGCCGGGGTCACGAAATCCGGGCGGCCTGAAAGCCGGGCGGGACCGCGCTGGGGCGGTCGGATTGTGGACACGATATGATACTACGACTCATCGGCTACCTATTCGGGATTGGCGCCGTGATCTTCTTGGCCGTAGCAGCGGGCGTTGCGTACTACGTCTCGGGGCTGACCCACGACCTGCCGAACTATGACGTGCTGGCGCAGTACGAGCCGCCGGTGATGACCCGCGTGCATGCGGCCGACGGCCAGCTCGTCGCCGAGTATGCCCGCGAGCGCCGCCTCTACCTGCCGATCCCCGCGATCCCCGAGCGCATCAAGGCGGCGTTCCTCTCGGCCGAGGACAAGAACTTCTATTCCCACGCCGGCATCGACTACTTCGGTGCGGCCCGCGCGCTCCTCCAGAACCTCGAGGCCTATGCCGGCGGTGGCGGGCAGAGGCTGGTCGGCGCGTCCACCATCACGCAGCAGGTGGCGAAGAACTTCCTGCTCACCTCGGACCAGACGTGGGACCGCAAGGTGAAGGAAGCGATCCTGGCACTGCGCATCGAGCAGGCCTACTCCAAGGACAAGATTTTCGAGCTTTACCTCAACGAGATTTTCCTCGGTCTTGGCGCCTACGGCGTGGCGGCGGCCTCGCTGGAATACTTCGACAAGTCAGTGCACGAGCTGACGCTTGCCGAGGCGGCCTACCTGGCGGCGCTCCCGAAAGGCCCCAACAACTACCATCCGTTCCGCTACCCGGACCGCGCCATCGAACGGCGCAACTGGGTGATCGACCGGATGCTGGAGAACGGCTACATCACCACCGCGGAAGCCGACGAGGCGAAGGCGGCGCCGCTCGGCGTCAAGCAGCGCACGACCGGCCCCTCGATCTTCGCCGCCGACTACTTCGCCGAGGAGGTCCGCCGGCAGCTCGGCGAGATGTTCGGCGAGAAGGTGCTCTACGAGGGCGGCCTTTCGGTGCGGACCTCGCTCGACCCCACCATCCAGGGAATGGCGCGCAAGGCGCTAATGGACGGGCTGGCGAACTACGACACCCAGCTCGGCTGGCGCGGGCCTGTCGCCCATATCGACAACCTCCAGGCCGATTGGGGACCGCAGGTATCCGACTTCACGCCGCTGTCCGACCTCATCGAATGGCGCATGGCAGTGGTCATCGACGTCAACGGTGATGGCGCCACGATCGGCCTGCGGCCGAGCCGCCAGCCCGGCACCAACGCCGTCGGCACAGCGCGCGACACCGGCCTCATCCCGGCGAGCGGCTTCCAGTGGAAGCGGTGGGCGAGCACCGCTTCGCGGAATGCGGGCCGCGGGATCAACAATGTTGGCGACGCCCTAGAGGTCGGCGACGTTGTCTATGTCGACCAGCCGGACCCCGCAGCCGGCACCTACCGGCTGCGGCAGATTCCCGAGGTCGAAGGTGCGCTCGTTGCCATGGACCCGCACACCGGCCGGGTGCTCGCCATGGTGGGCGGGTTCTCCTTCGCCGAAAGCCAGTTCAACCGCGCCACCCAGGCCTACCGGCAGCCGGGCTCGTCGTTCAAGCCGTTCGTCTACGCGGCGGCGCTCGACAACGGCTACACGCCATCGTCGGTGGTCATGGACGCGCCGATCGAGATCGATCCGGGCGGCGGGCAGCCGATCTGGCGGCCGGAGAACTACGCCCAGGAGTTCTACGGCCCGTCGACGCTCCGCACCGGCATCGAGCTGTCGCGCAACGTGATGACCGTGCGGCTGGCGCAGGACATGGGCATGCCGCTGGTCGCCGAGTACGGCCGCCGGTTCGGCGTCTACGACAACCTCGCGCCGTTCCTGCCGATGTCGCTCGGCGCCGGCGAGACGACCGTGCTGCGCATGACGGCGGCCTATTCGGTGTTCGCCAACGGCGGCCGGGAAGTGCGCCCGACGCTGATCGACCGCATCCAGGATCGTTTCGGCAAGACGGTGTTCCGCCACGAGGACCGCATCTGCGAGGGCTGCGTGGCCGAGGCCTGGGTGGGGCAGGACGAGCCGGTCATCACCGACAACCGCGAGCAGGTGCTCGACCCGATGACCGCCTACCAGATGACGTCGATGCTGGAAGGCGTCGTCCAGCGCGGCACCGGCACCGCCGCCAAGGCGATCGGCAAGCCGGTGGCCGGCAAGACCGGCACCACCAACGAATACCGCGACGCATGGTTCGTCGGCTATTCGCCGGACCTCGCCGTCGGCGTGTACATCGGCTACGACAAGCCGCGCTCGCTCGGGCGCGGGGAGACGGGCGGGCACCTGTCGGCGCCGATCTTCACCGAGTTCATGAAGATGGCGCTCGCCGACAAGCCGCCGATTCCGTTCCGCGTGCCGCCGGGGCTGAACTTCCTGCCGATCGACCGCAAGACCGGGCTGACCGCGCAGGCGGGCGATCCCAACGTGATCCTTGAGGCGTTCA
>CAZXKZ010000047.1:5733-9196 GCA_964641825.1 uncultured Bauldia sp.
GGGCGCCGAGCGTGCCATCCTCGAGGCCTTCAAGCCGGGCACCGCGCCGCCGGACACCTATTCGATCATCGGCTACACCGACACGATGGGCCGGCCGCTGACGGTGGCGCCGGAGGCCGATCGGGCGATCATTTCAGGCACCGGCGGGCTGTACTAGCGGCGCGCTCTGCGCGGGGGGAGATCCCGCATCTGCGGCGCGGCACTTCGTGCCGCACCGCGTGTGGGACACCTTCTAGTGGAAGGCGTGTCCGCCTTCCTGCTCCTCCGGCTTTCGCACGAAGAACGCCGCCGCCACGGTGAGGAGCGAGATGCACGCTCCCACGAGGAAGGCGAGCTGGATGCCGCCGGTGAGCGCGGCGGTTTCGGTCGCCCCTTGCGCCGCGAGAGTCGCTGACCGGGCCGACATCAGCGCCACGAACAGGGCGACACCCGCCGCGCCGGCGACCTGCGGGATCACGCCGCCGATGGCGCTGCCGTGCGAGTAGAGTTCCGGCGGCACCGAGCTGAGGCTCGCCGTGAACAGCGGCGTGAAGACGAGCCCGAGGCCGATGCTGATCGCGATATGGCCGATGAGGATCGAGGCGACCGACGTGTCCTGGCCGACCATCGTCAGCGCCCACATGACGGCTGAAACGATCACGGCGCCCGGGATGATCAGGGGACGCGTGCCGTAGCGGTCGTAAAGCCGGCCGACCTGCGGCGCCATCAGCCCCATGATAAGGCCGCCCGGCAGGAGCAGCAGCCCGGTCTGCAGCGTGTCGATGCCGAGGACGTGCTGCAGGTAGATGGGCAGGAGGATGACTGCCCCGAAGAGCGAGGCCATCGCCAGCGCCATCATCACGATCGCAACGGTGAAATTGGACGACGCGAAGGTGCGGAGGTCGAGCAGCGCCCGGTCCTGGCGCTCCAACCGCAACTGGCGCAGCACGAAGGCCACCATCGCAACCGCTCCGACCGCGAGGACCGCCCAGCCGGGAACAAGTGTCGGCGCGTCGGCGGCCTCGCCGAAGCTCGACAGGCCGTAGACCAGCCCGCCGAAGCCGAGCGCCGACAGGATGACGGACGGGACATCGAGCGGCGCGTAGCGGAGCGAGCCCACGTTCTCGATGCGGCGGGCGCCCAAGACGGTCACCAGCAGCGCGATCGGCAGGACCAGCACGAACATGAACCGCCACGGCAGGTAGTGAAGGATGATGCCGGACACCGTCGGGCCGAGCGCCGGCGCGACCGAGATGACGACGGAGATGTTGCCCATCACGCGGCCGCGGATCGCCGGCGGAACCAGCGTCATCACCGTCGTCATCAGCAAGGGCAGCATGATCGCGGTGCCTGCGGCCTGGACGATGCGCCCGGCGATGAGGACGCCGAGGCCCGGCGCGAGAGCGCAGATGAGCGTGCCGGCCGAGAAAAGCGCCATCGCGCCGAGATAGATCGGCCGTGTGTTGATCCGCTGCATCAGGAAGCCGGTCACCGGGATGACCACCGCCATGGTGATGAGGAAGGCGGTGGTGAGCCACTGCGCGCCGCTGGCGCTGACGTCGAGACTCTCCATGAGCCGCGGCAGCGCCACCGACATGATCGTCTCGTTGAGGATCACGACGAAAGCCGAGATGAGCAGAATCGTGATGACCGTGCGGTCGCGCGGACTGACGCGCGGCTCGGCTTCGGGCTGGGAATCGGGTGTGGCGTCCGCGAAATCCGCCGTGTCGGTCGCTGAGGAGGAGGGCATGTCGGTCTCCATCTTCCGGGTGTGCCTTGTTCGCTCCCTCGACGAACGGAGAGACCGGATTTCGACAGTGGCGGCAGGAAAAATCGGGCTGTCGCCTCGCAAGCGGGCGGAGAGAGATAAGTTGCCGATGAAGCCCGTCAACCCTGCTGCACAAAATGGACATCTTCTGTCAGGAGCGAGGCATTTGCGCCACGACTTGCCTTGCGTGGGCGGGGGCCATATCAGGTGCATTCCCCAAGGAGAGCCAATGCGCGCCGAGATCGAAGCCATCGTCGAAGAGATCAAGCAGGTCACCGGCCTGCTGAGGAGGCATCTTTGACTGGGACAAGGCAAAGAAGCGCCTCGACGAACTGAACGCCGCCGCCGAAGACCCCGGCCTGTGGAGCGTGCCGGAACGCGCCCAGAAGGTGATGCGGGAGCGCACGCAGCTCGAAGGCCAGATCGCGGCGGTGGAGCGGATCGAGCGCGAGATCGCCGATCAGACTGGCATGATCGAGCTCGGCGAGGCCGAGGGCGATAAGGACGTTGTCGCCGAAGCGGAAGCCGCGCTGAAGGCGCTGCGCGCGGAGGCCGAGCGGCGGCAGATGGAGACGATGCTCTCCGGCGAGGCCGACGGCAACGACGCCTATCTCGAAATCCACGCCGGCGCCGGCGGCACCGAAAGCCAGGACTGGGCCGAGATGCTCATGCGCATGTACACGCGCTGGGCCGAGCAGAACCGCTACAAGGTCCAGATCCTCGAAATGCACGACGGCGAGGAGGCCGGCATCAAGTCGGCCACGCTGCAGGTCAATGGTCCGAACGCCTATGGCTGGCTGAAGACGGAATCGGGCGTCCACCGGCTGGTGCGTATCTCGCCCTTCGACAGCGCCGCGCGCC
Source organism: uncultured Bauldia sp. (assembly GCA_964641825.1). GTDB lineage: Bacteria > Pseudomonadota > Alphaproteobacteria > Rhizobiales > Kaistiaceae > DASZQY01. The sequence continues at coordinate 8,342 of CAZXKZ010000047.1, forward strand.
GGCACACGTCATTTGCCAGCGTCTGGGTCTATCCGGTGGTGGACGACTCCATCGCCATCGACATCAACGAAGCCGATGTGCGCGTCGATACCTACCGCTCGTCGGGCGCCGGCGGCCAGCACGTCAATACAACCGACTCGGCCGTGCGCCTCACGCATATCCCAACGGGCATCGTGGTGGCCTGCCAGAGCGAGCGCTCGCAGCACAAGAATCGCTCGACGGCCTGGAACATGCTGCGCGCACGGCTCTACGAGGCTGAGCTGGAGAAGCGCGAGGCGGCGGCCGCGGCGGCGTCAGCCTCCAAGACCGACATCGGCTGGGGCCACCAGATCCGCTCGTACGTGCTCCAGCCCTACCAGCTCGTGAAGGACCTGCGCACCGGCATCGAAAGCACCAGCCCGCAGGACGTGCTCGATGGCGACCTCATCCCATTCATGGAGGCGGCGCTGGCGCAGCGCGTCGGCGGCGAGGCCGGGGCGGCCAGCTAGGGCGCGATCAGCCTTGAGCGGGAGGCGGGGGTCGTGCCGTTGGCCGACGCCGGCTGGCGGGCGACTTTGCTCGTCGGCGCGGGCCGCGCGGCGGCTTCAGCTTCGTCGAACCGCGCCTGCGACCGCTCGACGCGCTCGGCGTTCCTGAGCGCCCATTCGGCGAGCTCCTGCACCGGTTTCAAAAGGTCGTGACCGAGCGGCGTCAGCTCGTAGTCGACGCGCGGCGGGATGGTGGGGAAGACCGTCCGGTTGACGAAGCCGTCGCGCTCGAGGCCACGCAGCGTGGTGGTCAGCATCTTCTGCGAGATGCCGCCGAGTCCGCGGCGAATCTCGCTGAATCGCCGCGGCCCATCGCCGAGCTGGCGGA
>CAZXKZ010000047.1:9206-15026 GCA_964641825.1 uncultured Bauldia sp.
TTTGTCGCCGATCCGCGACAGGATGGTGCTCACCCGGCGGCAATCCGAGGTGAGGTGGAGGTTACTGCGTTTCAAGAAAGTGCCTCCTTGTGGAGCGGCGCCTGATCGGTCACCTATCGGCTGTCACGCACCAATATATACCGAGGCACGGAAGGATAGTAGAGCCATGGTCAAAATCGGCATCATCGTGGGCAGCACGCGTCCGGGGCGCCGCGCCCCGCAACTGGCGAACTGGGTCCTCGACGTCGCCAGGGAGCGGAAGGACGCCACCTTCGAGATCGTCGATATCCAGGAATACGACCTGCCGGTCCTCGACGAGCCGACGCCGCCGTCCTTCGGCAAGTACGAGCACAACCATACCAAGGCGTGGAGCGCCAAGATCGACTCACTCGACGGCTTCATCTTCATCACGCCCGAGTACAATCACAGCATTTCGGGCGCGCTGAAGAACGCCATCGATTTCATCTACAAGGAATGGAACAACAAGGCGGCCGGCTTCGTCAGCTACGGCACCACCGGCGGCGCCCGCGCGGTCGAGCACCTACGCGGCATCATGGCCGAGGTGCAGGTCGCCGACGTGCGCGCCCATGTCTCGCTGTCGCTGTTCACCGACTACGTCAACTTCACTGACTTCAAGCCGGCGGAGTGGCACCTGCCGCAGCTCAACACGATGCTCGACCAGCTCGTCGCGTGGAGCAAGGCGCTGAAGGCCGTGCGCGAGCAAATTCGCCGCCACCACGGCCGTTGCAGCCTGATATCGGCCGCGAAGCGGGCTACAGCAGCGGTGCGATCTCGCTGCCCGCCTTGATGTAGCGCATCGGGTCGATGGCGGCGCCGTCGAGCCGGATCTCATAGTGGAGGTGCGGGCCGGTGGACCGGCCCGTGCTTCCCGACTGGCCGATGACGGTGCCCTTGGACACGACCTGGCCGGGCACGACATCGATGCGGGACAGGTGGCCGAAGCGCGTCGCCAGTCCGTTGCCGTGGTCGATCTCGACCATGTTGCCATAGCCGCCACTGAACTCCGCGACGACAACGGTACCGCCCGCCGTGGCGCGGGCAGGGGAGCCGGTCGGCGCCCGGAAGTCGATCCCCGTATGCATGGCGAGCTCGCCGAGGAACGGGTCCATGCGCGTCCCGAAACTGCTGGTGATGACGCTCTGGATGGGCCTGGCCAGCGGCAACTGGCCAGCGAAGCGGCGGACCGTCGCGAAGCGCTCGATCTCGCCGGTGACCAGTTCCACGCTCGCGCGGAAGGTCTCCGGGTCGGCGTCCTCGTCGATGGGCACGAACGGCCCGCCGATGCCGTCGCCCGCCGGGAGCAGGTTCGGCGGCGGTCGGTGACCGAGCGCCTTCAGGGTCTTCTCGATCTTCTTGGTATGGGCGTTGACGGCGGCGGCGACCGCATCGACGTAGGCGACCTGCTGGCGGGCCAACTCGTCGAGCGAGGATTCGACGGCGCGCATCTCCACGACCGGAGCGGAATCGACCGCCGCGATGGCGCGGAGCGGTTCGCCCTGCGGCGCGAAGAACGCAGAAGGCCCGCCGATGCCGGCGGGCTGCTGCCGTGCGGGGGGCGCGGGCGTGTCCTGCACATCCATCGAGACTTCGTCGGCGCCGATGCCGGCGCGGCGTATCGCCTGGCTGAGGTTGGCGATCACGTCCTGGCGCGCGTCGAGGGCGGCCTGGCGGCCGAGCAGACGCTCCACCTCCGCTTCCACCGCCTCCTGGTTGAGAAGCTGGCGGCTGGTGAGCCTGTCGATGTCGGAGCGGAGCGCGGCGATCCTGTCCTCATAGGCGTGCTGCATCCGCGTCTGGCGGGCGATCGAGGCGGCGAGGAGGTCGTCGCGGAACACGAGATAGCCGGTGGCGGCGAGATAGAGCGCGCCGAACAGGAGGACGATGCCGGCAACGGCGGCGGCGAGCCACGGCCTGACCGTGAAGCTGCGCACATGCTCGCCGTGCGCGATGATGATGCGATGGGGCGGCCGGCGGCGGGCGAAGGCGTGAGCGGACAGGCGAACCGAGGACATATACGCACTCACCGATGGTTGCGTTGACGAGCGACGCACGTGACCGATGAGTGATTAGACGGCGTTAAGGTTAATAAAACCTTGGCCGGTGGCGGAAATCCGCGATTCCTGGCTCCGTGTTTCTTACAATGCTTTGGTGGCCTCCAGGACCGCTTCGACGTGGCCCGGCACTTTCACCTTGCGCCAGATCTCCCTGATCCGCCGGTCAGGCCCGATCAGGAAGGTGGAGCGCTCAACGCCCATGTACTTGCGGCCGTACATGCTCTTTTCGGTCCAGACGCCGTAGGCCTCGATGGCCTTCCGGTCGGGGTCCGCCGCGAGCACGACGCCGAGCTTGTGCTTCTTCTTGAACTTGTCGTGGGAGACGGCGGTATCGGGCGAAACCCCGATAATGGTGGCGCCCGCAGCGGCGAAAGCCTTGGCCGCCTTGGTGAAATCGAGCGCCTCCAGCGTGCATCCGGAGGTGTCGTCCTTGGGGTAGAAATAGACGACCACCGGCTTGCCGGCGAGGTCGGAGAGCCTGATGCGGCCGCCGCCATCGGTTTCGAGGTCGAAGTCCGGCGCTATCCTGTCCACTTCTGCTTTGGCCATCGGCGCCTTCCTTTCGTCGCACTTGTTGGGTTTTTCGGCATACTGGGGCCGCGATTCTAGCGCCCCCGCTGTTGTCGCGGCCAGTGAGAAAAACGCGACGAGCGGGCCTCGCGCCATCGGGCGATCGTGTTTAAGAAGGCAGGCGTGTCCCAGACAGCACTCCGTCCGCCCCCTCCGCGTCGAGGGCCGAACCCCCAGAACCTTCCCATGCGTCTCGGCCATCAGTATCCGTCCGAGCAGGCCGGCCGTCCGCTGCGCCGCCGCCGGCTTTCCGGCGCGCGCCTGGCGCTCCGCGTGGCCTCGATCGTCGGGCTGATCCTGCTCATCGTGGCGCTCGGCACGGTGCTGGTCGTCGTCACCGGGCCGACCGAGTTCGGCCTCATCCGCGAGCGCGTGGCCGGGCTCATCCGCGATGGCCTTGGCCCCGGCTACACGGTCGACGTGCGCCGGGCGGTGCTCGACGTCGATCCGGTGCTGGGCTTCAACGTGCGCGTCGACGACATCAGCGTGCGCGACTCCAACCAGACCGTTGTGGCCCTCGTGCCGTCGACGCGCTTCGCGGTCGATCCGGTGTCGCTGATCGGCCTCCGCGCCGTCGTCACCCAGATCGAGCTGAGCAACCCTGACATCTCCTTCGTGCGCTCGTCCGACGGCATCTACGTCGGCAATGCCGCCACCGCCCGCGGCGAGCGCGGCGAGGCGGCGCCGCTCCCCGACGATAGCCCGGACGGGCTCGCCGACGGCGGCTTCCCGGAAATCCTCGCTGCGCTCTACCAGATGGACCGCGGCATCGAGCCCAACCTCGAGGAAGCGATCCGGCGCGGCTTCAAGCGCTTCGCCGTGGTGAACGCCACCGTCACCGTCTATGACCCCACCGACGGCTCGCAGCGCCGCTTCGCGGGCACCGATCTCAACCTGTCGGTCGACGCGGCGACGGCGGGCGTGTCGGCGACGTTCTCCTCCTCGGGCTTCGGCGGGCGCTGGAACGCGTCGATGGAGCGCGTGCGCGACTCGACATCGGGCAGCCACGTCATGTCGATGGAGTTCTCGCAGCTCATGCTCGCCGACGTGCTGCCGCAGCTCGGCAGCGACGAGGGTTTGCTCACCGCCGACGTGCCGCTCTACGGTCGCGCCAACATCCGCCTCAAGGCGGACGGCTCGATCGAGGATGCGACGGCGCGCATCGATCTCGGCGCGGGCATCCTGCGCTTCGGCGAGGAACGCGAGCGCGTGCTGCTCGACGAGGCCACGGTCAAGCTGCGTTGGGACGTTCCCAACCGCGAGCTCAGGCTGGAGCCATCGACGTTCTTCTTCGGCGAGACGCGCGGTGTGGTCGCGGGCCGCGTCTACCCGCAAGGCGACGCGGCCGACCGGCGCTACGCCTTCGAATTCGAGTCGCCCGGGGCGGTGCTGGCGCCCCGCGATTCCGGCGAGCCGCCGATGATCGCCCAGCGCATCGCGATCTCCGGTATCGCCGACCTCAAGGCCAAGGTTATCAACTTCGACAACGCGGTGATCGTAGCGCAGGACGCGGCGATCGCTGCCGCCGGAAGCATCGGCCTCGACGGCCCGACGCCGTCGCTGGTGGTGGCCGCCACCTTCTCGCCCATGTCGGCCGGTGCGTTGAAGCAGATGTGGGTGCCGCTGATCGCGCCCGGCGCGCGGCGCTGGGTGATGGAGCACGTCAAGGACGGGCGGCTGATCTCCGGCCGCTATGAAGCGGCGATCCCGCCCGGCGTCCTGTGGACCGGCAAGCGGCCGCAGCTCCCCGACGATGCGATGCGGCTCGACATGCGCGTCGAGGACGTGGCGTTCACGACGTTCGGCGCCCTGCCGCCCATCGAGAAGGCGTCGGGCAATATCGTGGTGACGGGATCCTCCGCCGGCATCGATATCGAAAGCGGCGAGATCCGGGTGCCCTCGGGCACCGTCACCGTCATCAACGGCGCCTATGCCGTGCCAAACATGTCGGAGCGGCCGGCGCAGGGCCTGATCGAGCTGCAGCTCGCCGGGAGCGCCCAGGCCCTCGGCCAGATCGGCGATTCGGAGCCGCTGCGCGGGCTGAAGCGCATCAACCTCACGCCCGGCGACCTCAGCGGCAGCGGCACGGCGAACGTCTCCGTCCGCCTGCCCATGCGGCCGGGCCTCACAGAGGGCGACGTCGACTGGCGCGTGGTGGTCAACACGCAGGACGTGGCCAGCAAGGCGCCGGTGGAGGGCCGCACCTTCAGCGAGGCCGACGTGACGCTGACGATCACGCCGAACGATGTCTCGATCTACGGTAACGCGCGCATCGACGGCGCCGTCGCCGACGTGTCCATGTCGATCCCGATCGGGCAGGGTGCTGCGTCGGAAAGCGACCGGCGTGTCCGCCTGCTGCTCGACGACGAGGCGCGGAAGCGCTTCGGCGTCGGCCTCGACAACGTGCTGTCCGGCTCGATTGCCGCGCTGGTGTCGGACACGCCGAACGGCGACGGCCAGCACTACGACCTCGACCTGACGCGGGCGCGCGTCATCCTGCCCGGCCTCGGCTGGTCGAAGGGCGTCGGCGTGCCGGCGCGCATGGTCTTCGACGTGCGCCCTGACAACGACGGGCACTCGGTCGACAACATCGTGCTCGAGGGCGACGGGTTCGGCTTCTCCGGATCGGCGCGGCTCGACGAGAGCTATAACCTCGTCTCGGCGGACATCGGCAGGATGTCGCTCCGCCCAGACGATTCGATCTCGATGAAGCTGACGCGCGGCAGCACCGGCTACGCCATCACCGCGCGCGGATCGTCCTTCGATCTCCGCGGCGTGATGAGCCACGTGCGCGACCGCAACAGCCAGGCCGGCGGCTTTCCGGACATCGCCGTCGACGCCCGTATCGACCGCATCATCGGCTTCAACGGCGAAGAGATCACCGGCGCCTCGCTGACCATGGTCTCGGTCGGCGGCTCGACGCAGAAGATCGCGTTCTCCGGCAGGCTCGGCGGCGCGGACATCTCGCTGAACTACGCCGTCGCCCCCGACGGCACGACGCTGCACGGCGCGGCCGCCGATGCCGGCCGGCTGATGCGCTTCACCGACCTCTACACGCGCATGTCGGGCGGCGTGGTGCGGCTCGCGGGCCAGGGCGGCCGCGACGGGCCGATGATCGGCTCGCTGGAAGTCGATGCCTTCGACGTGCTGAACGAGCCGGCGATGGAGCGCGTGG
>CAZXKZ010000048.1:0-14741 GCA_964641825.1 uncultured Bauldia sp.
GCGGTCGACCTCGGCGGCCTCGTAGATGTAGTCGGGAATCGAGCGGAGCCCGGCGAGGCAGATCAGCATGACATACGGCGTCCACATCCACACGTCGACGATGACGATCGCCCATGGCGCCAGCGCGCGGTCGCCGATCATCTGGAACGACGACGGGTCGATGCCGGAGAAGAAGCCGACCGCGTAATTGAACAGGCCGATCTGCGGCTGATAGATGAACTTCCAAAAATTGCCCACGACCGCCGGCGACAGCATCATCGGAATGAGGATGACGGTCGTCCAGAAGGCGGAGCCGCGGAAGCGCCGGTCGATGAGCCAGGCGAGCGCGAAGCCGATCAGCGTCTCGAAGAAGATCGTCCAGAAGACAAAATGCGCCGTCGCCTGCATCGAGTGCCAGACTTCCGGGTCCGACAAGATATCCGTGTAGTGCTCGATGCCGACGCCCTTGATGGGTGCGTTGCGGTTGGCCTTGTAGTTCGTGAACGACAGCCAGATCGTCCAGATCAGCGGGAAGATGTTGATCGCTAGCAGGAGCAGGATCGTCGGCGTGATGAACAGCCAGGCGATGCCGCGATCGGTGAGCCCGCGGATGCGACCGGCGATGGTGACCGGCGTGGCCGACGCCATCCGCTCGGCAATCGTCGTCGCCTTGGCTGAGGAGTCGCTCATCCGCCGGGTCCGAGTCCGCGATTATTCCAGTCCGGGTGAAGGGTCCCTCCCGGGGTCAACCGGGAGGGACAGTCTAGCAGAGGGAGGAAGGACCTACTGAATCTTGCCCTCGTCCTCGAAGGTCTCGGTCCAGTCCGCGATCAGCGCATCGAGCGCTTCCTTCGCCGTGCCCTGGTCGGCGACGACGTAGTCATGCACGCGCTTCTGCATGGACTGCATGAGGTCGGCGAAGGCCGGCTCCTGCCAGAAGTCCTTCACCTGGCCCATGGCGACGAGGAAGTCGGCCGCGAACGGCGAGCTCTGCGGGTACGCTGGGTCGAGCAGCACGGACTTGGCGGTCGACGAGCCGCCGAGCGCCTGCCACTTCTGCTGCACGTCCGGCTTGGCGAACCAGGCGATGTACTTCAGCGCGTCTTCCTGGTTCTGCGAGTAGGTCACCACCGAGATGCCCTGCCCGCCGAGGGTGGAGGCCGCGGTCTTCTCGGATGGATTGACGAAGAAGCCGATCTTGTCGCCGCCAACCGTCTCGTCCTTGTACATGCCCGGCCAGAAGGCGAACCAGTTCATCATCATCGCCACCTGCCCCGACTTGAAGGCGTCAAGGCCCTCCTGCATGTACGCGTCGGAGTAGCCCGGGGGCGTGCAGCACTTGTAGAGCTCCTTGTAGAACTCGAGCGCGGCAACGGCGTCGTCCGAGTTGACGGCGCCTTCCATGACGTAGGTGCCGGGCTCGGTCTCGTACTGGAAGCCCCACGAATAGAGCGCCGCCGTCACGCCCATGGTGATGCCTTCCGAGCCGCGCTCGGTGAAGATGGCAGCGCCATAGACCTTCTTGCCGTCGATCTCGCGGCCCTGGAAGAACTCCGCGATCTCCTTCAGCTCGGTCCACGTCTTCGGCGGAGCGAGGTCACGGCCGGTCTGGGCCTTGAAGTCGGCCTGGATCGCCGGATCCTCGAACCAGTCCTTGCGGTAGACCCAGCCGAGCGCGTCGCCCATGGCCGGCAGCGCCCAGTAGTTCGGCGTGCCCTTCGGCCACGTCGAGTAGCCGTAGACGGTGGGCTCGAGGAAATCGTCCATCGAGATGCCTTCGGCCTCGAAGAAGTCGTTGAGCTTGATGTAGTGGCCGTTCTCTGCGGAGCCGCCGATCCACTGCGAGTCGCCGATGATGAGATCGCAGAGCGTGCCCTGTGAATTGAGCTCATTCAGGAAGCGGTCGGCGTAGCTCGTCCACGGGACGAACTCGAACTTCATCTCGATGCCGGACTCGGCGGTGAAATCCTTGGACAATTCGACAAGGGCATTGGCCGGATCCCACGCCGCCCAGCAGAGCGTCAGACTTCCCTGGGCCTTTGCATCGTCGACGGTCGCGGCTGCTGCAAGAAATCCCGCAGTCGACAGCGCCGTCGCCAGGCTAAGCAGCTTTCTCATCGGATACCTCCCATCGGTGTGGAACGCGGTGCCGGGTCGCTGCAGACCCGCCTCCCCCGCGACGTTCAGGCCGCCATCGGCGCTGAATTCGGATTCGCCGGAAGCCTCCCTTCCGGAAACCGGCCCTTCCCGCCGGTTTTTGTTTAGTAGTTGAGTTTAGTAATTTCTCATTTCACTAAACATGACAAGCAGCGATTTCTGCTGCGACGCACCAATTCGATGCTGCATCGCAATCGCGCGCCTCCACCTATGAGGTGATGCGCGACACTTGCGGACCGCCGGAGCTTGTGGTGCCACTGCCGCGGAACGATCCCTCCGCGCAGAGACAATCCCAGAGACAAATCATGGCCGATACATCGGACCTTCATTCCCGCGCACTCGCCGCAGCAGGCATCGCCGTCGAGGCTGGCAAGGTAGCGCTTGCTGCGTTTCACGGACGGCGACGCGACGCCGTGCTCAGCTTTAAGGGGCCGCAGGACTACATCACCGAAAGCGACGCGGTGGTCGAAGAACTGATTCGCGGGAAGCTCGCGCGGGCGTTTCCCGGCGACACCTTCTTCGGCGAGGAAACCGGAGGCACGCCCGGCGACAACGCATGGGTGGTAGACCCCATCGACGGAACCGCCAACTTCGCGCGCGGGATACCGCACTTCTGCGTGGCTATTGCGTTCGTCCGCAACGGAACGACCGAAATCGGCGCGATCTACAACCCGTGCCTCGATGAGCTCTACGTCGCCCGGCGCGGACACGGCGCGACGCTGAACGGACAGGCGATGTCGGTGAGCCCGATCGCCGATATCCGGCAGGCGACCGTCGAGATCGGCTGGTCGTCGCGCAAGCCTGCCGAGCCCTACCTCGCGCTGGTCGGACGCGTGCTCGCCGCCGGCGCGAACGTCAGGCGCGCCGGATCGGGCGCGCTGGCGCTCGCCTATGTCGCGGCCGGACGGACCGACGGCTACTGCGAGATCCACATGAACGCATGGGACGCCATCGCCGGTCTGCTGATGATCTCCGAGGCCGGCGGCTATGCGAACGATTTTCTCGCCGGCGACGGCCTCGCCAACGGCAACCTTGTCCTCGGTTGCACCGCGGGGCTCGAAGCTGTGCTCAACGCAGCGCTGAAAGACTGAAAAACTCTCGCCACTGGCGCTCCCAATGCTAAGCTGGCTAATCGGCTGGGAGGCCGAAGGGAGGAAACACACGATGAACAACATGAAGCTGTTGCTCGCCGCCGGAATGGTGGCGGCGGGAATGAACGTGGCGCCGGCCGCGGCGCAGGGCGAGCACGTCGTCTACTGCGGCGTGCAGGAAGAATGGTGCCGCGCCATGGTGACGGCCTTCGAGCGCGAGACGGGCATCACGGTCAACATGACCCGCAAGAGCGCCGGCGAGGTCTACGCGCAGGTGCAGGCTGAGGCGACCAACCCGAAGGGCGACATCTGGTGGGGCGGCACGGGCGACCCCCATCTGCAAGCCGCCGCCGAGGGCCTGACGGAAGCCTACGAATCTCCCAACCTCGCGCAGCTCCAGCCGTGGGCGAAGGAGCAATGGGAGATTTCGGAGGGCCGCACGGTCGGCATCTACTCCGGCGCCCTCGGCTACGGGTACAACACCGACATCATCACCGATGAGCCGAAGTGCTGGGCCGACCTGATCGACCCGAAGTACGCGGACGAGATCCAGGTCGCCGACCCCAACTCGTCGGGTACCGCCTACACGATGCTGGCGACGCTGGTGCAGATCATGGGCGAGGAAGAGGCGTTCACGTATCTCGCGGCGCTCGACAAGAACGTCAACCAGTACACCAAGTCGGGTGCGGCACCTTCGCAGGCCGCGGCGCGCGGCGAAACCGGCATCGGCATCAGCTTCCAGCACGACCTCGTGACGGCGGCGGAAACCGGGCCGGTGGTCGTCGTCTCGCCGTGCGAGGGCACGGGCTACGAGATCGGTGGCATGTCGATCATCAAGGGCGCGCCCAACCTCGACAACGCGAAGAAGTGGTACGACTGGGCACTGACGCCGGCGGCACAGGAACTCGGCGCGGCCGCCAAGGCCTACCAGCTCCCGTCCAACGTCGACACGCCGATCCCGCCGCAGGCGCCGGACCTGTCGACGATCAAGCTGATCAACTACGACTTCGCCAAGTACGGCTCGCCTGAGGAGCGCAAGCGCCTCCTCGCGCGCTGGGATACGGAGATCAAGGGCTCGGCCCAGTGAACTCCGCCATCCGGCACATGACCGCGCGGCGGACCCGTCGCGCGGTCGTTCCACCCGCACCATAGCGGCCCCGCCGCGATGACCAACGCATCGCGCGCGTGGCTTGCGGTGGGCTGGGTCGGCTTCGCGATCCTGCCCTGGTACTGGCCGAGCGGAAGCGATGCGAGCTTCCTCGGCTGGCTCGTCGGCACCGGCGGCGAAAGCGGCCTGCCGGCGATGGTGCTCGGCGCAGGCGCGGCGTGGTGGCTGGCGCTGGTGGCGATCCCGCTGGTCATCGCCACCGCCGGACTTCTCGGCCACGCCAGCCGCGAATATCGCGGCCGCTGGCTGATCGCCGCTGGCGTGATCGGGCTTGGCTGGCTGCTCATCGAGGGCTTCGCAATCGGGCTCCGCGGCTGGAACGCGGAATGGCTGGCGGCGCTGTTCGGCGAACCGGGACCGAGCCAGCGCGGCATGGGGATCGGCGCCGCTGTGACGGCGCTCGCGTTCCTCGTGTTGCTCTGCCAGGGGCTTGCTGCACAAGGCTGGGCGCGCGGCGACGCTTTCGTCGTCTCCTCCATCGGGCTGGTTGTGTCGACCGTCGGCCTGTTCGTGTTCCTGCCGGTCTTCAAGATTCTGCAGAGCGCCGTCCAGGACAACGACGGCAACATCTCGCTCGGAGAGTTCTTCACCAAGCTCTTCGACCGCTCGATCTGGGGGCTCGATTGCCTCGCCGGCGGTAGCGCATGCGGCGTGGCCTGGAACACGCTGTTCCTCGCCACGGTGGTCGGCGTCGGCGCGACGCTGCTCGGGCTCGCCTTCGCACTGCTCGCGACGCGCTCGGGCTTCCGCTTCAAGCCACTGCTGCGGATCCTGACGATCCTGCCGATCATCACGCCACCGTTCGTGATCGGGCTCGCGCTCATCATCCTGTTCGGGCGCGCGGGCGTCGTCACCTCCTTCCTGCAGGAGGTGTTCGGACTGCCGCGCTCGCGCTGGATATACGGCTTCTACGGCGTGGCGCTCGCCCAGATGCTGGCGTTCACACCGCTCGCGTTCCTTGTCTTGGTCGGCGTGGTGCAAGGCATCAGCCCGTCGCTCGAAGAAGCCGCCCAGACCCTTCGCGCGCGACGCTGGAAGATTTTCTCTACGGTGACGTGGCCGCTGATGCGCCCGGGGCTCGCCGGCGCCTTCCTGCTCTGCTTCGTCGAAAGCATGGCCGATTTCGGCAATCCGCTGGTGCTCGGCGGCAATTTCGATGTGCTGTCTATCGACATCTTCTTCGCCGTCGTCGGCGCCGTCCACGACCAGGGCCGCGCGGCGGTGCTGTCGCTCGTGCTCCTCGCCTTCACGGTCGTCGCGTTCGTCCTGCAGAACGTCTGGCTCGGCCGCCGCGCCTATACCACCGTCACCGGCAAGGGCGATTCCGGCTTGCCGCAGAAGCTGCCGCGCAGCGTGGCGTGGGCATGCTTCCTGACCGCCATCCCCTGGGCGCTGTTCACGGTCGGCATCTACGCCACCATCATCATCGGCAGCTTCGCTACCCAGGTCGGGCGCGATTACATCTTCTCGTTCAGCAACTATCTCACCGCCTTCCGGATCGAATGGACGGATGCCGGGCGCCTGTTCTTCTCCGGATCGGCGTGGAACTCGTTCTTCGCCACGCTGCAGATTTCCGCGATCGCAGCGCCACTCACCGCGGCCATCGGCCTGCTGACCGCCTACGTGCTGGCGCGGCAGCACTTCGCCGGCCGCAAGGCGTTCGAGTTCTCCACGATGCTATCGTTCGCGATTCCCGGCACCGTGATCGGCGTCGGATACATCCTCGCCTTCAACGTGCCGCCGATCGAGATCACCGGCACGGCGCTCATCCTCGTCATCTGCTTTGTCTTCCGGAACATGCCGGTCGGCGTGCGCGCGGGGCTGGCCACGCTCAGCCAGATCGACCGCAGCCTCGACGAAGCCTCGCTGACGCTCGGTGCGCGGACGTGGACGACGGTGCGGCGGGTGGTGATCCCGCTGCTGCGTCCGGCCATCGTCGCGGCGCTGGTCTACAGCTTCGTGCGGGCCATGACAGCGGTGAGCGCCGTGATCTTCCTCGTCTCGGCCAAGTACAACATGGCGACGACCTATATCGTCGGCCGCGCCGAGGTGGGCGAATACGGGCTGGCGATCGCCTACTCCACCGTGATGATCGGTGTGATGCTGCTCGCGATCCTGGCGATCGACCTCTTCGTCGGCGAGCGAAGGCTGGGGCGGCGCCAGGGGCTGGAAGTGCAGGCGATAGGCTAACCGATGAACGATCGTTCCGCAGCGGCGGTTCAGTTCCGCAACGTCACCAAGCGCTACGGCACCGTCACCGCCGTCGACGACGTCTCCTTCGCAATCGCGCCGGCGACGCTGGTGACTCTGCTCGGGCCTTCCGGATGCGGCAAGACCACGACGCTGCGCATGATTGCCGGCCTCGAGATCGCCAGCGCTGGGCAGATCCTGATCGGCGAGCGCGACGTGACGCGGACCTCCGCGGCGGACCGCAACGTCAGCATGGTGTTCCAGTCCTACGCGCTGTTTCCGCACATGTCGGTGATCGAGAACGTCGCCTACGGACCGACGGTCAGCGGCATGTCGAAAACGGAGGCGCGGGCACGCGCCATGGAGAAGATCCAGTTGATCGGGCTCGACGGGCTGGAGAACCGCTCGCCGTCGGAGCTCTCCGGCGGGCAGCAGCAGCGGGTGGCGGTGGCGCGCGCGCTGGTGCTCGAACCGGAGGTGCTGCTGTTCGATGAGCCGCTCTCCAACCTCGACGCCAAGCTCCGCCGCCGCGTGCGCGACGACATCCGCGAGCTGCAGCAGCGCCTCAAGCTGACGGTGGTCTATGTCACCCACGACCAGGAGGAAGCGCTCGCCGTCTCGGACCGCATCATCGTGATGTCCAACGCGCGCATCGCCCAGGCCGGGACGCCGCGTGAGCTCTACGAGCAGCCGGCCGATCTTTTCGTCGCAGACTTCATCGGCGACTCCAACATCGTCGACGGCGAGCTCATCGGCGAGACGGCGGATACAGCCACCGTCAGGCTGGGTGCGCTGACGCTCACGCTGCCGCGGCGGACCGCGACGGCGGGCGCGACCAAGCTCGCCATCCGGCCCCATTCCATCGACGTTCATCTCGCCAGGCCTGATGCTCCCTCCATCGGTGGCGAGGTGCTGAAGGCCGCCTACCTCGGAAGCCACACTGAGCTGACGGTCCGCACGGAGGTCGGTGACCTTTTCGCGATCGCGCGGCCGCTCGACGAGATCGCGCCGGGCACTCCGGTCTGGCTCACCTTCGACACGCGGTCGGTCAGCCTCGTGCCCACGCCGGACGGGCGGGCTTAAAAGGCGCAATCGGACGCGGGCTAGTTCAGGTCGAAGCGGATGGGGACGCTGATGGTCACGCTGTTGCCGAGACCATTGGGAATGGGCGGGAACGGCGCGGCGCGGCGGACCATATCGAGCGCCGCCTGATCCAGCACCTTGTGCCCGCTGCTGCCTGACAGCGACACCTTGCCCACCGCGCCCGACGCCACGATCGTGAACGTGACGCTCGCCGTCCCTCGCAGCGCCTGCGCGCGGGCGGCCTCGGGATAGGAGCGGAACCGCCGCAGGCGCGCTGCGACCTTCGACTGGTAGCTGGAAAGGCTGGCGCCGCCCCTCTCCTCGCGGCTCGCGCCGCCGGCCCCGGCATCGCCGGGCTTCGGCCCCGCGGCAGCCTGCTGCGACGCGGACGGCGTACTCTGCTGCCGCGCCGGCGCAGGCTTTGCCGGCGCTGCGGGCGCGGGCTTGGCTTTCGGCGGCGGCTTCGCAGCAGCCGGCTTCTGCGGCACCGCTGGCGTGGGCGGCGGAGGCGGAACATCGGGCAGTTTCGCCGTCTCCGGCCGCAGCGTCGGCATCGGCGGCTCGGGCGGAAGCTCGGTGACGGGAACGGCTGTGTCCGATGCAGCGGCCGCGGGCGCCGCGTCGTCAAGCGCGCGTGCCGCCATATCGGTCACGACCGTCGACGCATCGGCAACAGCGGTGTCGGGGACGGTGTCCGCGTTCGCCGGCCTCGCCTCCGTTTCGGTTTGGGGCGCGACAGCATCGTCCACCGGCACAGCAGCTTCGCTGCGCTCGGTGACGACGCTTGCCACCGCCTCCGGTGTCACCGGCTGCGCGGCAGCTTCCGTAGCCGCGGTGTCCGCCGGCGGCACCGCGACGGCGACTTCGACGGGCCGCGCCGGGCGAGCATCCTGCGCTGCAGACGTCGCGGATTCTGTGACCTGACGGACGGCGGTTTCCTCGACGGCCGCGGCAGCAGTCGTTTCCGCAAGTGTCGCGCGCGCTGCGTCGGCGACCGCGGCGATCGCGACCTCCTGCGCCTGGCGCACCGTTTCAACGGGCACCGGCATGGGAACGATCGCCTCGGCTGCAACGTCCGGGACCTGCGTCGGCATCACGTCCACCGGCACCGCATCGGGAACCGGAGCGGCATCGGGCACGTCCATCGCGGTGGCAACGTCGACGGCGACGTCTGATGGCGTCGTGTTGGTGTCTTCCACTACCGGCGCGGTGTCCGTTGCGAGGACTGTCGCCTCGGCCGGCGGCTGCATCGGCACGGTCTCGGCGACCGTCACGGCCACGGAATCCTCCGGCGTCAGCTCCGCCTCCGGCAACGAGGCTGTGCTTGCCGCGCTGTCGAGAAGCACGAGCGAAATGCCCTCGATGACGATCTCCTCGCTCGACCCGCCCTCGGCAAGCGCCTCCTCGTCGACGTTGCGCATCATGCTCCAGGCGAATATGCCGCCGTGGAGCGCGAGCGAGACGGCGAGCGCGAACAACAGCGCGGGCCGGTTGGTGGAATACCGGGGCGGGAAACGATCGGCCGGATCGGGCCGCGCAACATCGGGCGCGGCGGCAAACGCCACCCGCGGTTCGAGTCCGCCCTCTATCAAACGCAGCCGTGCAACACTGGCCATCTTCCCTCCGGGCCTCCGGCAGGGATCAGAAGTCGAACGGGACGCCCGCGCGCGTCGAGAGGGAAATGGCCGCAAGGCAGGACGCAGGGCTCGCGCCTCCGCCTTCGCAGGTCGTCACATCGTCGAGAACGAGACGCCCGATCGCATCGCAGGCGACGCCCTCGCCGAGATCGAACCGCAGCACCCGCGTCTTGCCCACCGGCAAGGCACCGACATCGAGCGACAGGAACAGCGTCGCGTGCTGCTCCTTGTCGAAGGCGACGACGCGGAGCGCGAGCTTGTCGAGCGGCTGGTCGAGCCCGTTGTTGAGCACGAACACAGCGCGGCAGGCGCCGGCATCGGCCGCCTGCAGATCGTTGAACTCGACGGCGATCTTGCCGGTTTCCGCCGAAGCCCCGGCGGCAACGCTGGCCATCGCGCCGGCGAGCGCGAGACGCCATGCCATTCTCACGCCGCCTGCTCCGCGGCCACCAGCCGCATGTCGTCCAGCGTCTCGAAGCCCTCGAACTCGGGATGGCCGAGATAGAGCCCCTTGGCGCCGCCGGCGCCCGAGTGCGCGGCGCGGAAGGATTCCGACTTCGTCCACGCCTCGAAATCAGCCCGCCGCCGCCAGACCGTGTGCGAGGCGTAGAGCGTGTGGTCGTCCCGCTCCGGGCCGCGGAGCAGATCGAAGACGACGAAGCCGGGTTCGCTGGCGATGTGCGACTGGCGCCCGCGCCAGAGGGTTTCGAACTCGGCTTCCCGCCCTCGCGCGACGCGAAAGCGATTCATGGCGATGAACATGGTTCCAGTGCTCCGTTCAATGCTGCACTAAGACAATGCCCGTCGCCATGCATCCCTGTCCTTGCCTACTGCGCGCCGAGCCTTACGGTGAGCCCCGCCTTCACCGAGATGCCCGGAGACGGCTTGGTGGGATCACCGAGGTACGGCACATAATAGGCGTCGAGGAGATTGTCGACGACGAGCGTTGCGACGGTGCTCTCGTTCGGTTCCCAGCCGAAGCTGAGGCCAACGAGATCGTAGGCGGCGTAGGTTCCCTTCGCCCAGACATGCTGCCAGCGCACCGCGGCGGACAGCTTGCGGTCGAAGAAGCGGGCGCCGGCGTGGACCGTGGTCTGCGTCGGCGGGACGGTGTTCAAGCCGTCGGCCGTGTCGGCGTTCTCGCCCTGGATGTAATGGCCGGCGAAGCCCGCGAACCAGCGTCCGGCATCGTAGGTGCCTTCCAGTTCGACGCCATGGATCTTTGCGTGAGCGATGTTCTGGTACTGGACGTACGAGTAGTCCACCACGCCCGGCCAGGTCGGCGGGCCGAACTCGACCAGTTCGATGAAGTCGTCGACGTTGTTGCGGAAGACGTTGGCCTTGACCTGGAACTTGTCGCCCTCGGTCAGCACGTCGGCGTAGTCGGCATTGATACCGAACTCCAGGCTTTTGCCGACCTCCGGCCTGAGATCAGGATTCGGGATAAAGCAGAAGATGCCCTCGGTGCCGTCCGGGCAGGTGATGAGCGGCATTGCCGGTGGATGCGCGCCGCCAATGAGCGTCTCGGTGATGGAGGGCGCGCGGTAGCCCTCGGCATAGGTGCCGTAGAATGTCAGCCCCTCGGTCGGCGTCACGCCGACCGTGATCTTCGGCGAGAGGCGGCTGCCCTCCATGCTCGTGTCACCGCCCTGCAGTGAGTAGGTGTCGTAGCGGGCCGCGCCGATAACCTCCAGCCACGTGTTGTAAGCGGCCTTCCACTGCAGGAAGGCACCGCCGACGTTCCGCTCGCCGGACGGAGTGTAAAGGTCGCCGTAGCCCAGCGTATCCGCTGTCTCGACGTTGTCGCGGAACCAGTCGCCGCCGTAGGTAAGAGAATGCTCCAGACCGAGCGCGTCGAAACGCGACGTGTTGTTCACGTCGAAGCCGACGGTCTCGATGTCGAAGTCGCGAACGCGCGAAGCGCTCTCCTGGTGCATGCGCGTCTGGGTGAGATAGGCGCTGCCGGCGAAATCGATCATTGGCACGTCCGGCGAGCTATAGGTGTACTTGCCGGTGAAGTTGTCGTTCACGACGCCATTCTCGAGCAGGTACGTGTTGTCGGGATAGTCGACCTCGTAGTGGGTGGCACCGAGCTTGATCTCGTGCCCCTCGCCAGGCCGTAGTGTCAGCTTGGCGAGCGCGGACAGGGTGTCGTTGCCGGTGTTGGTGACGACGTTGCCGTTGCCGTCCTTGTAGTTCTCGGAGTGCGTCTTCGATACGCCGACGATGGCGTCGAACGCCTCGGTTGGCCGCGCCGCAAGGAAGGCCGCGCCATTCAGGAGTTCACCGTTCGGCCGGTAGACACCGCTCAGCTCGGCGGCCGCGCGTTCGCCTTCGCGCAGTACGTCCTCGGCGTCCTTGGTCCGGAACGAGGCAACGCCGCCGATCGCGCCGGAGCCGTAGATATTGCTGACCGGCCCGCGGATCACGTCGCCGCCGGCAAGCATGGCAGGGTCGACGAAGAAAACGCCGTTGGCGTTGTGGCCGCTGGTCTGGAAGTTCTGGCGCGCACCATCCACGATGACCGCGACACGGCCGAAATCCTGGAGACCGCGGATGTTGATGGCGGTCGCCGGGTTCGCGTTGGATTCGCGGACCCAGACCCCCGGCATGCCGAAGAGCAGTTCGGAGACGCGTGCCGGGCGGGTTTCCTCGATGGTTGCCTCGTCGAACGCACTGACGCCGGCGAGCGCATCGATCGCCCGTTGCCTCACTTTCTCAGCGAGCACTGTGATCGTTTCGAGCGTCAACGTGCTCTGGGCCTGCGCGGCGCCAATGCCGACGAGGCCCACTGCGGCGGTTGTCATCAGGAATAGACGGAAAGGAACAGTCATCAGCGCACCCCCAGCTTGCCTTTGAAACGGGCTGGCTGACGGGCGCTCTAAAGCACCGACGCTGGCTGGCACCGGCCGCGAATCCGCGGACCATGACCGGGTGCTATCGGCCGACCCCAATACAGTCAAGCAAATCTGAACGATGTATTGCAAATAAACAGGCGCTATGCCATTTCTGTCACGAAATCATAATAATACTTGGACTTGTAAGAAGTCTAAAATGGAACTACCTTCGAATAAATCCAGAGAAGATGATGATACAACCTCCGACATGCGGATGGTACGCATCGAGGACGGCCAGATAGACAGTCAAGAACTGTTCCAATCGGAGCGGGAACTACGCATCCGCCACGGAACGGAGACCTATCGTCTCAGGCGTACCGGACTGAACAAACTGATCCTCACCAAGTAGGAGCGCTCCCTTGAAAGCGTGGCTTGCCGGGGCGCTCGCCGCCCTGTTCCTTTCCCTGCCGGCGGCGGCCGGAACGACCGTGACCGACGCCGCGGGGCGCACGGTGACGATCGACGATACGTCGCGGATCGCGGCGATCGGCGGCGCGGTAACGGAAATCCTCTATGCGCTCGGCGTCGAGGACCGCATCGTCGCTGTCGACCTGACGAGCCTCTATCCGCCACGCGCTCAGTCGAAGCCCATCCTCGGCTACATGCGCACGCTCTCTGCGGAGGGCGTTCTGTCGCTCAACCCGAGCGTCGTCTTCGCCATCAAGGGATCGGGACCGAAAGAGGCGATCGACGTCCTCGAAAACGCATCCGTGCCCTTCGTTCTCGTGCCGGAAGCGACAGACGCCGAAGGTGTGGGCGCGACCATCCGCTTCCTCGCCGACGCTGTAGGGGAGCACGAAAAAGGCGAGGCGCTTGCCCAGGCGGTGGCAGCCGATCTCGACACGGTCGCCAATCTCACCGCTGGCATCAAGGAGCGGCGCAAGGCGGTGTTCGTGCTCAGCATGGCCGGCGGCGGGGCGCCGATGGTCGCGGGCACGGGGACCGGTGCCGACGCCATCTTCGCACTCGCCGGCGTCGACAACGCCCTTTCGGCGATCAGCGGCTACAAGCCTGCCAACGAGGAAGCCGCCCTCGCCTCCGAGCCTGACGCGATCGTCATCATGTCGGAGCGCGGCCACGATATGACGCCCGAGAAGGTCTTCGCGGTGCCGGCGTTCGCGGGCACGCCAGCGGCGGAGCACAACCGGCTCGTGTCGCTGCCGGGGTCGTATCTCCTCGCCTTCGGCCCGCGGACCGCCCACGCCGCGCGCGACCTCGCCGCCGCGGTCTATCCGGAACTCGCGCTACCGCCGCTGCCGGTCCGTCCCTGGACGGAAGACGCCGGCGAGTGAGCGCTTCGGCAACGATCGCCATGCCGGACGGCGCGCCACGCCGGTTCCGGCGCGCCGCCCTCGCCATCGGCGGAGCGTCCGCCCTGCTGGCTGCGGCAATCGTCGCCTCGCTCGCCATCGGCCCGGTGGCCATCGCGCCCGGCCGCGTGCTCGACATCATGCTGCACATCCTTTCCGGCGACTTCGCCCGCGATTCACGCGAATCCGTCGTCGTTCTGGACGTGCGGCTGCCGCGCACGCTGCTGGCCATCTGCGTTGGCGCGGGCACGGCGGTTTCGGGGGCGGTCATGCAGGGGCTTTTCCGCAATCCGCTGGCCGATCCGGGGATCGTCGGCGTCTCGTCGGGAGCGGGGCTGGCCGCAGCGCTCTGGTTCGTCTTCGGCGCAGGTGCAGCCGCGGCCCTCCCCTTCGGCCTCGGCCAGTTCGGACTGCCGCTGTCGGCCTTCATCGGCGGGCTCATCGTCACGCTGATACTGCACACGCTCTCGCGCCATGGCGGAACAACGTCGATGATGACGCTGCTGCTCGCCGGCATCGCCATCGGCGCCTTCGCTGCGGCGGGCATCGGCGTCCTCATCTTCATCGCCAGCGACCAGCAGCTCCGCGACTTCACCTTCTGGACCATGGGCAGCCTCGGCGGCGCCACATGGGTCAAGATCCTGATGGTGCTGCCGTTCGCCGGCATCTTCGTCGCGCTGGCGCCGCAGCTTGCCCGCGGCCTGGATGCCATCGCGCTGGGCGAGGCGGAAGCCTTCCACCTCGGCGTCAACGTCGAGATGCTGAAGCGGGTGGCGATCGTCGGCGTCGCGGCGGCGGTCGGCGCCTCGGTCGCGGTCTCCGGCGTCATCGGCTTCTTCGGCCTCGCCGTGCCGCATCTCGTGCGGCTCGCGATAGGCCCGGCACACCGCCTGCTGCTCATCGTCTGCGCGATCTTCGGCGGCGCGCTGATGATCACCACCGATCTCGTCGCGCGGACGATCGCCTCGCCGGCCGAGGTGCCGCTCGGCGTGGTCACCGCCGGCCTCGGTGCGCCGTTCATGCTGTGGCTGCTGATGAAGCGCCGCCGCGAGATGTTCTTCTGATGTACGAGGCGGTAGGAGTGGGCGTGCGGATCGGGCGCCGCGCGATCGTCGAGGGCGTCGATCTCAGGATTGCGCCGGGACGCCTGCTCGTGCTCATCGGCCCGAACGGCGCCGGCAAGTCAACGCTTCTCCGGGCGATCTCGGGCGAATTGCGGCCGACCGCTG
>CAZXKZ010000049.1:0-14573 GCA_964641825.1 uncultured Bauldia sp.
AAGCCGCGGTGGGCGACCGCCCCGGTGATGGCGATGTTGGTGACGCCCGCCTCGACGCGCGCGGTGCGGTTGTCATAGTCGATGTCGAGGATGCGGTTCATGCGGGCGAGCCCGACGACGACGCAATCCTCGGATGGCAGCGCGCCGCCTGACAGCGACGTGCCGGCGCCACGGGCGACCATCTTCACCCGGTTCTCCGACAGGAACTTCGCCACCGCCGACACCTCCTCCGTGGTGGCCGGCAGGACGACGGCAAGCGGCACGGCGCGATATGCGGTGAGCGCGTCTGTCTCGTAGGCCCGCCGCTCCTCCTCGGAAGTCACGACCCACCGCTCCCCGACGATCGCCGCCAGTCCGGCCACGACCTCCTCGCGCGCCGCGAGGATGCGGGGATCAGGCTCAGGTAGCAGGGCAGCGGTCATGGGCGGTGATATAGCGGATTTCGGCGGGGTTGGGCATCCCGCGGCTTGCGACAGCGTTGCGGCTCAATGGGCGCTGGAAAGCTTCATCAGCGCGATTCCCGCCACGATGAGCGCGGCGGCGAGCAGCCGCATCGGCGTTGCCATCTCACCGAGAACCATGATCCCGACCAGGAAGGCGCCGACCGCGCCGATGCCCGTCCAGATCGTGTAGGCGGTGCCGAGCGGAAGCGTCTTCATGGAGACCGCCAGCAGCCCGAAGCTCGCGATCATCGCGATGACGGCGATGGCTGTCGGGACGAGAAGGGTGAATCCCTCCGACCGCTTCATGAAGTACGCCCAGACGATCTCCAGCAATCCGGCGAAAAACAGGAAAATCCAGGCCACGACTCAGCCCTCCTGAAGGGCCGGGCCGTCCCGGACATAGCTTTGCGATGCTGCTGAGGTCGTCCTCGCGCTTCCAGATAAGCGGTTCGGCCGCTGTTTCAAGCGCCCTCCCCGACCAGTTCAGCCCGCGACGCCGCGGCCTCCCGCCGACGCTTGATCGCCTTCGATAGAGCCTGTTATCTGCCTCCGGCGAGGTGAGCGTGCCGGAAATCCAGGAAAATCAGGAACAGGAACGCGAGATGGGCCGCCCGCTGGTCGGCCTGTTCGTGACGTGCCTCGTCGATCTTTTTCGGCCGAGCGTCGGGTTCGCGTCGATCAAGCTGATCGAAGCCGCCGGTTGTACCGTTGACGTGCCGGCAGCGCAGACCTGCTGCGGCCAGCCCGCCTACAACTCCGGCGACCGCAAGGACACCAAGGCGATCGCGCGCCAGGTGATCGCTGCTTTCGAGCCCTACGACTACGTGGTGGCGCCGTCCGGCTCGTGCACCGGCATGCTGAAGGTGCACTACCCGGAGCTGTTCGCCGATGAACCGGACTGGCGGGCGCGCGCTGAGGCGTTTTCCGAGAAGACCTTCGAGCTCGTCTCCTTCCTCGTGGACGTGCGCGGGATGAAGGCGGTCGACGCGGCCTTCAACGGCACGATCACCTACCACGACTCTTGCTCCGGGCTCCGCGAACTCGGCATCCGCAACCAGCCGCGGCGGCTCCTCAAGTCGGTCGCGGGCCTGAGCGTCACCGAGCTGAAAGACGCGGACGTGTGCTGCGGGTTCGGCGGCACGTTCTGCGTTAAATATCCCGACATCTCCAACGCCATCGTCGAACGGAAGACCGCCAGGATCACCGAATCGGGCGCGGGCACGCTGCTAGCCGGCGACCTCGGCTGCCTGCTCAACATGGCCGGCAAGCTGAAGCGCGAGGGCAGTGCCGTCCAGACCCGCCATGTCGCCGAAGTCCTCGCCGGAATGACCGACGAGCCGGCGATCGGCGAAGGCCACTAGGCGGCATGGAACTCACCTCGCCGACCTTCAAGAAGAACGTCAAGGCTGCGCTCGTCGACGTGCAGTTGCAGAAGGCGCTCGGCCACGTCCGTTCCAACTTCATCGAAAAACGGGCCGCAGCGGTCGGTGCGCTCCCCGAGTTCGAGCAGATCCGGGAGAACGCGCGCGAGATCAAGAATCATACGCTGGCGCATCTCGACCTCTATCTCGAGGCCTTTGAGGAGAAGGTGCGCGAACAGGGCGGCGAGGTTCACTACGCCGAGACGGGCGCCGACGCATGCGCGGCGATCCTGGCGATCTGCCGCCGCGCCAGTGCGCGCACCGTCACTAAGGGCAAGACGATGGTGGCCGAGGAGATCGGCCTCAACGAATATCTCGCCGAACACGGCGTCGAGCCGATCGAAACGGACCTCGGCGAGTACATCATTCAGATACGCCACGAGGCGCCGAGCCACATCATCGCCCCTGCCGTCCACCTGACCAAGGAGCAGGTGGAGGCCGACTTCCGGCGCGTGCATACCCATCTCCGCCCGGACCGCGACCTTTCGGAACCGGTGACGCTGCTCAACGAAGCGCGCGGCATCCTGCGCGAACGATTCCTTGCCGCGGACGTCGGCATAACCGGGGCCAATTTCCTGATCGCCGAGACCGGCACGTCGGTCATCGTCACCAACGAGGGCAACGGCGATCTCACGCAGACGCTGCCGCGCATCCACATCGTGCTGGCGTCCCTTGAGAAGATCACCCCGACCCTCAACGACGCCAGCCAGATCCTGCGCCTGCTGGCGCGCTCGGCCACCGGCCAGGACATGTCGGCCTACACCACCTTCTCCACCGGGCCGCGCCGGGAGGGCGATCCGGACGGGCCGGACGAGTACCACGTCGTCATCCTCGACAACGGCCGCTCCGCGATGCTCGGGTCGGAGTTCGAGGACATGCTCCGCTGCATCCGCTGCGGCGCGTGCATGAACCATTGCCCGGTCTATCATGAGGTCGGTGGGCATGCGTACGGCTGGGTCTATCCGGGGCCTATGGGCGCTGTGCTGACGCCGACGCTGGGCGGCGTTGATAAGGCCGGGCATCTGCCCAACGCCTCGACCTTCTGCGGGCGGTGCGAGGCGGTGTGCCCGATGAAGATTCCCCTGCCGAAAATGATGCGCCACTGGCGCGAGCGGGAGTTCGAACGCCACCTGTCGCCCGCGACGTTCCGCTACGGGCTTGGGGTCTGGGCCTTCTTCGCCAGGCGGCCGCGCCTCTATCAGTGGGCGACCGGCGTCGCGATGCGAGTCCTTGGCAATCTCGGCTGGCGCAAAGGCAGGTTCAGGCGGCTGCCGCTTGCTGGCGGGTGGACCAAGTTCCGCGACCTCCCCGCACCCGCGGGCAAGACCTTCCAGGAATTGTGGGCGGAACAGAGCCGCGGATGAACCAGCGCGACGCGATCTTCGGGAAGATCCGCCGGTCGCTCGGGGTGACCGGCGAGGAGCCCAATCGCAACGCGACGGTCGACGGCCGCCTGACGCGCGCGCCCAAAGGCATCATTCCCGACCGGGCGCGGCTCCCGCAGGACGAGCGGGTGGCGCTTTTCACCGCGCTGGCGACGAAGGCATCGGCAACCGTTGAGCGGCTTGCGGAAGTATCCGGCATACCGATGGCGGTTGCCGATTTCCTGCGGCGGCACAATCTTCCGGCCACGCTCCGCACCGGCGACGATCCGGTGCTTGCCCCCCTTCCCTGGAGCCGCACGCCGATCGAGGTGAAGCGCGGCCCCTCCGACGGCACTGATCCCGTCGGCCTGTCGCATGCCTTCGCAGCAGTCGCCGAGAGCGGAACGCTGGTGCTCGCTTCGGGGAAGGAGAACCCGACCACCATCAACTTTCTTCCCGACACGCACATCGTCGTGGTGAAGGCCGAGGACGTCGTGGGCGACTACGAGTCGGTCTGGGACCGGCTGCGGGCGCGCTACGGCCGCGGTTTCCTGCCGCGGACGGTCAACTGGATCACCGGACCGTCGCGCTCGGGCGACATCGAGCAGACCATCCTGATCGGCGCGCACGGCCCGCGGCGGCTGCATATCCTGATCGTCGGATAGACGCGACCGGGCACCCGTCAGGTGCCGACCCAGCCCTGGCGCTTGAGCCGGGCCTCCAGCGCGCGGACCATCAGCGACAGGCTCAGCGTCATCACCAGGTAGAGAAACGCCACGACGTTGTAAGTCTCGAAGAAGCGGAAGGTGGAGGCCGAATAAACCTTGCCGAGTTGTGTGATGTCCTGCACGCCGAGAGCGGACACCAGCGCCGAATCCTTGATCATCGCCACGAAATCGTTGCCGAGCGGCGGCAGCACGGTCCGGAACGCCTGCGGCAGGACCACGCTGACAAACGTGGCGGTGCGCGACATCCCGAGTGCCTGCGCGCCCTCCACCTGTATCCGTGGGACAGCTTCGATGCCGGCGCGGAAGATCTCCGACAGGAAGGCGGAATAGCTGATCGAAAGCGCGAAGATGGCCCGCCACGTCATGTCGAAGCCCCGCACCGTCATGGCGGGCAGCAGGCCCGCCTCGATCGGGGCTGTCAGGACAAAGTTCCACGCTTCGACGATCCCCGGTGCGCCGACGAAGGCGACGTAGAACAGGAGCACCAGAACGGGGATGCCGCGGACGATCTCGACGTAGAAGGTGGCGACCTCGCGGACGGCGCGGAACCGGGAGCGGCGTCCAAGGGCCACGATCAGGCCGATACAGGCCGCCAGCGCGAAGGCGACGACGGAAACCCAGATCGTGGTGACGATGCCCTGGCGCAGCGCCCGGAAGATGATCGCATAGTTGCCGTCGGCGACGATCAGCCAGGCGAAGAGCACGCCCAAAAGAATCGCCGCGAGCAACCAGTACGGAAACTCGCGGCGGGATTCTTTCGGCGGCACGTCAGCGAACGGATGCCGGACGCGTCACTGCTTGTTGTAGTAATCGAAGAACCACTTCTGGTTCAGGGCGTCGATGGTGCCGTCGGCCTTCATCGCGGCAAGAGCTGCGTTGACCGGCGCGACAAGATCGGAACCTGGCGTGAAGATGAACCCGAACTCCTCGGAGCCGAGCGGGCCGCCGACGACCTTGAAGGCATCCGGCGAAGCGCCCATGTAGCCGGCGGTCGAGGTCTTGTCCATCAGCACCACGTCGACATCGCCCGACTTCAGCGCTTGCACCGATGCACCGAACGTGTCGAACAGCTTGATGCGCGGGTTGGCCTCGTCGCCATCGAGGACTTCGTACACCGCAACGTAGAAGTTCGTGGTGCCGGTCTGCGCGCCGACCAGAAGATCGGGATTGGCAGCGAAGGACTCGGCATCATCGAAGCGCGTCTCGTCGGCCCGCACCAGCATGAACTGCTCCGAGACCATGTAGGGATCAGAGAAATCGACCTGCCGCTTGCGCTCGTCATTGATCGTGATGCCGTCCATGCCGACATCGAACTGCCCCTGGCGCACGGCCTCGATCATGGTTTCCCAGCTCGCGAGCTGCCAGTCGACGGTGGCGTTCAGTCGTTTCGCGATCTCGTTGAAGGCGTCGTACTCCCAGCCGATCCCCTCGCCCGTGTCGGGGTCGGCAAAGTTGAGCGGCGTATAGGCATTCTCGGTCACGGCCACGATCGTGCGGCCGCCGAGATCGGGCAAATCCTGCGCATGGGCCACGCCGACAGCGGCGATGGCGGCAATGATTGCGAGCGCGGTACGCTTCATGGGGTGTACTCCTGACCGGGGTTGGTTGCGGGGATTGTAGCCGGGCGCGGCAGGCCTGTCAGCGGATGAGGCCGGCCCAT
The DNA here is from genome assembly GCA_964641825.1 of uncultured Bauldia sp. GTDB lineage: Bacteria > Pseudomonadota > Alphaproteobacteria > Rhizobiales > Kaistiaceae > DASZQY01. Next base: position 5,617 of record CAZXKZ010000049.1, read on the forward strand.
GCGCGGGCGATGGCCGCGCCGGTTTCGTCGGCCAGGGCGGCATTGTGGGCGGCCTCGGCGGGATAGCGCTCGGGCCAGTCCGGGGCGAAGCCGGCGATCACCTCGGCGAACTCCGTGTTCCACTGCTCAACCAGCCGTCGGTCCGCCTCGAAATGGAACTGGACGCCGTAGACCGCACGGCCAAGCCGGAACGCCTGGATATCGGTGAGGTCGCTTTCGGCGAGCCGCGTGGCATGCGCCGGCAGCGTGAACGTGTCGGTGTGCCAGTGGAACAGCGGCGCACCGGCGCCCAGCGCGCCCACCACCGGATCGGCGCGGCCGGCCGCCGTGGGTCGCACATAGTGCCAGCCGAACTCGATCGGCCGCCCGAGCAGGTTCTCGGCGCCGGCGCCGCGCGCCACCAGTTGCGCACCGAGACAGATGCCGAGCACCGCCTTGTCCGCCTCGCCGAAGGCACGTGACAGCGCCGCCGCACGCGGGAGCCACGGACTGCCGGCGTCATCGAGCGCGGATTGCTCGCCGCCGAGAATGACGAGCCCATCGTAGCCATCGGGGCCGGCCGGTAACGGCTCGCCCTTCCAGGCGGCCCGCAGGTCGATCTTGACGCCGGCGCCGGTAAGGGCGTCGCCGACGAGACCCAACGGGGTACCCACGTAGTTTTCGATGGCCAGAACGCGCATGGGGAGCACTAGCAGGAGGCGTCTCTATTGGCTATCAGACCGCGTGTTCCTCGGCAAAGCAACGACCCCTGACGGCCTGCGCCTCTACGCCATCGGCGATATCCATGGCTGCGACGGGCCGCTCGCCGACACCCACGCGAAGATCGCTGCGGACCTGGAGGCGCGGCCGGTCGACGACCATCGCATCATCCATATCGGCGACTATGTCGACCGCGGACCGGCGACCGCGACGGTCATCGGACGCCTCGCGGCATTGGGCCGCGACGATGCGCGCATGGTCTTCCTGCGCGGCAACCACGACGAGCGGCTGCTGACCTTCCTCGACGACCCGGAGGACGCGGCCGAGATGTTCCTGAGCCCCAACATCGGCGGACCGGCGACCCTCCGCTCGTACGGGGTTTCGCTCGATCCCCGCTTCGGCATCCTGCCCCGATCGGCTGCGACGCTCTCCACCGATCTCCGTGCCGCGCTGCCGCCGGAGCATCGGCGCTTCCTCGAAAGCCTGCGACTGTCGGCGCGCTTCGGGGATTTCCTTTTCGTGCATGCAGGAATCCGCCCCGGCGTGCCGTTCGAGGAGCAGGACCCCGAGGACCTCATCTGGATCCGCCAGGAGTTCCTCCTCGACGACAGCGACCACGGCTTCGTGGTGGTCCACGGGCATACGCCGGCCGTCGTGCCCGAGGTGAAGCCGAACCGGATCAACATCGATACCGGCGCGGTCTTCGGCGGGCCGCTCACCTGCCTCGTCCTGGAAGGGGCGGACCACCGTTTCCTGTGAGCATCACGCGGCGCCGAGTACCCCTCCGGCCTTCCGCCATGCGTCGATGCCGCCATGAAGGTGCCGTGCCGACGCGAATCCCGCCGCGCGTGCCGCCTCCACCGCCAGAGCGGAGCGCTCGCCGTACGAGCAGAAGAAAACGAGATCCTTGCCGGACCGCGCGAGCTCGGCAACAAGGCCGCCGGCGCCGAGATTGGCATCGAGGTCGGGATACGGCGCTGACAGCGCCCCGGCGATGACACCGTGGCGCTTGCGCTCCGCCGGCTCGCGGAGATCGACGAAAGCCACGTCCGGCCGGCCGAGAAGCGGCATCGCCTCACCTGCCGTCAGCGACCAGCCGCGGCGCGCCGTCTCCTCCTGCGGCAGCCCCATCCGCATGTTGGCGGGAATCGCCACGTCCATCATCTTCGGGTTCGGCAGATGCAGGCTGTTCATGAGCGCGACGTATTCCTCGACCGACTTCACTTGCAGGCGCGGATTGAAGGCGCGTTCCTCGCCGATGGTCGAGACGGTGTCGCCCTTGTAGTCGTGGCCCGGGAAGACCAGCGTTTCGTCCGGCAGCTTGAGCAGCCTCCCGAACAGCGAATCGTACGCGGCGCGCGGATCGCCCTTCTGGAGGTCAGTGCGCCCGGTTCCGCGGATGAGCAGCGCGTCGCCGGTGAAGACGCGGTCGCCCATGAGGAAGCTGTAGGAATCGTCGGTGTGGCCCGGCGTATAGATGACGTCGAGGGACAGACCCTCGATGGTGAGCTTCTCGCCATCGGCCAGACGCATCGCGACCACGTCGGCGTTGCTGCGCTCGCCCATGACCGTGGTGCAGTGCGTGCGATCGCGGAGCGCGCCAAGCCCGCTTACATGATCGGCGTGGACGTGGGTATCGACGGCTTTCACCAGCTTCAGATCCAGTTCCTCGGCGAGCTGGATGTAGCGATCCACGCGGTCGAGTACCGGGTCGATGATGAGGGCCTCGCCGCCCTTCCGGCTGGCGAGCAGATAGCTGTAGGTTGACGAGACGCTATCGAAGAGCTGGCGAAAGATCATGGCCGCACCTCCTGCGCGCGAGAGGTAGCGCGTAGAGCCCGCGACTTCCACTGGCCCGCACGGAGTTACGGGGATGCATCCCCTCGGTGTCATCCTCGCGCACGCGAGGATCCAGTAGACGCAAGACCGGCGTCGTTACTCCAGCCCCCGCCCTTGCCGGGTGAAAGGGCTTTGCCGAGCTAGGCATTCCCTCCTCACCGCTCATTCCCGCGAAAGCGGGAATCCAGAATACGTGCAGTGCTCTCGTTGCCGGCCGACTGGATCCCCGCTTGAGCGGGGTGTTCGGCTCCGCACAATGAAAAAGGGGGGCCGCCCCGCCCCCCTCTTCCGACGAGATCGTGGGACAAACGGCTACTGCACCACGTACTTGCAAGGCTTGGCGATGACGATGCACTGGGTGCCACCGGCGCCGTTCATGCAGTTCTGCACCGGATTCTGCGCAATCGACCACACGGACCACTCGAGGCCGAACTTCTGCTTCACCTTGGCCGACCAAACGACGCGGCTGGTGTGCATGGCAGTTGCTGCGCTCGGGCTGACGAAAGCAGCCGTCTCGGATGCGGCCTTGCATTGGTAGGCACTGGCGCCGACCGTGAAGCCGACGAGCAGAGCCGACGCGGCAGCGAATGGCGCGAGCGTGCGGATGATGGACATGGGGACGTTCCTTCCTTCGGTTGCGCCGCAAGGGGCGCTTCTCCGGCGGGATCGGAGCCCCCGGGACCATCCCGGACGGCCCTCCAGCCGACGCGGAAGGAGATCGCAAAGCCGAGCCGCCGGTTCTTCATCCATATGGATGAGCGGATGTGACGCGGGTCACAAACGGCCCGGCTGCTACGTCGCCGGAGCGACGACCGGGTTGGCGTAGCCGGCGACGAGCTTGACGAGATCAGCCTGGCGGCTGGTACCGGTCTTCTCGAACAGGCGCCGGAGATGGGTGCGGACCGTCGCCTCGGACACACCGAGCACGGGCGCCACCTCGGCGGGCGGCCCAACCTGCAGCACGCCGACGAGCACGCGCAGCTCGGCCTTCGACAGGCTGAACTGGCGGGCGACAGCCTCGATAGGCAGGATGGCGTCCATCTCTGCCCTGTGGACAAAGACGGCGGCAACCGCCCCCGTCGAATGCTCCGCCCGGCGTCGGACGCCCGCCGTCAGCGGCAGGACATGGGCGACGTAGCGCTCGCCACCTTGATCGACGAGTGGCACGGCGGTTCCGCCTCGCCGCGTGAGCCGATCGCCGGCCGCCGCATCGTCAAGCGCCTGCCCGAGCCTCCTCCGGACGCCGTCATTGACGGCGACGATCCGGCTTTCGACCGTGCGCAGGAGCATCCCGGATGCGGTCAGCGCGCGGCCGCTGGCATTGGCGCGCACGATCTCCCCGTCGCGGCGCACGAGAAACACCGCCGCACCGAGGGCGTCGATGGCGTCGCCCAGCGCCTCCGCCTCGACCCGTTGCATGTCGATGACGTTGCCGATCGCGACCGCCCTCCTGACGTGCGGGAAAAGCAGCAACATGCGACGCTTGGCGCTCTCGCTCGCCGGGCTTCTCCGGTCGTCGAGCGAGGTCGCCACGGACGTCACGACCGTGCCCGACCGCTCGACCACTGCTCCGACCACATCGCCGCCGCCTTGCGGCTTGACCCATTCGAGATAGAAGCGGGTCTGGTGGAACTGCTTCATTGGCATGGCGGTGGCCACGGTCCAGATCTGGCCCGGCGACATCGTCATCAGCATCGGCGAGATCGGGTTCAGGCGGACATACGTCTCCTGATACGACCGCGAATAATCCGGGTTGTCGCCCCAGGAGAAGTGGAAGCGGCTGGATCGTGCGGCGAGGTCGTGGGAAATCAGCACCGAGGACGGACCGCCGACGAAGTCGCTGATGCGGTGCAGCACCTCCGGCCACAGGCCCGGATCGAGCGCGGCGTCGTAGATGTCGCCGACGAGATCGAGCATGTCCTCAAGGTCGTCGGGCATGCGCATCGTCCCCGATCCGCGCCCGGCGCGGTATGCGACGCTCGACGGGCACGAGGCAGCGGTCTATAAGTTTATCGGATATCTATTTTCACGAAATATCTCTACTGTCAAATCAGGAGGACAGTTGGCGCGCCAGTACAGAATGAGCCGACGGGCCGAGACCCGCGATCGGACGCGCGAGCGCATCGTGCGGGCGACCATGGCGGTGCATGACGAGAAGGGCGTCGCGCCAGCCACCTTCTCGGAGATCGCGGCGCGGGCCGGCGTCGGCACGGCGACCGTCCTGCGGCATTTCCCGACACTGGGCGACCTTGTTCAGGCGTGCGGCGTCCATGTTTGGCAGGAGATGCAGCCACCCGTGCCGGATGCCGCGCCGGCGGTTTTTGCGGGCCTGACGACAACCCGGCAGCGGCTCACCCGGCTGGTCGAAGTAGTCGACGCCTTCTACGCGCGCGGCGCGCTTCGTCTTCGGCTGGCGGCGCGGGACCGTGAGCTGGTGCCGGAGCTGGACGGATTCCTGAGGGCCGTCGAAGCCGGCGTGGCGGCGCTAGTCGCGGAGGCGCTCAGGGGCGAGAAGCTTCCCAGCCAAGCTGCCGAAGTGGCCGCCGCCCTTATGAGCTTTCCAGTATGGGATGCCTTCCGGCGCGCCGAACTGCCGGCGGCCGAGGCGACCCGTGTGCGGGTCCGCCTGCTGGAATGCGGCCTCCGCGCGGCAGCCGACGCCGGCTGATCCTCCGCCAGACGCGGATCAGCGCCCCGGCTGGGGGACGATACGGATGTAGGGCTTCGGCTCCTTCCAGCCGGCGGGCCAGATCTTCTTCGCATCGTCGTTGTTGACAGAGCCGGCGATGATGACGTCGTCGCCGTGCTTCCAGTTCACCGGTGTCGCCACCTTGTGCTTGGCGGTGAGTTGCATCGAATCGACCACGCGCAGAATCTCGTCGAAGTTGCGGCCGGTGGTCATCGGGTAGGAGATCGACAGCTTGATCTTCTTGTCCGGGCCGATGACGTAGACCGTGCGCACCGTCTGGTTGTCGGCGGCGGTGCGGCCCTCGGAGGTGTCGCCGGCGGATGCCGGCAGCATGTCGTAGAGCTTGGAGATGGCCAGCGTCGGATCGCCGATCATCGGGAAGTTCGGCGCGTGGCCCTGCGTCTCCTCGATGTCCTTCGCCCAGCCGGCGTGCCGGTCGACCGGGTCGACGCTGAGGCCGATGACCTTGACGTTGCGCTTCTGGAAATCGGGCTGGAGTTTGGCCATGTAGCCGAGCTCGGTGGTGCAGACCGGCGTGAAATCCTTGGGATGGGAGAACAGGATGCCCCAAGAGTCGCCGAGCCACTCGTGGAACTTGATTTTCCCCTGGGTCGTCTCCGCCTCGAAATCGGGCGCGGTGTCGCCGATGCGCAATGACATGACCGTTTCTCCTGCTCTTTCCTGTTCCTGTCGCCGGGATCGATCTTTACGTAGGAGCCTGCCGGGTGCCCCTCAAGCAAACCCATTCCCGTAAGACGCTGTCGCCGGGCAATCGTTCCGGCGGAAGCCGCATCCGTTGGACTATCATTCCGCCCGCGCGGCGCTTGTGACAGCCGTCACAGCGCCTCAGGCGGCGACGGCGGGCACCGAGAGATTGTCCAGTGACGAGACGATGTGCTCGGCGAGCTTGTCGACCACGGCCGAACCCGGACGATTCCAGGAGCGGACGATGCCGATGCGGCAGCTCGGCAGCCGCGGGAAGCCGTCGGCCTCGCTCAAGACGCGCATGCCGGGCCGCAGCGCCGACTCGGCGAGCACCGTGACGGCGAGTCCCGCCTGCACGGCGGCCGCCACCGCGGTGGAATTGCCGCTGGTGTAGAGGACGCGATACTTGCGGCCCATGGCGGACAGCGCTTCGAGGGCGGCCGTCCGCCAGATGCACGGCGCCTTGGAGAGCGCCAGCGGCAAGATTTCCTCTTCTTCCACCTGATGGGATGCCGACGAGATCCACAGCAGCGGCTCCTGCCGCACGATCTCCGTTTCCATCTCGCCGCAATCGGTAACGATGGCGAGATCGACCTCGCCGCGCCGCGCCATGTCCATGAGCGTCATGGACGGTTCGCAGATCACTGATACTTCCACGCGCGGATTTGAGCGCGCGAAGCGGGCGAGAATCTCGGGCAGGAAACGATCGGCATAGTCGTCGGGCGTGCCAAGGCGGACCGAACCGGACAGCTCCGTCTCGTCGAAGGCGGCGATAGTCTCGTCGGAGAGGCGGACCATGCGGCGCGCATAGCCAAGGAGGCGCTCGCCATCCTCAGTCAGCTTCGACATGCGCCCGTCGCGCTCGAAGATCGGCTTGCCGATCCTCTCTTCCAGCCTGCGCATCTGCATGGAAACCGCAGATTGGGTCTTGTGAACCACGTCGGCGGCACGCGTGAACGAGCCGGACTCGGCGATGGCCACGAAGGTTCGCAATTGATCGAGATCGAGCGGAATAGCCACGGTTTTCCTCGATTCTGACTCACGCCAACCCATCACTGAAAACGATGCCTGATATTAGAAACATTCGTTGGAATGATCAATAGCAGAGGCGCATATCAGCGCTGTTCCGAATGCCTCGATGGCCATTCGAACCTGCGCCGGACGACCTTCGGCGTGGGGCTGCACGGGCTCCGCTTGAAGAAGGATTACGACCATGGCCACAACCGAATTCAGCCACAGCCACGCGCCCCAGATCGGCGAGCGCATCCAGCATGTCATCGTGGTTAGCGCGGCACGCGTGGCAGCCGTGTGGAAGGCCGCGAAGAACCGCCGCGAGGTCAACCGTCTCCTCGAATGGGACGATCGCATGCTCCGCGACATCGGCCTCACGCAGAATGACGTGCGCTCGGCGCTCGCCGGCCGCGCGGGCGACGATCCCTCCTCGCGCCTCAAGGTGTTCTCCAGCGAACGGCGCGCAGCGATCCGCGCGAGCCGCCAGGAGACGGCGATCGTGACCAGGAGCCACAACCGCCGCTGACGACATTTCCGGAGGCGCCTGGTCCCCTGGGCGCATCCACAGACTGGCCCGCTCCTCCCGAGCGGGCCATTTTTTATGTGCGCAGCGTCAGTACGCGTGAGTCTCGAAGATACGGTCGATGTTGCCGTGCCAGTCGTGCTCGTACTCGTTGAGCAGGCGATCGGCAGGCGTCTTGCCGGTGGCGATGATCTCGTCGAGCGAGGACAGGAAGATCGTCTCGTCCATGCCCTCGCCGTTGAGGTTGGCGCGGCGGGTGAGGCCCTGGCGGGCTAGGTCGATCACCTCGGCAGCGATCTCGCGCACGGTGCGATTGCGGAAGCGGGTCTCCAGTGCGGTGAGCGGGACGGAGGTGCGGAGCGTCTCGCGCTCCTCGGCGGTCCAGTCGCGCACGAGCTGCCAGGCGGCGTCGAGCGATTCCGAATCGTAGAGAAGCCCGACCCACAGCGCCGGCACTGCGCAGATGCGGCTGCTGCGGCCGCCGTCGGCGCCGCGCATCTCGAGATAGTTCTTCAGGCGAACCTCGGGGAACAGCGTCGACAGATGATTCTTCCAGTCCGACAGCGTCGCACGCTCGCCCGGCAACTGTGCGAGGCGGCCGTCCATGAGGTCGCGGAACGAGGCGCCGGCGACATCGTGATAGTGATCGCCGCGCTTGACGAAGTACATCGGCACATCGAGCGCCCAATCGACGTAACGGTCGAAGCCGAAGCCTTCCTCGAAGGCGAAGTTGAGCATGCCGGTGCGGTCGCGGTCGGTGTCGAGCCAGATCTCGGAGCGGTAGGATTCGAAGCCGTTGGGCTTGCCTTCGGTGAACGGCGAGTTGGCGAACAGCGCCGTCGCCACTGGCTGCAGCGCGAGGCCGACGCGCATCTTGGTCACCATGTCGGCCTCGTCGGAGAAATCGAGGTTGGCCTGGATGGTGCAGGTGCGGAACATCATGTCGAGCCCCTTGCCGCCGACCTTCGGCATGTAGCGGGCCATGATGGCGTAGCGCGACTTCGGCATGACAGGCGTTTCGGCGCGCGTCCACTTGGGCGAGAAGCCGGCGCCGAGGAAGCCGATGCCGAGGGGAGTGGCGCACTCGCGCACCTGTGCCAGGTGGGCGTTCACCTCGCGGCAGGTCTGGTGGATGGTGGCAAGCGGCGCGCCGGACAGCTCGAACTGCCCGCCCGGCTCCAGCGAGATGGCGCCCCGCCCGGTCGGGTCGGTGAGCCCGATGACGTGCTCGCCGTCCATGATGGGATGCCAGCCGAGCAGCCCCTCCATGGCCTCCAGCAGGCGACGTATGCCGCGGTCGCCCTCGTACGGGACCGGCTTGAAGTCGGCGAGGTAGAAGCCGAACTTCTCGTGCTCGGTGCCGACGCGCCAAGCCGCCTTCGGCTTGCAGCCGGAGGACAGGACTTCGACGAGCTCGGCGTAGGATTCAATCGGCGTCGCGTCGGAGGCGTCGCGGGCCATTCACTGGATTTCCGGCATGGGGGTGGTCGT
>CAZXKZ010000049.1:14583-14692 GCA_964641825.1 uncultured Bauldia sp.
ACGGCCTGGACCAGCGCGAGCGCGGCCACCGCGGCGGTGTCGGCGCGGAGGATGCGGGGGCCGAGCGAGATGGCGGTGACGAAGGGCGCTGCGAGCAGCATCGCGCGCT
>CAZXKZ010000050.1:0-14638 GCA_964641825.1 uncultured Bauldia sp.
CTCATGCCCAGCAGGCTTTCGTCGAGCGAGCCGGGCGGAGCGACAAGAGCGGCCACACCGCTCCGCTCGATGGGGCCAACGGCGAGGCGGTCGATCGTGACCGGCGCGGTTTCCATCGTGCCATTGGCGGTGCGGACGGGAATGGCGAACCGCAGATCGTCGGGGTCGATCCCGAGCCGCATGGCATCCTCGAAGGTCAGCGTGACGAAGCTCGCGCCGGTGTCGACCATCATGGTGAGGGGAACCGAGTCCGCCTCGGCGCGCACCGCGAAGTGCCCGCCGATCGAGCGGACGATCATCACGCTGTCCTCGCCGGTGCCGGCGAGGCGACCGGGGACCGGCACCCCCGGAACTAGAACGCCGAGGAGCCGCGTGCCGACGCCGGTGAGCTCCGTCCGGTAGGCGTAGACGCCGACGAGCACGAGGATGATCGCGAGCCACGCGGCGGCGGATCGGACGACCTCGCCCGCACCGAGGCGCCGGCCGAGGAGGGCGGAGCCGACGAAGACGAGCAGGATCACCAGATAGGCGACGTTGCCGAAGTCGTTCTGGTCGAGGCCGAAGATCGCCGCGCCGTCGCCGAAGACAAGGACGCCCGCAGCGAGCACGATGAGCCCGATCAGGAGCCAGAACAGCGGCTGAGGACGTCCCGGTGGCGTGCTCATGGAGCCACTGTGTCACGCCGGAGGGCCGGCGCGATCCTGCGTGCCGCCAGTCGGCCCGGCAACACCGCCATGATCGCGCGCCGTTCGGCGTCGGAAAGCCGCGACCAGGATCCGATTTCGGCCAACGTGCGGCCGCAGCCGACGCAGACCCTGTCGTCGGGATCGAGGGCGCACAGCTTGATGCAGGGCGAAATCATCGCACAGATGTAAGGGCTTAGGCCGCGATCGGCTAGGCCACCGAGGCGCCGATCAGAAAGCCCGCGAGCGCCATCTGCTGGCAGGCGCCGAGGGTGTCGCCTGTCCGCCCGCCGATGGCCTGGGCGCTAAGCCGGATCATGGCGTAGGTGGCGATCGCCGCAAGCGCACCCGCCAGGATGGTCGCCCAGAGGCCGAGACTGGGCAGCCCGAGGATGACGGCGATCACGGCGGCGATGGCGAGCGCCACGAGCATGGCGTTCTGGTCCGGCGGGCCGGTATCGCTCGACAGGCCCGTGCGGGCGGCCGGGAGGTCGTGCCACAGCCGGACGAGGGCGGCGCGCGATACCGCCTCCGCGGCGATGAGGGCGAACACGGCGTGCCACGCGCCGAGGCGGGCGATGGCGGTGAGGGCGCCGACGCGGAGAAGCACCGAGAACAGGAGGGCCAGCGCCCCGAAAGTGCCGACCCGGCTGTCGTCCATGATCGCCAGCCGCTTCTCGGTGCTCGTGCCGCCGAAGGAGTCGGCCATATCGGCAAGGCCGTCCTCGTGGAGGCCGCCGGTGATGAGCACAGTGGTGGCGACGCCAAGGGAGGCTGCGACGAAGGCCGGCATCCCGAGCCACATCGCGATCGCAAGAACGATCCCGCCGAGCAGCCCGACGATCGCGCCGACGACAGGAAAGACGCGCGCCGCCTGCGTGAAGCGCGGCGCGCTCGCGGTGTCGGCGCCGAACAGTTCGGCCGGCAGCCGTGTCAGGAATGCGCCGGCCATGCGGAGTTCGGCAATCGCCACCACGATCTCGCCCTTCGCAGCATCGCCGGGCGTCGGCTGGTCGTCCGTGGCCATGTCGCTGCCTGTTCCTGCGGCTTGCGGCCGTTGCGATGCCGGTTATAGAACCTCGTCACGTTTCGGCCAAACCACCGAAGCGCTTCCCGGTATCGAGCGGAGTTAGCCGGTGGTCTCGCCAGGGTCCGGACTGCCCTTTGACGACTTTCGTGCCCTCGTCCGCGCCATGCCCGGCCCCGATTCGGCGGCCGCGGCGACGGTGCGGGCACGCGACGCGAACCTGACGAAGCCCGCGGGATCGCTGGGGCGACTCGAAACGATCGCGGAATGGCTGGCGGCCTGGCAGGGGCGCTCGCCGCCGGCGGTCAACCGTCCCCTGGTCGCGGTCTTCGCCGGTAACCACGGTGTGGCGGCACGTGGCGTCTCGGCGTTCCCGGCTGAGGTGACACGGCAGATGGTCGAGAATTTTCGCACCGGCGGCGCCGCCATCAACCAGATTTGCGCCGCGAACGATCTCGGCCTGAAGGTCTACGATCTCGCCCTCGACATACCGACCGGCGACATCACGGTAGAGCCCGCTCTCGACGAGGCCGCGTGCGCGGCGACCATGGCGTTCGGCATGGAGTCGACGGCCGGAGGCGTCGACCTCCTGTGCATCGGCGAAATGGGCATCGCCAACACGACCATCGCCGCGGCGATTTTCACGGCGCTGTTCGGCGGCGATGCGGCGGACTGGGTCGGCCCCGGCACCGGCCTCGACGCCGAAGGCATCGCGCGAAAGCGCGCGGCGGTCGAGGCAGCACTACGGACCCACGCGGGCAAGCTGGACGATCCGCTTGAAGTCCTGCGACACGTGGGCGGGCGCGAAGTGGCGGCCATGACCGGCGCGATCCTGGCGGCCCGCACGAACCGCGTGCCGGTGGTCATAGACGGCTACGTGGCCACGGCGGCGGCCGCCATCCTCCACGCGATGGACAGTTCCGCGCTCGACCACTGCCTGTTCGGCCACGTCTCCGCGGAGCCGGCGCACCGACGCGCGCTGGACCACATGGGCAAGGTGCCCGTGCTCGACCTCGGCATGCGTCTTGGCGAGGGCACCGGCGCGGCGCTTGCGGCCGTCATCGTGCGGACGGCCGCCCGCATCCATGCCGGCATGGCGACGTTTGCCGAAGCGGGCGTGGCGACGAAGGAAGGCTAGCCGGCGCGCAACCACTTGCTGCCGCGTGTCTCGCCCTCGATCGGTGGCAGCGCCTCCATCACGCGCGACTGCGGGAAGACGGCAATAGCCTCCGTGCCCTCGCGGAGTCGCGACGTGAGCTCGAAGCTGCCATCGTGCGTCTCCATGAGCGCCTGCACGATCGGCAGACCGAGGCCTGCACCGCGCTCGGCGCTGCGGATGGCGATCGAGCCCTGGCCGAACGCCGACAGCACAATCGGAATCTCCTCCGGCGGGATGCCCGGCCCATTGTCCTTGACCGAAAGGAACTGACCTCCGCCGGTGGTCCAGCCGACCTTGACCGCGATCTCGCCGCCGCTCGGCGTGAACTTGATGGCGTTGGAAAGAAGATTGAGCGCGATCTGCCGTACGGCACGGTCGTCGGCCCAGAGCTTGGGTAACCCGGCGACGTAGTCCTCGTCGATGGTGATGTTCTTGGCTTTCGCCTTGAGCAGGAGAAGGTGCACGCACTCCGTGGCGACGGCGGCAAGGTCCACCGGCTCCTCGCTCAACTGGTAGCGGCCGGCCTCGATCCGCGACAGGTCGAGGATCTCGTTGATAAGGCCGAGCAGGTGCTGCCCGCTAGCGTGGATGTCGGCGACGTAGTCCTTGTAGGCGTGGGTTCCGACGGGGCCGAGGACTTCGCCCTTCATGATCTCGGAGAAGCCGAGGATGGCGTTCAGCGGCGTCCGCAGCTCGTGGCTCATGGTGGCGAGGAACCGCGACTTGGCGAGGTTGGCTTCCTCCGCCCGCCTCCGCGACTCGTCCGAGATCGACTTCGCCGTCTCGAGCTCGGCGATGAGGAAATCCTTCTCGGCGCGGAACTCGAGCATGGTGAGCGTGGCGCGATAAAGGCGCGAGGCGAGCAGCAGGAAGAACACCTGCGCCACGCACGCCATCGCAGCCAGCGCGTAGAAGAGCACGCCGCCCCGCGTGAGATAGATCACGACCACGGCAAGCGTAATGGGGATGGTGCCTGCCGCGGCCGCGGACGGAATGGCGGAGGCGAGCGAGGTGATCATCGAGACAACGATGAGCATCGTCGCGAACTGGAAGACCTCCAGGCCGGCGACGTCGCCCGGCGTCTGCGGCAGCAGGATGAAAAGCGCCGCCCAGGCCGCGCCTCCGAACATCTCGGCGACGACGAACCGATCGGTCCACGTCCGGATGGAAATATCGGCGGCAGGAGATTCCGTATAGACGCGGCAGAGGACCAGCATGAGGACATGGGTGGCGAGCACGACTGCGGCCCAGCCGAGCACGATCCACGCATCGATCCAGAGCATCGCCGCAGCGGCGACGATCAGAATGAGGAGCGGCACGGCGTAGGCGACGCTGATGCGGTTGCGGGCGAAGGTGAGCCCGAGCTCGTGATCGAAGGCCGGGCGGGTGCCGGACGCCGAGGTCAGCCGCTCGCGCTGCGCCCGCACGGTCCCGCGCACGGCCCGCCGCTGCTCGGCGCGGGCGCGGCTGATGGCGGTCTGGTCCGTGCCGGTTGGCGAGTATTCGCTATCCACCTATCGTGCCCGCGCGCCGTTGACTCTTTCCCCGTCCGCGCAAGATGCGTCCCGAATGCTTAATTTCCCGCTGATTCCTTCCGTCAAACGCCCAGATCGTGTCCGTCGCCCTCAAGCTCCCGCCCGGCCCAGAGCCGCTTGACGAAATCGCCGCCGCGATCAGGGCGTGCCGGATCTGCCGCGAGCAGCCGACCGCGCGGCCGTTGCCCCATGAGCCGCGGCCGGTTTTCCGGGCGTCCGCCACCGCCACGATCTGCGTCGCCAGCCAGGCGCCGGGAACGCGGGTCCATGCCTCGGGGCAGCCCTTCACGGACGCCTCCGGCGATCGTCTCCGGGACTGGATGGGGGTCGACGCGGAAACCTTCTACGACGAAAGCCGGATCGCCATCATTCCCATGGGTTTCTGCTATCCGGGGCAGGACGCCGCCGGCGGCGACCTGCCGCCGCGGCGGGAATGCGCGCCGGCGTGGCGTTCCGCGCTGTTCGAGGCGTTGCCGCGCATCGACTTCGTGCTGGCCGTCGGGTCGTACGCCCAGCGCTGGCACCTGGGGCCGCTGCAACGGCCGACGCTGAGCGAGACGGTGGCGGACTGGCGCACGATCTTCGCCGCCACGTCCCGGCCGAAGGTCATTCCCCTGCCGCATCCCTCGTGGCGCAACAACGCCTGGATCAAGCGCAATCCCTGGTTCGAGGCCGAGCTGCTGCCGGTCGTCCGCCGGGAGATCGCCGCGCGCCTCGCCTCTTGACTTGTAGGATAATATTCTACAGAAAGCCCTGAGAAGGGCGGCCGTTGGGAATTTATCCTCACGATACGGCCTGTTTCGGAGCAAGCGCCATGGTTGACCGGCTCGACCGCAAGATCCTGCAGATCCTCCAGGAGGACGCCACCGTGCCCGTTGCCGAGATCGGGCGGCGGGTGGGGCTGTCGACGACGCCGTGCTGGCGGCGCATCCAGAAGCTGGAGGAGGACGGCGTCATCGTGCGGCGCGTGGCGCTCCTCGATCCGCGCAAGGTCAACGCCAAGGTGACGGCGTTCGTGTCCATCACCACCAACCAGCACAACGAGGAATGGCTCCGCCGCTTCGCCGAGGTGATCCAGGACTTTCCGGAGGTGGTGGAGTTCTACCGGATGGCCGGGCAGGTCGACTACCTGCTGCGCGTGGTGGTTCCCGACATCGAATCGTACGACGCCTTCTACAAGCGCCTCATCTCGAAGATCGACATCTCCGACGTGTCGACGACCTTCGCCATGGAGCAGATCAAGTACACGACCACGCTGCCGCTGAACTATGTGGTCGTGGAGAAGGAAAAGGTGAAGGCGATCGCCTGATCAGCCGCCTGCGCCGAGCGCCCGCTCAATCCTATCCGCCACGGCGCGCTTGAAGCGGTCCTTGTCGGCCTCCGCGGCCGCCATGATCTCGCGCACGCGCCAGAACTCCAGCATGCCGAATGCATTGACCGGCGCCTGGACGTAGACGTCAGGCGGATAGCGCTCCATCGCATAGTTGACGACGGTACGGGTGATGATGCGCGCAGCCGCGATGCCGACGTCGATCAGATTCGAATCCCTCGCGGAGCTGCTCCCGTCGGGGCCGCCGGTGACGTCGATGCCGATCAGGATGTCGACACCGGACGCGGCCTGATCGAGCGGCAAGGGATCGGTGACGCCGCCGTCGATGTAGACCCGGTCCTGGAAGATCACCGGCTTGAACAGCGCCGGGATGGCGAGCGAGGCTGCGATCGCCGGGCGAAGCGGCCCCGATGCGAAGATGGTGGGCGCCCAGCGGTCGAGGTCGGTGGCGACGGCGCGGAACGGGGTCGGCAGGGCGGAAAAATCGTCCGCGAAGGCATCGGGAAGAAAGGCGTTGGTGATCTGGAGGGCGTCGACCTGGATGGAGACGCCGGTCTGAAGCATCCCCCTGAAGGACGGGCGGTTGGTCCACAGGCGGCCGGCGATCACCTGCACGGTGCCGAGCACCAGCGTGGCATGCTCGCGGAGCTGGCGGCCGCTCATGCCGCTTGCCCAGCCCGCGCCGATCAATGCCCCGATCGAGGTGCCGGCGATCAGCGCGGGGCGCACCCCAAGCTCGTCCATGGCTTCGATGTAGGGGATATGCGCCAGACCGCGCGCCGCGCCGCTGCCGAGCGCGACGCCGATGCGTGGTGCCTGTGGTGCGGGGACCGGACTCATCGCGCCGCCCTCGCTGCGACGCGCGCCACCTGAACGGGATCGGTCAGCTCGCGGACCGCGTCCTTGCCGATCCAGCGCGCCGTCCTGTCGGGCGAGGCGGCGAGCTTCTCGGCGAGCGCCAATGCCGGCGCGTGAAGGGAGGGCGACCGCTTGCCGATCTGGCGGAGTGCCCAGTTGACCGCCTTGCGCACGAAATTGCGCTCGTCGGTGGCGGAGGCTTCGATCAGGTCGAGGAAGGCGACGAACTCCGCGTCGGGCGTCTTGCGGGCGTGCACTGCATAGCCGGCGATGGTGGCGAATGCTGCGCGACGGACGAACTCGCGCCTGTTCTTCGCCCACTTCCGCACCTTGTCGGCGACAAAGGGCGTGCGCGCGAACAACTTCATGCTGACCTGATCGCAGAGGTCCCACGAATTGAATGCCGCAGCCCATTCGTCCATCTGCCGGCGCGTGACGAGCTTCGGCTCGTCGATCAGGCCTGCGAGAATCCGCGCCTCGTGCCAGCCGCTCTCCCAGAGTTCAGCCGCCAGCGCATGGTTTCGGCGATACCGCCGCTCCAAAGGGCGCATCGCCGCCATCGAAACGCCGAAAGCCTTCTCCGTGTTGATGCCGAAGTGCGCCATGCCGGCGCGGTTCTCAGCCGAGCCGAGGGCACGCAACTCGGCGATGATAGCGCGCGCCTCGCGCGCTTGGCCGTCCGAACGCGATGGCCGGACCTTGCTCAGCGGTTGCGCTCCAGCCGCGCGATCAGGCTGGAGGTGTCCCACCGGCTGCCGCCCATCGCCTGTATCTCGGCGTAGAACTGGTCGACGAGGGCCGCCACGGGCAGCGTCGCGCCGTTGTTCCGCGCCTCGGCGATGGTGATGGCGAGGTCTTTCCGCATCCAGTCGACGGCGAAGCCGAAGTCGAACTTGCCGGCGTTCATCGTCTTGTAGCGGTTCTCCATCTGCCATGACTGCGCCGCACCCTTGGAGATGACGTCCACGACCTGCTCGACATCGAGCCCCGCGCGCTTGGCGAAGTGGATGCCTTCAGCAAGCCCCTGAACGAGCCCGGCGATGCAGAGCTGGTTGACCATCTTGGTGAGCTGGCCGGCGCCCGCCGGACCCATCAGGCCGACCATCTTGGCGTAGGCCTCGATCACCGGCTTGGCCTTGTCGAAGGCCGACTGGTCGCCGCCCACCATGACAGTGAGCTGGCCGTTCTCGGCGCCGGCCTGTCCGCCGGACACGGGCGCATCGAGGAACGCGGCGCCCTTTTTCTCAGACGCGGCGTACAACTCGCGCGCGACGATCGCCGAGGCGGTCGTGTTGTCGATGAGGGTGGCGCCGGCCTTCATTCCCGAAAGCGCGCCGTGGCTTCCGAGGGTGACGGACCGCAGGTCGTCGTCGTTACCCACGCACACGAAAACGAACTCGGCGCCCTTCGCGGCGCCGGCTGGCGTTTCCGCCGCCTTACCGCCGAACTCGGCCACCCATTTCTCCGCTCTGCCGGGCGTCCGGTTATAGACCGTGACGGCGTGACCGCCGCGCCGCGCCAGGTGTCCGGCCATGGGGTAACCCATGACGCCAAGGCCGATGAAGGCGACGTTCGCCATGTCAAATCTCCGAGCAGGGATTGGGTGGGTACAGGTGCCGGCGATTAAGCCGGACGAAGGTGTCTCGTCAACCGGCGCTCCAGAAGATCCCAACCGCGCCGCAGCGTCTCGACGACGATGAGATAGAGGAGCGCCGCCCAGAGATAGACGGATATGTCGAAGGTCCGCGAGTAGGCGAGGCGGGTGGCCCCCATCAGGTCGAAGACCGTGACGATGGCGGCAACGGCCGACGACTTGATCATCAGCACGATCTCGTTGCCGAGCGGGCGGAGCGCGATCATCAGCGCCTGCGGCAGGACGACGAGGAAGAAGACCTGCCCATTGTGAAGGCCAAGCGCGTGGCCGGCGTCGGTCTGGTCGCGGGGGATGGCGCGGATGGCGCCGCGGAATATCTCAGCCTGATAGGCGGCGGTGTTCAACGTAAAGGTGAGGACGCAGCAGTAGAAGGCCTCGCGGAAGAACCACCACAGGCCGATAGCGTCGAAGAAGCCGCGGAACTGGCCGCTGCCGTAGTAGACGAGGAAAAGCTGCGCCAGGAGTGGCGTGCCGCGGAAGAAATAGACGTAGCCGAAGGAGAGGCCGCGCAGGATGCGGTTCTGTGACGAGCGCGCGAGAGCGATCGGCACCGCGAGGAGAGCGCCGAGCACGACCGAGAGCGCAACGAGCTCGATGGTGACAAGCAGGCCTTCCAGCATCCGTGGCCCGTAGCGGAAGAGGACATCGGTGTTCATGCCCGCCGCACCCCGCGTTCCGACCAGCGCTCGATCGCCAGGATGCCGAACGACGAGACGATCGACATGGCAAGGTAGAGTAAGAGCGCCGTGAGATAGAGCGGGAAGGGCTGCTTCGTGGCGCCCACCGCGACGTAAGTCATCCGCATCAGGTCGTCGATGGCGATCACCGACACGAGCGAGGTGTCCTTCAGCAGCACCAGCCAGAGGTTGGCAATACCGGGGAGCGCCAGCCTGACGAACTGCGGAAAGATGACGAGCAGCAGGATCGGAAGGCGCCGCATGCCGAGCGCCTCACCGGCGTCGTAGAGGCCGCGGGGGATCGCGCGCGACGCGCCGAGGAAGACTTCGCTCGAATAGGCCGCGAACACGAGGCCGAGTGCGATGAAGCCGGCGATGAAGCTGCTCACCGTCACCTGGCCGTCCGAAAACAGCGTGAACAGCCGCTGGAGCAGGAGCTGCCCGCCGTAATAGACGAGGAAGATGGTGAGGAGCTCGGGAAGGCCCCGGAAGACTGTGGTGAACGCGTTACCGAGGCCGCGCAGCACCCTGTGCTTCGATGCCTTGGCCGCGGCGATGAGGAGGCCGAGCAGCAGCCCGAAGGGGAGGGTGGCCACCGCAAGCTGGATCGTCAGCCATGCGCCCGCGGCAAGTTCGTCGCCCCAACCGTCGGGCCCGAACTGAATCAGGCTGAGCCAGTTTTCCAAGCGCGCGAGAGCCCTGCCCTTTAAGAAAACGGGCGGCGGGATCGACCCGCCGCCCGCGATTCCGCTCTACCCTATCCGGTCAGTCGATCCAGATCGAGAAGTCGAAATACTTCGCGTTGATTGCATCGTAAGTGCCGTCCGCCTTGATCTCCTCGATCGCCGCGGAAATCTTGTCGCGGAGCTCCGTATCCTCCTGGCGCACGCCGGCACCGACGCCACCGCCGATCTGGATGTCCTCGCCGATGAGCTCGCAGCAGGCGCCATCGTCGGACGCGAGCCAATCGATCGCCACCAGCTTGTCGACCAGCAGCGCGTCGATGCGGCCCGATACGAGGTCGAGGTTCACCTCTTCCTGCGAGGGGTAAAGGCGATGCTGCGAGTCACCGTAGTTTTCCTCGAGGTGCACCGCCTGGATGGTCGATGACTGTGCGCCGATGGTCTTGCCGGCGAGGTCCGCCGGTGTCGTGCCGGTGAGGCCGGAGCCCTTGGTGGTGACGAAAGCGGACGGCGAGTTGTAGTAGGGGCGCGAGAAGTCGATCACCTGCTTGCGCTCGTCGGTGATCGACATCGATGCGAAGATCGCGTCGTATTTGCCGGCGGTGAGCGCCGGAATGATGCCGTCCCAATCCTGGGCGACGAAGGTGCATTCGACCTCCATCTTCTCGCAGACGGCGCGGGCGATATCGACGTCGAAGCCCTGCAGCTCGCCGCTGGCATCAATGAAGTTGAACGGCGCATAGGCACCTTCGGTGCCGATGCGGACCGGGCCGTCCTGGGCGGTCGCGGCGGCAGTGGTGAGTGCCAAGGCCAGGAAGGTGGCCGAAACGCGTGGAAACCAGCTCATGTGTCCCTCGTGCTGAATACGCGAAAAGCGTTGTTTTCGTTGACCGGTCGGTCAATTGGGCAACATTTTCCATTTAACCGGCTTTCGACGCAATGGCTTACAGGAATGCCGGGAAACCGGGCTTGCGGCGGTGTCCGCCGCCTAGTTCAGCCACCAGATCGAGGCGTTGAGGACCGTCGCAAACGATACCCAGGCGAGGTACGGCAGGAGCAGGAGCGCGGCGGCGCGGCTGACGGGCCAGAAGACCGCCATCGTCCACAGGATCGCGGCGAGCAGCAGGACGATGACCAACAGCCCCAGCGGCGGGTTCTGCGCCCCGAAAAACGCGAAGGACCACGCGACGTTCAGTGCCAACTGCACGAAGAACGGCAGCAGGACTCGCGGCCGCCGCCGCCAGGCCAGCCAGGCGGCCACCGCCATGAGCACGTAAAGAATGTTCCAGACGATGGGGAAGACGGAATTCGGCGGGTTGAAGGGCGGCTTCTCAAGGCTTGCGTACCAGGTCGGGATGTTGGGGGTCGTCGCAAACGTTCCGAGCCAGCCGGCCCCGAGGCAGAGGATGACGAGGCCCGCCAGGGCCAGCCAGGCGGCAGTTCCGGTACGTTGGATGGGCGCGGCTTCCGACACAAAATCCCCCCTCGGTTGACCAGACCTTCGCGACGGCTAGTTTCTCCGCCGGCAACCACGAAGATCCCCCGAGTCCATATAGATGGCTGATGTCGACAAGGAAGCGGTGCTCGACCGCTTGCGTTCCATCCGCGGCCCCGACGACGACCGCGACATCGTGCGGCGCGGCATGGTTTCCGACATCGTGATCGCGAACGGCCGGGTCATGTTCTCGATCACCGTTCCGGCAGAGCGCGCCGCCGCCTTCGAGCCGATGCGCGCGGCGGCCGAGACGGCCGTGAGGACGCTGCCTGGCATCACCGGCGCGATGGTCGTCCTCACCGCGGAGAAGAAGGCCGGCGACCGCGCCGCAGCGCGGGGCGGACCGACGATCCAGCCGCCGCGTCCGCATGGCCATGCCCATGGGCCGGGGCGCGGGGAGGGAGGACAGCCACAGGCGCGCCAGCCGCAGAAGGCGGGCGTGCCGGGCGTGAACGCGATCGTAGCCGTCGCGTCCGGCAAGGGCGGCGTCGGCAAGTCGACGGTCGCGGCCAACCTCGCGCTCGCGCTGAAGGCGAACGGGCTCCGCGTCGGAATCCTCGACGCGGACATCTACGGCCCGTCGCTGCCGCGCCTCCTCAACCTGAAGGGCAGGCCGGAGTCGATCGGCGGCCGGATGCTGAAGCCGATGGAGGCCTATGGGCTGAAGGCGATGTCGATGGGATTCCTCGTCGACGAGGAGACACCGATGATCTGGCGCGGGCCCATGGTGGTGTCGGCGCTGACCCAGATGCTGCGCGAGGTCGCCTGGGGCGAACTCGACGTGCTGGTCGTCGACATGCCGCCCGGTACCGGCGACGCCCAGCTCACGATGGCGCAGCAGGTGCCGCTTGCCGGCGCAGTCATCGTCTCGACGCCGCAGGACCTTGCGCTGATCGACGCCCGTAAGGGCCTCAACATGTTCCGCCGCGTTGATGTGCCGGCGCTCGGCATCGTCGAGAACATGAGCTATTTCATCGCGCCCGATACCGGCAAGCGCTACGACATTTTCGGGCACGGCGGGGCGAAGGCCGAAGCCACGCGTGTTGGCGTGCCGTTCCTGGGCGAAATCCCCCTCGACATCCGGATCAGGGAAACCTCCGACGAAGGGAAGCCGATCGTGGTGGCGGAGCCCGACGGGCCGCACGCGGCGGCATTCCGCGTGATCGCGACGGCGATTTGGGACGGCGTCCAGCGGGAACGCGCGGGCGCCCGCCCACCGCCGCGGATCGTGGTCGAGGACTAGCCTTCCGCGGAGACGTTCGCTTCGACCTCGGCCGGGTCGATGCCGAACGCCGCGAGGCCCTCGGCGAGGTAGTCCGCGGCAAGGGGCGTGCCGAGGAGATACTTGTCCGTTGCCGTCGTTTTTTCGTCAGACGCCGCGGTCCTGGCGTCCTCCCAGTCCTCGATGTCGAACGTGCCGCGGCCGACCCACGCCAGTGCCACCAGATCGACCTGCTCGTCCGTGTTCAGCGCCTGGATGAAATCGTGGAGCTCGTGGACGACCGGATCGTCGGCGCGGTTCTCCAGGGCATCGGCGATTTGATCCTCGCCCTCGTCGGTATTCTCGGCGTCGGTGTCGTAGGGCGCCACCTTTCCCTCGAAGGCGCGGAGCTTGAGGATGATCCAGGCGACTTTCTCGGGCGAGATCTGGAGCTCGGGCATCGACATCTTCCTTGTTGGAGCCGGATGCCCGATAGCATACGGCCATTTCGGGCAGCATTGCGCTGCCTCAATCCAGCCGCTCCCTGATCGCCGCGAAGACCGCGCGGAACATAGTCTCGGTGAGCACGCCGGTATTCGTGTTGTAGCGGGAGCAGTGGTAGCTGTCGTGAAGCGTCAGTCCCGGCCTCACCGTGTGGACGGCGCCATGCGCAAACGGCGCGGCCGAGCGCTTCATGCCCAGAGCCTTCGCCGTGCTGTCGTGGGCGATGCGGCCGAGCGCAAGCACCACGGTCAGGCGGGGCAGGGCGGCGATAGTGGCGTGGAGGAACTGGCGGCAGGTGTTGATCTCTGCGGGCGTCGGCTTGTTTTCGGGCGGCACGCAGCGCACCGCGTTGACGATGGCGGCATCGACCAGAGTCAGGCCGTCGTCGGGCCGCGCGCGATAGTCGCCGACGGCGAACCCGTACTCCAGCATGGTCCGGTAGAGGAGCTCGCCGGCGTAGTCGCCGGTGAACGGGCGGCCGGTACGGTTGGCCCCGCGTAAGCCCGGTGCGAGGCCGACGACGATGAGCCGCGCGTTCGGGTCGCCGAAGGTCGGCACCGGCGCGTTGTGCCAGTCCGGCTCCCTGGCGCGCCATTCTTCCCGGAAGGCGACCAGCCGCGGGCAGAGCGGGCAGTCGCGGCCGGGTTCGCCCGCGAACATGGAGAGCGCGGACTTTGACCTAGACTTCCTCGTCCTCGAATTCGTCGTCGAAGGTGTTGGTCTGCGGGGCGGGCCGCTGCTGGCGCTCGCCCGGGTCGCGGCCGA
Organism: uncultured Bauldia sp.; assembly: GCA_964641825.1. Lineage (GTDB taxonomy): Bacteria > Pseudomonadota > Alphaproteobacteria > Rhizobiales > Kaistiaceae > DASZQY01. The sequence goes on from CAZXKZ010000050.1 coordinate 13,572, forward strand.
TCCGCGCCTGGAGGGACTGCAGGTCGATGAAATGGTCCGCCTGACGGCGCAACTCGTCGGCGATCATGGGCGGCTGCGTGGACAGCGTGGAAATCACCGTTACCTTGCGGCCCTTGCGCTGCACCGCCTCGACGAGCGAGCGAAAGTCGCCGTCGCCGGAGAACAGGACGAAATGGTCGACATTATCGGACATCTCCATGACGTCGACCGCGAGCTCGATGTCCATGTTGCCCTTGATCTTCCGGCGGCCTGAGGCGTCCACGAACTCCTTGGTCGGCTTGGTGACGACGGAGTAGCCGTTGTAGTCGAGCCAGTCGATCAGCGGCCTGATCGACGAATACTCCTGATCCTCCGCCAGCGCCGTGTAGTAGTAGGCGCGGAGCAGGTAGCAGCTTGCCTGGAACTCGCTGAGCAGCCGCTTGTAGTCGATGTCAAAGCCGAGCGACTTTGCGGTGGCGTAGAGGTTGGCGCCGTCGATGAAGAGCGCCACCTTCTCGCGGGGCGCGAAGTGCAGCTTGGGGAAAGACTCTTTGGGGGTCGCGTTCACGGGAAAATCCTCCGACCAAGGCGCCGGCCTGCCGCAACGGGATCGATGAAAGGAGCCAAAAGCGGCTCCGATTCTGACGAAAGGCGTGCAAGCGCTTCAAACAATTGGGTTTTCAAACTCAGGCCAAGAGAACCTGAACTGTGACAGTACCACAACTGTCCCGCGTGCGGCCGGGTTCCCGCGAATGTGACCGATGGTCCGCCAGAGCTTGCTTCCTCGGCCGATAGGGCCTATATGCCGCGCCAATCCCTGACTTCCGGAGAACCACCCCATGGCGCGCGTCACCGTTGAAGACTGCGTGGACAAGGTCGAAAACCGCTTCGAGCTCGTGCTGCTCGCGAGCCATCGCGCCCGCATGATCGCCAGCGGCGCGCGCCTGCTGGTCGATCGTGACAACGACAAGAACCCGGTCGTGGCGCTCCGCGAGATTGCGGACCAGACGATCGCGCCGGAAGACCTGAAGGAAGACCTGATCCACTCCCTCCAGAAGTACGTCGAGGTCGACGAGCCCGAGGCGGAG
>CAZXKZ010000051.1:0-338 GCA_964641825.1 uncultured Bauldia sp.
CCGCGGCATCATCGCCGCCGGACAGGAGACGGCGGCGCCGGACTTCGGCCGCCCGCACGACAAGGAAAAGGCCGGCTAGAATCGTATCGGCGGGATCGGGTCTACCGGCAGCGGGAAGATGCCGAGCCAGATCATGCCGTTGGTGAAGGTCAGCGTCGTCTGCCGCATAGGGCCGTCTTCGGTTTCGACGGCGACGCTGACAGCATTCAGCCCCTGAAGCGGCGTCGCCGCGCGCTCGCGCGTGCCCGGAAAGATCGCCTCGATCAGGTCGGCGAGGCGGTTGATGTCGTTCCATTTGAACAGGATCGAGCCGTTGAGTCGCCCGTCGCTGGACAAGC
>CAZXKZ010000051.1:348-14616 GCA_964641825.1 uncultured Bauldia sp.
CGAGGCTACGACCGCGCCTTCGCTGGCAACCCTGATCTTCTCGATGCGCGCAGACGGATTTTGCCGCAGCCAGGTGAGGAGCGTCGCCAGCGGATCGGTGCCGAGCGCATCGCCAACGTGCTCCAGCGTCAGGTGCGCTTCGCCGTCGAGCGGCGGCAGGGCGCGTCCGTCATTCCTCGTGACGGTCAATTGCCGGGCATCGGCGACAACGCGGTAGGATCCCCCACCGGCGGGTGAAACGTCGGCTCGGGCATGCGCGGCCGAGAGGCTGTCGAACGGAACACCGGGGAGCGTTGCGGCATTGTCAGCCGCCAGGCTGGTGAACGCGGCGCCAAAGCCGGTCAGCCCGCCGAGCCACGCGGAGGCTCTGGCCGTGGCCAGCGACCACGAGGCGGTGAGCGCCACGCCGAGCGACGGCGCGTTGACCACGAGCGGCGCGGCGATGTCGGCATCGACCGTGCCGGGACGATAGAGGAGCGCCGTTGCCTCGACGCCGCCGACCTCGGCGTTCAGCCGTTCCGTTCCGTCACCGTAGGTCAGCCGCGCGCAGCGCACTTCTACCGCGAGGGGAAAGCCGCTGACCGACGGATTTACGCATGATGCGCCGCCGCTCGTGGCGAGGCGGGCGAGCGCCTGGTTCGCCGCATAGTTTGCTGCGAACCAATAGCCGACCCAGAGCAGGGCGAGGATCACGATCAGGCCGACGATCACTCCCGTCCAGCCCCGGCGGCGTGCTGCCATGTGTAATCCGTCCCGATTTGATTCGGCGCGGGCAGATTGCTACGCCCGGCACGTCAGAAGTGAAGCCTTTTCCGGCCGCGTCTCCTATGTCCGATTTCTGGGTGTTTGGCTACGGCTCGCTCATGTGGCGGCCCGGCTTCGCGCATGAAGAGGCGGTGCCCGCGCGGCTCGCCGGCGCCCACCGCGCGCTTTGCGTGTATTCCTGGTTTCACCGCGGATCGCAGGATCGGCCGGGCCTCGTGCTCGGGCTCGATGTTGGCGGCGCGTGCCGCGGTGTTGCCTTCCGGGTGCGCGGGGCCGACCGCGATTCGGTCATGGCATATCTTCGCGAGCGCGAACTCGTCACCTCGGTCTATCGCGAGGTCTGGCGGCCGGTTTCGCTGATCGAACGGGACGGCCGGCAGGTCAAGGCGCTCGCCTATCTCGTCGACCGCAACCACGTCCAGTACGCCGGTCGCCTGCCACTGGACCGGCTCGTCGAAATGGTGCGCGATAGCGTCGGGCGGTCCGGAGCGAACACGGAGTACATCCACAACACCGTGGGCCATCTTCGCGCGCTCGGCATTCGTGACGCCGTCCTGGAGAAGATTTCGGCAGCGCTGCCGGCAGACGGACCGCAGTCAGGCGGCGAGCGCCATCGGTAGGGGCATGAGGTCGGCCACGAGATCGCGCTGGTCCGCCTCATGTTCGGCGAGCAGGTGGACGAGCACGACGGAGCCGGGAGGGATTGCGCGGAGGCGGTTGCGGTCCTGCCCGATCGGCCTGCCGAACGGGTCGATAAGCATGGCACAGTGGGCGGCCAGCCGCCCGTCCGCGGTCCGCTGCGCGAGGACGACGACGGCGGAGCGGAAGTCACTGACGTCGCCCCGGGCCACGACCGAGAACAGATAGCGGCGGCCCGAAACGCCGCGGAAATAGTGAAACCGGTCGCCGAGCCCCGCTCTCCGGGGGACTACCGGGGGCTGATCGGAGAGGAGTGGCGGGGCTACGGCGACCATGAGAACAAACATAGAACAAATGTTAGCGGTAAGCAAGCGATCTCATGAGTCGGCGGCGAAAAAAGAGTCGGATCGAGTCCGAATTGAGTCGCAGATCCTTGCCTTCAGGCGGTTTGCGAGCGCGGCGCGCGTGGCAGGAGGCCGCTCGTGCCTGCACCGCGGGCCTCGTCGGCGAGCCGCGCGGAGGCGTCCTCGATCGATGCCTGGAGGCGCGACAGGAAGGCGCGCGAATCGAGGCCCGGCGGGATCGCCGGAAGGAACTCGAAGACGATCGTGCCCGGGTAGCGGAGGAAGCTCCGGCGCGGCCAGAACAGGCCTGAGTTCAGGGCGACAGGGACGACCGGGACGCCGAGCGTCTTGTAAAGAAGAGCGATCCCGGTCTGGTAGTCGGGCGGCGCGCCGGGCGCCCGCCGTGTGCCCTCCGGGAAGATGATGATCTCGCGCCCCTTGTCGATCTCCTCTTTCGCGCGAGCCGACAGCGCGCGGAGCGCGGCGGTCTTGCCGTCGCGGTCAACGTGGATCATCCCCGTTTTGATGGTGTACTGCCCGAAGATCGGCCACCACCGGATCGATTGCTTCATCACGATGGTTGGGTTGCGGAGAAGCGGGATCAGCGCGAACGTCTCGAAGAACGACTGGTGCTTGGATGCGACGAGGCATCCGCCCGGCGGGATATTCTCACGCCCGCGAACCTCCAGGCGCCCGCCGACAATCCAGCGGTGGAGGAGGACGCAGGTCATCGCCCATTCGCGCACGACCGCCATCCCGAACGATTGCGGCAGGGTGAAGAACAGCGGCAGCGTGGCGACGAGCATGACCGCGGTGACGAGGTAGAACGCCACGTTGAAGAGAAGCGATCGCACGAAGATCATGCCGGTGGACGCGTGGCTCGGTTTCAGGGACCGGCCGCCGCCGGGGCCGGCGCTGCCGACAGCGTGTTACGCGCCGCGGCCACAATGTACTTGCCGTACTCCCGGACGAGAAGGGCGAAGGGGGCAGGGTCATGCCACCATGCCTCGAGCCTGAGTTCGGGATTGGAGACCGGGTAGGGGACCAGTTCGACCGAAGGCATGGAGCCGGAAAGCTCGGCCAGCGAGCGCGGCATGTGGTAGGCGCTGGTGACTACGATTAGCGACCGGAACCCTTGATCGCCCGCCCAGCGCTTCGCCTCGGCTGCGTTGCCGATGGTGTCCTGGGCCTCGTGGCCGAGGTCGACGCAGCAGGTAAGCACGGCTTCCAGCGCCGGGTCGATAGTGCCGGCGAGCGCTTCTGTCCCGACGGAGGGGTTCACGCCGGAAATCAGCATGCGCGCGGCATGCCCGTCGGCGAGAAGCCTGAGCGCGCCGTCAATACGCGCGCTGCCGCCGGTCAAGACCACGATACCCTCGGCGCGCGGGTCGGCGGGCGGTGTCGAGCCCACCACCATGCCCACGAACACGAAGAATCCCACCGCGAGCGCGACGGCGCCGGTGCCGAGCAGAACCAGTATTCTCCAAAGCGTTCGGTTCAGGCCACGCATGGATTTTTCGCGTTCGCGCCACAAAGGCGGCGGAGCTGTCTTCTTCGGGGCAGCGGTCTGCCGCAAAGGCGCCCGAGTCGCCCTAGAGTACCGCTCACGGCGCGAAGAGCTAGGTGCCAAAAAAGGCAGCGAGGCGGCAACCCTCGGGTCGCGTCAGTCGCCGTCGGCGAGGTGCTGGTACACGGTCAGCCGCGAGGTGAGGGCGGTCATTACCGCGATCAGGAAGGCGATGCCGAGCGCGCCGAAATACCCGACCGGCCCCACGGCAAAGTGCCCGAACAGGGCCGACACCTGGTCGGCGTCTCCGCCGCCGATAGCCGGCATGACAATGAAGCCGAGGATGGCGAACAGGAGCGCCGCCAGCGCCGCGCCGAACAGCCCGCCGCGCAGCCCGAGCAGCAGGAAATGGCGCTGGAACTCGCGGGCGATGAATCCGTCCTCGGCGCCGCAGATGTGGAGCACCGAAACGACGACATTGTTCGAGGCCATCGCACCGCGGGTGGCAAAGACCACCGACAGGATGGTCGCGATGAAAACCAGCACGAGGATCGATAGCCCGGCGATCACGGTGGCGTTGGCCATCGCCTGCAGCCGGCCGGCCCACATGCGGTGGTCGTCGAGGGTAACGCCCTGGACCTGCGCCCGCAGGCGTTCCTCCAGCTCCGGCAGGTTCGTGGCGTCGGGCTCGGTCAGGCGCACGACCACGAGCCGCGGGATCGGCAGGTCGGTCATGTCGAGCCCGGCGCCGAGCCACGGTTCGAGCAGGCTGGCGTTCTCGCTGGCGTTCAGCACCTCGACGCCGGCCACGCCCTCGGTCTGGCGGGCGATCGAGGCGGCGAGCGCCGCGGCCTCCTCCGTGTCGACGCCCTCCACGGGGCGCACCTGGATCGTGATTTCGCGCTGGACGTCGAGCTGCCAGTCGCGCGAGGCGTCGCGGACGAGCGTAACCGCGCCCAGCGTCAGGCAGGCGAGGAAGCTCATGATCGCTATGACGATGGTGAGCGCATTCCCGGCGATCGTGTTCTCGGGCACGATCTGGTTCGGCTTCGCCGCCGCCTGGCGCGTCTGGCGGCGGTAGGAGGCGACCTGAAGGCGATGCGCGAGGTCGGCGTCGTCATTCATAGATGGTGAGCCGCCCTTCCTCGAGGACCAGACGCCGGAACGAGAACTGGTTCATCAGCGTGATGTCGTGGGTCGCCACCATCACCGACGTGCCGAGCCGGTTGAGCTCCACGAACAGGCGCATCAGCCGCCGCGCCAGCGGCGGGTCGACGTTGCCGGTCGGCTCGTCGGCGAGCAGCACCTCCGGCCGCGTGATGAGGGCGCGGGCGATCGCTGCGCGCTGCTTCTCGCCGCCCGAAAGCACCGGCGGGAAGGCATGCATGCGGTCGCCGAGGCCCACCCAGCGGAGCAATTCGACCACATCGGCGCGATATGCTGCTTCCTCGCGTCCGAGCACGCGCAGCGGCAGCGCCACGTTCTCGAACGTAGTCAGGTGGTCGAGCAGGCGGAAATCCTGGAAGACCACGCCGATCCGCCGCCTCAGCGCCGGCAGTTCGGACTTCGATACGGCCGAGACTTCGCGCCCGAAGATCGAGATCAGGCCGCGCGTCGGCTTGAGGGCGAGGAACAGGAGCCGGATCAGCGACGTTTTTCCCGCGCCCGACGGTCCGGTCAGGAACTGGAACGACTTCGGCGCGATCTCGAAAGAGAGGTCGCGCAGAACCTCCGGTCCGACGCCGTAGCGCAATCCGACATTCTCGAAGCGGATCAATGCATTGCCCGCGTGGTATCCCGCCGATCGCCGGCGGCGGAGTCTTGCCGTTCCGGACTAACGCTCTGTTAACGATCTGTCACCCGATCAAGGCGCCGCCGCGGCATTTCCTCCACGGTGGCGGACCGGGTTTCCAAGACGTTAACCATGGGCGGCCTAGCCTCGCCACGAATCATTAACGGAACGCCGCCTGCGCACCATGACGGTCCGCTGTCCCTCCTGTGCATCGGAACAGGCCTCGCCCGCCGAAGGCGGCCGCGCGCGCAGCCGCATGGTGTGCTGTGCGCGGTGCGGGATGCGCTGGCTGCCGCGTCCCTACGAGGGCCTCCTGCCGATCAGGGCGGCGCGGACGGACGTGACCGAAGCCGTGGTCATCGAGGACGTTCCTCCTGTGCCTTCCCGCCGCGCGCTGCCGCCGCCGGCGGCGCAGATTCCTGCGCCGGTGCGCGCCGTTCCCGCCATCGATCGGCGGTTGTGGGGTGTGGCCGCCGTCTTCGGCGCGGTGCTTGCGGCCGTTGTGCTGTGGTCGCCGCTGGTATCGGCGCTGCCGGATGTGGACCGCCTGCCGGTCGAGGTCGGGCTGCTGGAGTTCCAGAAGATCCGAAGCGAGACGGTGTCGCTCGGCGGTGTGCCCACGCTGATCGTCGAGGGCGAGATCGCCAACCGTTCGGCCGACACCATCGCGCTTCCCGCCATCGCGGTCACGCTGAAGTCGGAGAGCGGCGAGGCCGTGACATCATGGCTCGTCCGGCTCGCCGCCGACGGGCTTGCCGCCGGCCGGACGATCGGCTTTCGTAGCGCACTCGCGTCGCCGCCGCCCGGCGCGACACAGGTCACCCTGCACCTGTCCCGCCGCGACGGCCGGTTCGGTTTCGAATAGCAGGAAAGGCCGGCGCATGCCGAAAGTGAGGGGCCGGTCGCTCCGCGTCCTGTTCGATGCCGATGCGATCGCGGCCCGCAACATCGAGCTCGCCCGCGAGATCGCCGCCGCCGGCTACCGCAACCTCCTGGTCGTCTCGATCCTCAAGGGCAGCTTCGTCTTCGCCGCCGATCTCATCCGCGCTCTCCATGCGGTCGGGCTTGCTCCCGAGGTCGAGTTCATCTCTCTGTCCAGCTATCGCGCTGGCACTACGTCCTCGGGAAAGGTCACGCTGGTCCGCGACGTCGAAAGCGATGTTGCCGGGCGCGATGTCCTCATCATCGACGACATCCTCGAATCCGGGCGCACGATCGCCTTTGCCAAGAAGCTGATGCAGAAACGCGGCGCGCGGAAGGTCGCCGTCGCCGTGCTCCTCAACAAACCGGGCAAGCTCGCCCAGCCGCTGGAGGCCGAGCACGTCGGCTTCGACTGTCCGGACCTGTTCGTGGTCGGCTACGGCATGGACGTGGCGCACGCCTTCCGCGAGCTGCCTTATGTCGGGGTGGTCGAGGAGAAGCCGGCTAGAACTGGTCGAGCAGGCGTTCGAGGTACTCGCGCTCGATCTCGGGACGGAACGCCTCGCCGAGGCGCTCGCGGATGGCGTCGAGAATCTCGCGCGCGCGCTGCGTATCGATCTCGTCAGGAACCTTGACGGTCGTGCCGAGGTCGGGCCCGGTCGAGCGCTGCGGACGGCCGAGCGGGTCCTCGTTCGGGTAGCGCATGTCGCCGTTGCGGAAGCCCGGCCCCATGCCCGGTCCTTGGCCCTGCTGGTTGGCGAGCTGCTGCGCGAGCCCCTGGGCCCCCTGGCGGAGGGCATCCAGCGCTGAGCCTTGCTCGCCGACGGCGCTGCCCGGGCTGCCGGCGCCCAGCTCCTCGCCGGCGCGGCCCATGGCTTCGCCCGCCTGGCCGAGCTTGCCGTTCGGCTGCATGCCCATGCCTTCCATCTGCTCCATCAGCTCCTGAAGCTGCTGGGCCAGCCCCTCCTGCTGCTCCTGTAGCTGCTGGAGCAGTTGTTCCATCTGCTCCTGCGTGAGCGGCTCGCCGTTCTCGCCCTGTCCGCGCTCGGCGCGGAAGGTGCGGTTCATCAGCTCCTCCTGCCGCTGGATCATCTCGCCGAGCTGGTCGAGGCTTTCCATCATCTGCCCGGCCTGCGGGTTGCCCATCTGCGGGCGGCCGGCCTGCAGGTTTTCGAGCATGTTCTGGAGCTCGCTCAGAAGCTGGCGGGCGGCGTCGCGCGCGCCGGTGCGGGCCAGTTCCTCGATCCGGTCCAGCATCCGCTCGAGCTGGCTCTGGCTCAGCATCTGCATGTCGGCGTCCGGCGGGACCTGCATGGCCTGCGGGTTGCGCATCGCCTCCTCGGCGAGCGCCTGCATGAATTCCTGCAGCGCCTGGCGGAGCTCTTCCGTCAGCCGCGCGATCTCCTCGTCGGAGGCATTGTTTTCGAGCGCCTCGCGCAGGCGTTCCTGCGCGTCGCGGAGCGCCTGGGCGACAAGCGACAGGCCGCCGTCCTCGATCGCCAGCGCGATCGTCCAGAGGTAGTCGACGACATCGCGCAGTCCCTCGTCATCGCGCGCATTGACCAGCCGATGGTAGGCGGAGCGGAGCGCGAGGTAGTGGGTGAGGCTGTCGATCGTGTCTTCGGGCGCCATGGTCAGCGCATCAAGCGCGTCGGCGACGCGCACATCGGCGTTGGCATCGAGCGCCAGCTTCGTGCGCTGTTCGACCACCGCGCGGGCCAGTGGATCGAAGAAGCGGCGGGCTGGCAGCGTGATCTCCTGCGGTACGCTCCGGCCCTCCTGCTCGGCCTCGTCGGTCGCCACCAGCGTCATCTCCACCGTCGCCCCGGCCCACGGGTGCGAGGTCAGGTCGCGGGTGGTGTCGCCGTTGCCGTCGCGGATGCGAAGTTGCGGCAGCGACAGCGGCATTGCCGGCGCTTCGTAGAGCGGCCGCACGTCGGCGGCTTCGGTTTCGGCGATCGGTGCGAACTCGGCACGCGCGCCGACGACGCCGTAGTCGTCCTTGAGGCTGTAGAGGAGGTGCAGGGCGCCGCTCGCGGCGACGCGCGGCTCTCCGGTGAGCGCGATCTGCGGTGGCGAGTCCGGCTCGACCGTAAAGTTCCACGCCGAGATCTCGCGGCTTCCCTTGCGCACGAGCACGCTGCCGCTCGCCTCGAGCGTCATCTGGTGCTCCAGCGGAGGCACGGCGTTGCCGCCGGCAGCCGTCGTTGCCGCCTTCGTGGGGGGCACCGGGCTTTCGCCAGCCTGTCCCTTGCTCACGACGTCGAGGTCGTTCGCGCCTCCGGTCCGCACGGTCACGATGCTGCCGGCGGGCACCGTGAACTGCGTGCCGGGCGGGCGCGCCGCTTCGCCGGTGAGGAAGATCGGCGGGCGGCCGGTATAGGTCGGCGGCGTCACCCACGCGTCGATGCGGGCGACCGTGGCAGCGGCCGATTCGCCGCCGCGGAAGGCCTCGCCCAGTCGCTCGATCCGCTCCGGCCCGGCGGTGACGAACCCGACGACGAACAGGATCGCGATGAGGAAGCGGAGCGCATAGGGGTCGCGTCGGTCGAGGCGCGGGGTGGGTGCCCCGGCGCGGAGGTTATCGAGCGATGCCAGCAAGCGCCGGCGATGGGCGAACCAGAGCGCCTGTCCGGCCGGATCGTCCGGCGCGGTCGCCAGTTGGTCGGTGAACGAGGTCGCCGGGCGGTGGGCCGCGCCGGTTGCCTGCTCGACGCGCGAGAAGGCTGCTGCGCGCGAGGGCATCACAAACCGGATCGTGCGCCATGCGAAATAGAGCACCGCCGCAGCGAAGGCCGCGACGATAGCGATGCGCAACGGCGTGCCGGTGAGCCGCCAGACGCCTAGCCACGACAGCGCGGCGAACAGTGCCGCCAGCGCCACGAACGGCGCAGCTAGCGGCCAGATCGCCTCCCAGGTTAGGTTGACGCGGGCGCGGGCGACGGTCCGGTCGATGCGCGCACGCGCCGAGGCCTCAGCGGCAAGGCCGCTGCCCGGCATGTGCTCCTCACCGGAATTGCTCATCGGCAAATCCGCTTTTCCGTGCTGGTCGCCCGACCTGTTTGAACCTAGCACACAGTCGGCGGAAAACGAGGCGCCGACAAGGCGATGCCGGCTCCGTTCACGACTTGTTTAGTCTAGGGTTCGAGCCACCGCGCCAGCCGGTCCATGCCGATCAGGTCGTCGTAGCTCTGGCGCGGCCGCACGATCGCCCATTCGCCGCCGTTCACGAGGATTTCCGGCACCAGTGGTCGCGTGTTGTAGGTGGACGACTGGACCGCGCCGTAGGCGCCGGCCGTCATGAACGCGATGAGGTCGCCGGCTTTCACCGCTGGCATCGTACGGTCGAGCGCCAGATAGTCGCCAGTCTCGCACACGCCGCCGACCACATCGGCGACGATCGTATCGCCGCCCCTGGCCGCCTCGCGGACCGTCCGGATGTCGTGGTGAGCTTCGTACAGCGTCGGCCTGATGAGGTCGTTCATCGCCGCGTCGACCACGACGAACGTCTTGGTGGCGCCGTGCTTCACGTAGACGACCTCGGCCGCGAGGATGCCGGCGTTGCCTACGAAGACGCGGCCGGGCTCGAACAGGATGCGGCAGCCGAGATTGCCGAGACGCCGCCGGATCACCTCGCCGTAGGCCGCGGGTTCCGGTGGCGGCGGGTCGTCGAGGCGGTAGGGGATGCCGAGCCCGCCGCCCGCGTCAACGTGATCGATCTCATGGCCTTCAGCACGGAGATCGCGGACGAGGTCGGCGAGCAGGCCGTACGCCTGGTCGAAGGGCGCGAGGTCGGTGATCTGGCTGCCGATGTGCATGTCGACGCCGCTCGCCCGGATGCCCGGAAGCGCTGCCGCGCGTGCGTAGACCGCCCGCGCCCGATCGTAGGGGATGCCGAACTTGTTCTCCGCCTTGCCGGTGGTGATCTTGGCGTGGGTCCTGGCGTCGACGTCGGGGTTGACGCGGATCGCGACCGTCGCCGTCCGTTCCCTGGCGGTGGCAATCTCGGAAATAAGCTCGAGTTCCGGATGCCGGTGTCGATGGCGAAGGCGATCTCGCGCGCCGTCTTGCCGACGCCGGCAAAGACGATGCGCTCCGGCGGAGCGCCCGCGGCGAGCGCCCGCCGCAGTTCGCCCTCCGAGACCACGTCGAGGCCCGCGCCTTCCTTCAGGAACGTCGCAATAACCGCCTGGTTGGAGTTGGCCTTCATGGCGTAGCAGATCATCACGTCGAGGCCGGCCAGCGCCTCGCGGAAGACGCGGTAGTGGCGGACGAGCGTCGCCGTGGAATAGCAATAGAACGGCGTCCCTACCGCGCTTGCGATCGCGGGCAGGGGAACGTCCTCGGCGTGGAGCACGCCGGCACGGTAGGTGAAGTGATTCACGGAAGTCGGTGCCGGCTAGTCGAGCAGCGGATCGAGAATGAAATCCCTGTCCGGTTTCGGCGGGGCCGATTCGGCCGGGTCGGCGATGGCGGTTCCGGCGGCGGTCGCCGAGGGCGGCGGCTGCAGCGGCCCCTTGCGGCCGCAGGCCGACAGGCCGATGGCTGCTGCCACCAGCACCAGGATAGCTGCCTTCCCGAAGAACCTGTCAGTTCGCGCCACCGGCGCACCCCCGCATTCTGCCGGAGCCTCCGGACATCCGGGGCTCAACTTTCACCATACCATTTCAGCCGCGCGCGTGCAGCGTCAAGCGGCTCACGCCGATTTGGCCTCCTTGGCGAGGCGTTTCAGCCACCGGCGGGCCTCGCGGCGGACGTTCTCCGGCGCCGTCCCGCCCTGGCTCGTGCGGCTTTTCACCGATTGCTGGGGCCCTAGCACAGCATAGACGTCGGTGGTGATTCCCGGCTCGACCGCCTGCATGTCGGCGAGCGGCAGCTTCTCCAGTGCGACACCCTTCTGCTCGGCGGCTGCGACGATCCGCCCGGTTACCTCATGCGCCCTGCGGAAGGGGAGACCGAGGGAGCGCACCAGCCAGTCGGCGAGGTCGGTCGCGGTCGAATAGGCGGCGCCGGCGGCCTTCCGCATCGCCTTTGCGTCCGGCGTCATGTCGGCGATCATGCCGGTCAGAGCGGCGATCGACAGCGCCAGCGAATCGAAGGCGTCGAACGCCGGCTCCTTGTCCTCCTGCATGTCCTTGGCATAGGCGAGGGGCAGGCCCTTCAGCACCACGAGCAGGCCGGTCAGCGCGCCGATGATGCGTCCGCTCTTGGCGCGCACCAGCTCGGCCGCATCGGGGTTCCGCTTCTGCGGCATGATCGAGGAGCCGCTGGTGAACCTGTCCGAGAGGCGCACGAAACCGAACTGCGGCGTCGACCAGATCACGAGCTCCTCCGCCAGCCGCGACAGGTGCACGGCCGTCAGGCTCGCGGCAGCGAGCGCCTCTACGACGAAATCGCGGTCGGAAACCGCGTCGAGCGAGTTTGCCGTCGGGCGGTCGAAGCCGAGCACCCGTGCCGTCATCTCGCGGTCGATCGGAAACGACGTTCCGGCGAGCGCGGCCGACCCCAGCGGCGATTCGTTCAGGCGCTTGCGTGCGTCCGCGAAGCGCCCGCGGTCGCGCGCGAGCATCTCGACATAGGCGAGCAGGTGATGCCCGAACGTCACCGGCTGGGCGACCTGCAGATGCGTGAAGCCGGGCATGATCATGCCGGCAGCCTCCGATGCCTTGGTCGCGAGCGCGCTCTGCAGCCCGGCAAGCGCGGCGTCGGTCGCGTCGATGGCGTCGCGCACCCACAGCTTCATGTCGGTGGCGACCTGGTCGTTCCGCGAGCGTGCCGTGTGCAGCCGTCCGGCGGCCGGGCCGATCAGCTCGGCAAGGCGGCTTTCGACGTTCAGGTGGATGTCTTCGAGCGCCCGCGAAAACGTGAACGTGCCTGCTTCGATTTCTCGCAGGATCGTGTCTAGACCGCCTGCGATCCGTTCGGCATCGTCCGCCGCGATGATGCCCGTTTCCGCCAGCATCTCGGCATGGGCCTTGGAGCCCCGGATGTCCTGCCGGAACAGCCGCTGGTCGAAGTCGATCGACGCATTGATCTCCTCCATGGCGGCGTCGGGCCCCTCGGAGAAACGGCCGCCCCACATGCGGTTCTTCATGGTCGGATACTCGTAGGCAGATGGCGAACGGGAGCCAGAGACGGTCGGGAGTGGCCTTCCTCGGCGTGGCCGCCGTCGCCGGGGTGATCGCCGGAACGGTCGCGGTATATGTCAGGGGCTCGGCGGATAGCAATGGCGCGGACTGCGCCGCCACGCAGGCCCTTGCCGCGACGGTCGCGCCGCTTGCCGTTGGTGAGGTCGCGGCGTTCAACGCCGCTGGTACGCCCGAAAGCTACAGCGATCTCGCGTTCCTTGCCCCGGACGGGAGTGCGTTGACGCTCGCCGATTTCTCCGGGCGGACCGTCCTTCTCAATCTCTGGGCAACGTGGTGCGTGCCCTGCCGCGTCGAGATGCCGGCCCTTGACCGGCTGGAGGCGGAGCTCGGGGGGGACGATTTTGCAGTGGTCGCCGTCAACGTCGACGTCCGCAACGAGGAACGTGCGCGCGCTTTCCTGGAAGAGATCGGCGCTGCGAATCTCGGCTTCTATGCCGACCCCACTCTCGGCGTGTTCAACAACCTCAAGCGTCGCGGCCATGCGTTCGGTCTTCCTGCGACGGTCCTTATCGGGGACGACGGCTGCGGCATCGGCAATCTCGAGGGGCCGGCGGCCTGGGATTCCGATGATGCCAAGGCGCTGGTGCTGGCGGCGCTCCAACGCAGCTAGGCGACCTTGCGCGGTTCCGTCGGCGGCGCCGCACCGCGCGGCATCTCCGGCGCCTCCACCTCGACGCGGTCACGGCCCTGCATCTTGGCGCGGTAGAGCGCGAGGTCGGCCGCCTGCACGAGCGAGTCCAGCGTCGAGTTGCTGTGCGCCTGCGCGATGCCGGCGCTCACCGTGGCGTTGATCGCCCTGTCGCCGAGCTTCTTGCAGGCGCTGGCGAAGGCAACGCGGATGCGCTCCGCCGAAACATAGGCGGCGCCGATGCTGGCGCCGGGCAGCAGCGCGCCGAATTCCTCGCCGCCGAGGCGGCCGATGAGGTCGGAGCGCCGGAGCGTCTTCGCCGCCGCTGCGCCGAACAGGCGAAGGACCTCGTCGCCCGGTCCGTGGCCATGCGTGTCGTTGATCGCCTTGAACCCGTCGAGGTCGAAGAGGATGACGGCGAACGCGGTGTCCGCCTGCTGGGCCTTGGCCAGCATCGCCTCGCCGCGCTCGTAGAAGACGCGCCGTGTCGCCAGCCCGGTTAGCGTATCGGTGGATGCGGCGATCTTGTGGGCGAGTTCGCTCTGCTCGCGGGCCATGGCGACGGCGAAGATCGACGTGCCGATGACGAAGGCCAGCGACTCGAAGTGGACAAAGGCGATCCACCCATAGACCGAGCCGATCCACGCGGTCTCCAGTCCGCTGGCGATGCTTTCGAATGCACCGACCGCGGAGAAGCAGCCGTGGAAGGCGAGGAGCAGGATCAGGGGCCAGCGCGCCAGCAGGCGCACGTCGCGACCGCGCCAGAACTCGTAAGCGGCTGCCAGCAGATACACAGCCACGACGGCGAAGTTGAGCCCGGTCTGGATCTTCGGTGCCTGCTGGATCACCGGCATGGCGTAGGCGATGAGCCACAGCCCGGCGCCCGCGCAGGCGAGTGCGTAGTCGGCGTTCCGCCCGTTGGTGGCCCTGGCCGAGGCCCAGATCAGGCCGGGGCTGATGTTGAGAAGCGTGATCGCGACTATGAACGGCGGCGATCCCGGCTCTCCTGACGACTGCGCGAGGAGCGGGATGGCGACGGCCAGCAACAGCATCGCTGCCGCCCACCACAGCAGGCCGTTCCTCCGGTCCGACTGGAGCCAGGAAAAGACCAGGAACATGCCGCTGACGGCGGACACGAAACTTCCCGCTATCATCAGCGTCGGGAGATCGATTTCCATGGAAGACGCCCGCCTCGCCATGCGCGCCCGGGTGTGCCGGCGCCCGCAAATGTGGCGGAACGCTATACGGACGTCCCTTCAATCGCGTTAGCGCGACCGCTGCGATCTTAAGATTCTAGTCAATCAATCGCTAAACTTTGGGAGAGCCCATCGCCGTTCAGCGCGTCGGAACCGGCTTCTCGCCGCGGTAGTCGTAGAAGCCGCGGCCGGTCTTGCGTCCGAGCCACCCCGCTTCCACGTACTTCACCAGAAGCGGGCAGGGGCGGTACTTGGTGTCGGCCAGCCCCTCGTGCAGCACCTGCATGATCGACAGGCAGGTATCGAGGCCGATGAAATCGGCGAGCT
>CAZXKZ010000052.1:0-259 GCA_964641825.1 uncultured Bauldia sp.
GTGAGCACGTTGAACAGCGTCGACTTGCCAGCGTTGGTATATCCGACGAGCGCCACCAGCGCCTCACCGCCCTTCTTGCGGGTCTTGCGCTGCTGGCGGCGCCGCGTAACCACCGTTTCCAGTTCCTTCTCGATCCGCGCGATCCGTTCCTCGAGAGCGCGCCGGTCGGCTTCGATCTGCGTCTCGCCCGGCCCGCCCAGGAAGCCGAAGCCGCCGCGCTGCCGTTCGAGGTGGGTCCAGCTTCTTACGAGCCGGCTCC
>CAZXKZ010000052.1:269-14509 GCA_964641825.1 uncultured Bauldia sp.
AGCTCGACCTGGAGGGCGCCTTCCTTCGTGTGTGCCCGCTCCCCGAAGATCTCCAGGATGAGCCCGGTCCGGTCGATGACCTTGGCCTTCCATTCCTTCTCGAGGTTGCGCTGCTGCGCCGGCGACAGGCCGCCGTCGACAATCACCAGGCCGATGCGATCGTCGGCGATGCGCACCTTGAGCTCCTCGACCTTGCCCGAACCGAACAGCGTCGCCGGTCGCGGGCTCGCCAGCGGAACGGCGATGGCATCCACGACCTCCAGGTCGATGGCCCGTGCCAGGCCGACCGCCTCCTCCACGCGCGCCTCTGGCGAACGCGGCGCGAGCGCGCCCTTGTCTGGGCGCCCCTTCGATACGGGCACGAGGACGAGCGCGCGCGTCGGCGCATCGAACGCCGCGCTGTCCGCGGCGTCGCCGTTCAGGTCGTTCCGGGTCTGGTCGCCGTCTTTCAAGCCGTGTCCGTTTCGCTGGCGCTCTCTTCGCCCGGCTCGAACAATTGAACCGGTGCTCCGGGCATCACCGTCGATATGGCGTGCTTGTAGACCAGTTGCGAGTGCCCGTCGCGCCGGAGCAGCACGCAGAAATTGTCGAACCAGGTGACGATGCCCTGAAGTTTCACGCCGTTGATCAGGAAGATCGTGAGCGGGGTCTTCTGCTTGCGTACGTGATTGAGAAAGGTGTCCTGAAGATTTTGTGCGCGGTCCGCCATTTTGTTTGTCGCCTTGTCTGTTTTTTGGGTTGTCGGGCGTAAGTCGCTTTGTGGTTGAACTACAACACAACCAGTTTCACGCGATCCGCAGTGTGCCGACCTGCGCGCGTTCCGTCACCATGGAAAATATGCCGAAAATATAGGCGGGTTTCCTTCGCGAAATCTAGTTCGTAGGCAGTTTTCAGCTTTCGGCCGCCGCCAGCAAGGCGGCACGGAGCTTCCGTGCCAGCGGACCCGGCCGCCCGTCCCCAATCTTCCTGCCGTCGAGCCGCACCACCGGCGTCACTGCGCTCGTTGCCGATGTCAGGAAGGCTTCCCGTGCCGCCAGCGCCTCGGCCACCGAAAAGGGCCGCTCCTCGAACCGCAGGCCTTGCGCGGCGACAACGTCAAGCAGCACCGCGCGCGTGACGCCCGCCAGGATGCCGTGATCGGTCTGCCGCGTCACCAGTGTGCCGTCCGCAGTCACGATCCATGCGTTGGTCGACGTGCCCTCCGTGACCATGCCGTGGCCATCCACGAACCAGGTCTCGAACGCGCCCGCCTCCCGTCCCTTCTGCTTGGCCAGGACGTTGGGCAGCAGGGCGACTGACTTGATGTCCACCCTGCCCCAGCGGTTGTCCGACGCCGTAATGACGGCGACGCCCGTCCGCGCCCGCTCGGTCCGGGCTTCCATCGGCATGGCGCGCGCTGTCACCACCAGGCTCGGACGGACGTCCGCCTTGGGGAAGGCGTGGTCGCGTGGCGCCACGCCGCGCGTCACCTGCACGTACACGATGCCGTCGTCGATGCTGTTCCGCCGCACCACTTCGCGCAGCACCACCCCAAGCGCTCGCGGGGTCATCGGCCAGCGGATGGCAAGCTCGCGCAGCGACCGGTCCAGGCGGGCAAGATGCCGTTCCGCGTCGATCAGTCGCCCGCCCCGGATTTCGGCCACCTCGTAGACGCCATCGGCAAGCTGGTAGCCGCGGTCTTCGACGTGCACGGCGGCGACCGCGTGGCGCATGTAGCGGCCGTTCACGTAGGCGATGCGAGGCATTCAGGCGTCCGGCTCAGCTCACGCCAAGCGACTTCAGCTTGCGGTGGAGCGCCGAGCGCTCCATGCCCACGAACTCTGCCGTTCGCGAGATGTTGCCGCCGAAGCGGTTCACCTGTGCCGTCAGGTATTCGCGCTCGAAGATCTCGCGGGCATCGCGAAGCGGCATCGACATCAGGTGCTCGCCGCCCGCCCTTCCCGGCGTCGTCGGCAGCATTTCGCCGATCTCCGGCGGAAGGAGCTCCGCCGTGATGGTGTCGCTAGCCTCCCCGCGCGACAGGATCATCAGCCGCTCGACGTTGTTGCGAAGCTGGCGCAGGTTGCCCGGCCAGTCATGCGCCTGCAGCACTGCCATGGCGTCGTCGCCGATCTGGCGCGGCGGCAGGCCGGTAGCGCGCGATATCTGCTCGGCGAAATAGCGCACCAGCACCGGGATGTCCTCGCGCCGCTCGGCAAGCGCCGGCACGCGGAGCGGCACCACCGCCAGGCGATGGAAAAGGTCCTCGCGGAACGTGCCCTCCCCGATCTCGCGCTCGAGGTCGCGCCCCGTCGAGGAAACGATCCGCACATCGACGCTCACGCGGTTGGTCCCGCCGACGCGTTGGAACGTCTGGTCCACGAGCACCCGCAGGATCTTGTTCTGCGTCTCGCGCGGCATGTCACCGACCTCGTCGAGGTAGAGCGTGCCGCCGTGCGCTTCTTCGAGCGCGCCCACGCGTCGTGCATCGCCGTTCTGCGATTCGGTCCCGAACAGCTCGCTTTCCATGCGGTCCGGGATGATCGTCGCCGCGTTCAGGACGACGAACGGACCGCTGGAGCGCGACGACAACTGGTGGATGGTCCTGGCGACGAGTTCCTTGCCGGTCC
This sequence comes from uncultured Bauldia sp., assembly GCA_964641825.1. GTDB lineage: Bacteria > Pseudomonadota > Alphaproteobacteria > Rhizobiales > Kaistiaceae > DASZQY01. Next base: position 2,879 of record CAZXKZ010000052.1, read on the forward strand.
CCGACGCACCGGAGATCATCACGCGGCTGTTGGTCGGCGCCACCTTCTCGATCAGCGACCGCAGGTGGTTCATGGCCGCCGAGTTGCCGAGAAGCTGGCTGGCTTCGCCGGAGCGCTCGCGCAGCACCTTCACTTCGCGCTTCAGTTTCGAGGCTTCCAGCGCCCGCTCGGTGACCAGCACCAGCCGGTCCGACTTGAACGGCTTTTCGATGTAGTCGTAGGCACCCCGCTTGATCGCCGACACCGCGGTTTCGATGTTGCCGTGGCCGGAAATCATGATCACCGGCAGGTCGTCGTGATGCGTCTTGATCTCGTCGAGGAGCGCCAGGCCGTCGAGCCGGCTCCCCTGGAGCCATATGTCGAGAAAGACAAGCGAGGGTCGCCGCTTGGCGATCTCCTCCAGCGCCTTGTCAGCGTCGGACGCGGTCCTTGCCCCATGGCCCTCGTCCTCAAGGATTCCCGATACCAGCTCCCGAATATCGGCTTCATCGTCGACGATCAGAATATCCGAAGCCATGACTTACCCGACTGCCTCTTGCTCAACTGACTGTGTTGACGGCGTCGCTGCCGCCGCATCGTTGTCCGTCGCGTCGCCCGCTTGGGACGTCGTGTCGAGGCGCGGGAGCGTGATGCGGATCATCGCGCCCCTGCCTCCTTCCGCCACTGCCGGTGCGTCGAGAAGTTCGACGCGCCCGCCGTGTTCTTCAATGATCTTGGTCACAATCGCCAACCCGAGGCCGGTGCCCTTTTCCCGGGTCGTCACGTAAGGTTCGAGCAGGCGGTGCCGGTTCTCGCGCGGCAGGCCGATGCCGTTGTCGATGACGTCGACCACGATCGACGCCCCCTCCTCGCGGCCGCGCACCTGGATCCGGCCCCTCTCCTCGATGTCCGAGGGCAGGGCATGAATCGCCTCGGTGGCGTTCTTGATCACGTTGGCAAGCGCCTGCCCCATCAGGCGCGAGTCGAAGCTGACGTTCAGCGGCTCCCTCGGCAGGTCGCGATCGAACTGGATGTCCGGCTGCGAGACGCTGATGAGGAAGATCGCCTCGCGGACGGAGTCCGAAAGGTTGCCCGCGACGAAGGTCGGTTTCGGCATCCGCGCGAACGACGAGAATTCGTCGACCATCCGGCCGATGTCGCCGACCTGCCGCACGATGGTGTCTGTGCACTGGTCGAAGACCTCGCGGTCTTCGGTGATCACCTTGCCGAACTTACGCTTCAGCCGCTCGGCGGATAGCTGGATCGGGGTCAGCGGATTCTTGATCTCGTGGGCAATGCGGCGGGCGATGTCGGCCCAGGCCGAGCTGCGCTGCGCCGAGACGAGGTCGGTGATGTCGTCCAGCGTGATGACATAACCGCTGGCGCCGGCGTTCGTCCGCTCGGTCGTCACGCGGATGTTGAGCGTGCGCTCGCGCCCGCCCCTGACGAGCGTGATCTGGTCGCGATGCTCCGGGCGGGCATCGCGATAGGAGGCCGTCACCACCTTCTCCAGCTCCGGCACCAGGTCGAGGATGTTGGCGTCGATGATCTCGCCGCTATTGCCCAGCATCTGCGCCGCGGTGCGGTTGACGATCGTGACCCGGCCATCCGCATCGATGCCGATGACGCCGGCGCTGACACCGGACAGCACGGCCTCCGTGAACCGCCGGCGGCTGTCGTTGAGCTCGCTCGCCGCGACGAGCTGCTCGCGCTGCCCCCTGAGCTGCGCGGTCATCGTATTGAAGGTCGTGCCGAGCGCGCCGACATCGCCGTCGGACGAGCGCGGCTGCACCGAGACGTTCAGGTTTCCGTGCGAGACTTCCTTGGCCGCATCGATCAGCCGGCGGATTGGATTGACCAGGCCGTTGGCAAACCCGATGCCGAGCCAGATGGCCGACAGTATGACGACAATGGTGATGCCGATGAACAGGATGCCGAAGGCCACCTGCATCCCGAGCCGTGTCGCCTCCAGCGCGCGATATTCGGCGACGCTGTCGTTGGTCATCGCCAGGTACCTGTTCACCCGCGGATCGAGCGGCCGCGCGGCGTAGAGGAACGCGTTGGCGAAGCCTGACATCGCCGTCACGCCGCCGATGATGTGATTGTTCCCGGCAGGTGCGATCAGGGCAACGTTGTTGGGGTTTTGCCGGGCCTTGTTCACTGCCTCCTCGACCGGAGGGGGAAAGGAGTCGCTGCCCGTCGGCGAGGATTGCGCGATCAGCGCCGCGTCAGACCCGACGATGAAGAGGCCGGGAAGATTGCGTTCCGTGGAGACCCTCGCGAGCAGCGCCGCCAGTTGTGTCGGCTCCCCGTCCTCCATTTCCGGGGCGCTCTGGATGGCGGCGCGGGCCGCCAGCAGGTCCGCACTGAGAAGCAGCGCCTGCTGCTCGGCGTAGGCTTGGGCAATGGAGAGCGAGTTGTCCACGATGGCGCGCGTGCGCGTCGAGAACCAGTTGTCCAGTCCGCGGTCGAGCGAGAAGCTGGCCGCCAGCGCCAGGATCACCGCCGGTGCCGCTGCTACAAGGCTGAACACGCCGACGATGCGGATATGCAGCCGCGCCGCCGCCCGCCCGCGCCGGCTGGCGACGATGAGGCTCACCACCTCCCACAGCACCACCAGCACGAGGGCGCCGACCAGCGCGCCGTTGATCACCATCGCCATGAAGACGACGTCCGGCGTCGGCGCCACCGTGGTCATGCCGGTGAGGGTGAAGAACGTCGCCCCCGCCGAAAGGATCGCAAGCGCCACGAGCACGTAGCCCAGCGCGCGGATCAGGCGGGTGTAGTCGATCCCCGGCTGGTTCTCGGGCGTGAGTTCGGAGATCGGCGCCGCTTCTGCCGTCATGCCTGTTCGTCGCCTCCCTCGGCCGACGCCGCTTGGGTCTAAGGGCCAGCAGCACCCTTAAGCCCAATTGCAACAATATTGTGATCAAAAAACAACAGGGGAAAAGATTGACCCGCGAAGACGGCTAACGCGCGTTCCGGATCACCTGGACTTCCAATTCCCTGATCTTCTTGCGGAGCGTGTTGCGGTTCACACCCAGCAGCTCTGCGGCCTTGATCTGGTTGCCGTTGGTGGCCGCCAGCGCCGCTCCGATCAGCGGATACTCGATTTCCCGCAGGATGCGGTGATAGAGGCCGGGCGGCGGCAGCGCATCGCCGAAGCCCTGGAAATAGGTATGGAGGTGGCGCTCGACCGAGCGGGAGAGCGTGTTCTCGCTGGCTGCCTCCCCCTTCTCGGGCACGATGGCGGGCTGGTTGAGCTCGGCCTCGATGGTCCCCTCGGAGATCGTCTCCTGCGGGTAGAGCGCGGCAAGGCGCCGCACGAGATTTTCCAGTTCGCGCACATTGCCGGGCCAGCGGTAGCGCTTCAGCCGCTCGAGCGCGCCCGGCTCGATCCGCTTGGCCGGCAGTCCTTCGCGCTCCACGAGCTGGAAGAAATGCCGCACCAGGTCGGGCACGTCCTCGCTCCGCTCACGCAGTGGCGGCAGCCGGATCGGAACGACATTCAGCCGGAAGAACAGATCCTCGCGGAACTGTCCCTGGTTGATGAGGTTGCGGAGGTCCTTGTTCGTCGCCGCGATGATGCGCACGTCCGTCTTGATCGGCGTGCGTCCTCCCACCGTCGTGTATTCCCCCTGCTGGAGGACACGCAGGAGCCGCGTCTGTGCCTCCATCGGCATGTCGCCGATCTCGTCGAGGAACAGCGTGCCGCCATCGGCCTGCTCGAACCGCCCCGCGCTCCGTGCCGCCGCGCCGGTGAAGGCGCCCTTCTCGTGGCCGAACAGCTCCGCCTCGATGAGGTCGCGCGGGATCGCGGCCATGTTGATCGCGACGAACGGGCCGTTCCGCCGCTTGCCGTAGTCGTGGAGAGCGCGCGCGACGAGTTCCTTGCCGGTGCCGGACTCGCCGGCGATCATCACCGTGAGGTCGGTCTGCATCAGCCGCGCCAGCAGGCGGTAGATTTCCTGCATCGCCGCCGAGCGGCCGACCAGCGGGATCGCCTCGCCGGGGTCCTCCGGCGCCGGATCGGCACGGCGCGTCTTCGGCTCCGACAGGGCGCGTCCGACGATCGTGATCAGTTCCTTGAGGTCGAACGGCTTCGGCAGGTACTCGTAGGCGCCACGCTCCGAGGCCCGGATCGCGGTCATGAAGGTGTTCTGCGCGCTCATCACGATGATCGGGAGGTCCGGCCGTACCCGCTTGATGCGCGGCAGCAGGTCGAAGGCGTTCTCGTCCGGCATCACCACGTCGGTGATGATGAGGTCGCCCTCCCCCTCGCTGGCCCAGCGCCACAGCGTGGCGGCGCTCGACGTGAGGCGGACCGAGTAGCCGGCGCGCGACAACGCCTGATTGAGGACCGTTCGGATGGCGGCGTCGTCGTCGGCCACGAGGATGTTGCCGGGGGCCATGTCAGTCGTCCTTGTCAGGTGCGGCGCCCGTCCAGGCGGGCATCAACGCACGGAAAACGGTGCGCCGTGGCTGCGACTCGCATTCGATGACGCCGCCATGGTCGCGGATGATCTTCGCTACCAATGCAAGACCGAGGCCGGTTCCGTTCGCCTTGGTGGTCACGAACGGTTCAAATAGATGTGGGATCAGCTCCTCAGGCACTCCGGCGCCGTTGTCGCGCACGCAGAATTCCAGCGGCAGCGTCACCTTGCTCGGATTGCCGGGAACCGAGAGACGGAACCCCGGCTTGTAGGCCGTGGTCAGCACGATCTCGCCGTCGGGCTGGTCACCGATCGCCTCGGTCGCGTTCTTCACCAGGTTCAGGAACACCTGCACGAGCTGGTCGCGGTTGGCCAGCACCAGCGGCAGCGATGGATCGTATTCGTCGCTGATCGTGATGTGCCGGGCGAAGCCCGAGCGCGCCAGCCGCCGCACATGGTCGAGCACGACGTGGATGTTGACCGGTTCCCGCTCGATCGGCCGGTCGTCGGAGAACACCTCCATCCGGTCGACCAGCTTGACGATCCGGTCGGCCTCGTCGCGGATGAGCCGGGTCAGCTCGCGGTCCTCGTCCTCGACGGAAGCCTCGAGGAGTTGCGCGGCACCGCGGATTCCCGACAGCGGATTCTTGATCTCGTGCGCCAGCATCGCCGCGAGCCCGCTCACGCTGCGCGCGGCCCCGCGGTGGCTGAGCTGGCGGTCGATCTTGTCCGCCATGGAACGTTCCTGCAGCACCACGACGACGCAATCCTGCCGGTCAAGGCTCGGCGTGGCGTAGATATCCACGATGTGCTCGCCGCCGTTGCGCGGCGTGCCGATGTCGACGCGGTACTCGTTGACCGCCGCGCCGCGCTCGCGGACCTGGTCGAGGAGTGCCAGCAGGGGACTACCGAAGGGCACGAAATACGCGATCGGATGCCGTCGCAGCACGTTGATCGAGGCCTGGAAGAAAGTCTGCGCCGCGATGTTCGCTTCGACGATGCCGCCGGCTTCGTCGACGAGCAGCACCGGATGCGGCAGGGCGTCGAGCAGCGCAATGCCGCGGTTCCGGTCGAGAACCGCGGTGTTCATGCTGCCCTCTGCGAAGGCGCATCGGCAAGAGCCGCGCCAAGGAGACGCAGGACCTCGCGCGGATCGGCCGATGTCTGCACCGCCTGGCGCAGCGCCACCGGGGCGCCAACTCCGTCGAGGTACCAGCCGAGGTGCTTCCGCGCCGCTTTCAGGCCGACGCCGGTGCCGTAGTACGCCAGCATCGCCTCGTAGTGCGACGTCACGATGTCGTACAGCGCCGACCCGCGCGGTGCGGCCGGCATCGCTCCGGTGGCCGCGTAGGCGGCAAGGTATCGCGGGAGCCACGGCCGCCCGTAGGCGCCGCGCCCGATCATCACGGCATCGGCCCCGGAGAGCGTCAGCATTGTCGCAAGGTCGTCCGCGCTTGTGAGATCGCCGTTGGCAATCACCGGCACCGACACTGCCTCCTTCACCGCGCGGATTGCGGCCCAGTCCGCCGCGCCCGTGTAGAACTGGCAGCGTGTCCGGCCGTGGACGGTGATCATGCGCACGCCGGCGGCTTCCGCGCGCCGCGCCAGATCGGGCGCGTTGATCGAAGCATGGTCCCAGCCGAGCCGCATTTTCAGCGTCACCGGCACCGTCGTCGCGGCGACCGTCGCTTCGATCAGCGTCAGCGCGTGGTCGAGGTCGCGCATGAGAGCCGAGCCCGAATAGCCGCCCGTCACCTTCTTCGCCGGGCAGCCCATGTTGATGTCGATGATGTCGGCGCCGGCATCGGTCGCCGCGCGCGCGCCTTCCGACATCCACCGTGCCTCGCGTCCGGCGAGCTGGATGACGTGCAGCCCGGCGCCGGCCCGCTCCGCGCGCATCGTCGCCTCGGCGTCCCCGCGCGCCAGCATCTCGCTGGCGACCATCTCGGAGACGACGAGCCCCGCGCCGAAGTCGGCAGCGAGCGTCCGGAACGGCCGGTCCGATACGCCGGACATCGGCGCCAGGAGCACCCGGTTCGGGAGCGTGACAGGTCCGACCGCCAAGGGGTCCGCCAGCCGCGCAATGAGGCCACTAGCTTGCATATGAATTAGGCATCCATGATAGCTGCCCAAATATTGAACATTTCGCACTTGCGAGCAAGTGCCAAGTTCAGGCGGCGTGCTAAGGGAGTGCCCGGACTGAATCGGGGGGCGTTATGGCACAAGCACCCACAGCCGCACTCATCGTTGCTGCCGGCGGGGGCGTCCGCGCTGGTGGCGCGATTCCCAAGCAATACCGGCCGTTGGGCGGCCTCCCGATGCTGGTCCACAGCCTCCGCCGGTTTCTGGACCATGACGCCATCGACACCGTGCAGGTGGTCGTCGGCGAGGGCCAGGAGGCCGCCTACGCGGCGGCCGTTTCCGCCCACCCGAGGCTTCGCCCGTCCGTCCAAGGCGGCCCCACGCGGCAAGCATCAGTCAGGAACGGCCTTGCCGCCCTTGCCGGCGTCAGTCCCGGCCGCGTGCTGATCCACGACGCGGCGCGGCCGTTCGTCCCGGCCGAGGTGATCGACCGGGTCGTCGGCGCCCTCGTCGGTGCGGAAGCCGTGATCCCGGCGTTGCCGGTCGCCAGCACGCTGAAGCGCGTCGCCAACGGCCATGTCACCGGCACGGTCCCGCGCGACGGCGTCGAGGCGGCCGAAACGCCGCAGGGTTTCGCCTTCGACCGCATCCGCACCGCCCACGATCGCGCTGCCGCGGAAGGCGTCGCGTTTACCGATGATGCTGCTGTCGCTGAGTGGGCGGGTATGCCGGTGCTGGTGGTCGCGGGCGATCCGGCCAACACCAAGCTCACCACCGCCGCCGACATCGCAGCGGCGGACCGGCTTCTGCTTGCCGAGGAGGCGCTCCGCCTCGGTGACGTGCGCGTCGGCGTTGGCTTCGACGTGCACGCACTCGGCGCCGGCGACCAGGTGATGCTCGGCGGCATCGCGATCCCGCACAACCGCGGCCTTGTCGGTCATTCCGACGCCGACGTCGTGCTCCACGCGATCACCGATGCCATTCTCGGCGCCCTCGGCGACGGCGACATCGGCACGCATTTCCCGCCTTCCGATCCGCAGTGGAAAGGCGCCGCGTCCAGCATCTTCCTTCAGGACGCGGCGGGCCGCGTGGCAGCACGCGGTGGGGTGATCGCGCACCTTGACGTGGCGATTGTCGCCGAAGGCCCCAGGATTGTGCCGCACCGCGACGCCATGCGCGCCCGGATCGCGTCCATCTGCGGCATCGCCGTCGATCGCGTCGGCATCAAGGCCACCACCAACGAAGGGCTGGGGTTCATCGGCCGCGGAGAGGGTGTCACCGCACAGGCCGTGGCCACCATCCGCCTTCCGTTGTCGCGATGACCGACCTCGCCCCTCTCCTCCCCGCGGCGCAGGATCTGATCCAGGCGGCGGCCGGGCATGGGCTGAAGATTGCCACCGCCGAATCCTGCACCGGAGGCCTCGTCGCGGCGGTGCTGACCGAAATCCCCGGCTCGTCCGCCGTCGTCGACCGCGGCTTCGTCACCTACTCCAACGCCGCCAAGGCGGAGCTCCTCGGCGTCGATGCTGCCCTCATCGCGCACCTCGGAGCGGTTTCCCGCGAAGTCGCGATTGCCATGGCCGAGGGTGCCGTCGCGCGCTCGGATGCCGATCTCGCCGTGGCGATCACAGGCGTTGCCGGACCATCGGGCGGCACATCCGAAAAGCCGGTCGGCCTCGTGCATTTCGCTGCGCTTCGCCGCGGCGGTTCGCCCGTTCACGCGGAACTCCGGTTTGGGGATATCGGCCGCTCCGGTATCCGCATCGCCTCCGTGCGCCAGGCGCTGGAGATGCTGCGAAGCCTGATCTGACGCGCATCTTGCGCCGCCAGCGCATACGCTTCGCTGTCACCCCCGCGAAAGCGGGGGGCCCAGTAAACGACGCCGTATCTTGTGTGTACCGGATTTCGCAGAAAGCCGTCTTCGGTCGCCTCGTTCTGCCTAACCCGCCGCTACTCCGCCGGCGAGAGCCCATAGACGGCATCGGCGCGTGCCTGGAAAGCGTCGGCAAACCGACGAAACATCGTATCGAACGCCGCGCCCATGATGAGCGCCAGCATGCGCGACCTGAACTCGTAGCTGATGGAGAACTCGACACTGCAGGCGCGGGGACCTTCCGGCCGGAAAGTCCATCGGTTGTCGAGATGGCGGAACGGCCCTTCGAGATATTGCGCCGCGATCGTGAGGACCGGCCGGTCGAGCACCACGCGCGTGGTGAAGGTCTCGCGGATCGCCTTGTAGCCCACGGTCATGTCGGCCACGAGGATCTCCCGGTCGCCCTCATGCTGGCGTGCACGGATGACAAGACGCTCGCACAGCGGCACGAACTCCGGATAGCGCTCCACGTCGGCCACTAGCGCAAACATCTCGGCGGCGGAATGCGCCACATGCCGCTGCGTTTCGAAATGCGGCATTGCGGTCTGGGCTACGCCCCGAGACGGGCGGCGCGCGCCGCCCTCAGCCGCGCGAAATCCTCGCCGGCATGGTGCGAGGAGCGCGTCAGCGGGCTCGCCGAGACCATCAGGAAGCCCTTGGCGTAGGCGATCGTCTCGTACGCCTTGAACTCGTCTGGCGTTACGAAGCGCGCCACCGGATGGTGCTTCCGCGAAGGCTGCAGGTACTGGCCGATGGTGAGGAAGTCGACGTTGGCGGCGCGCAGATCGTCCATCACCTGCAGCACCTCGTTCCGCTCCTCGCCAAGGCCGACCATGATGCCGGACTTGGTGAACATCTGCGGATCGCGTTCCTTGACCTCCTGCAGCAGGCGCAGCGAGGCGAAGTAGCGCGCGCCCGGCCGCACGGTCAGGTACTTCGACGGGACGGTTTCGAGGTTGTGGTTGAAGACGTCGGGCTTGGCCGCGACCACGGTCGCGATCGCGCCTTCCTTCCGCAGGAAGTCCGGCGTCAGGATTTCGATGGTCGCCTCGCTCGCGCGACGGATCGCGGCGATCGTCCGCGCGAAGTGCTCAGCGCCGCCGTCGGCGAGGTCGTCGCGATCGACCGACGTGACCACGACGTGGTTGAGCCCGAGCCGCGCGGTGGCATCCGCGACCCGCTCAGGCTCATCGACGTCGAGCGGCAGCGGGATGCCGGTGCGCACGTTGCAGAACGCGCAGGCGCGCGTGCAGGTGTCGCCCATGATCATGAACGTCGCATGCTTCTTCGACCAGCATTCGCCGATGTTGGGGCACCCCGCCTCCTCGCACACCGTGACGAGGCCATGGGTGCGGACGATCGCCGTCGTCTCGCGATAGACCGGCGAGCCCGGCGCCTTCACGCGGATCCAGTCGGGCTTGCGCAGGATGGGCGAATCCGGACGGTGCGCCTTCTCGGGGTGGCGCGGCCGTGCCTGCGTTCGGGAAACCGTGTCGATGAGGACCGTCATCACCTTCGCCTGGGCGCGGCCCGAGGCACGAAACAGGGCCCGCGCCGCTCCAGCCTACATATAGCATTCCGCCGGTAAACGGCCCGGCCAAAACGCATGCCCCTCATGCCGCCATGCCGTATCTGGTGGCCACCAGACATGAAGAGCGGCCAAAGCAAAAGGGCGCGCACGTCGCCGCCGCGCCCCTTCCGGTCGAAATCCTTGCGTCGGGGGAGACCCCGGCCGTCCCGAGCCTAGGCTCTGGCCCCGCGGATGAGCCGCCAGACCCAGATCAGGATAATCGCGCCGATAGCTCCGACGACGAGCTGCCCGATCCATCCGCCGTAGGTGTAGCCGAGTGCCCACACCAGGATGGTGTTCAGCACGAGCGCACCCACGATGCCCAGGATGATGTTGCCGATGATGCCGATATCCGAGCCCATGACCCGCTCGGCTATCCAGCCCGCAATGCCGCCGATGATAATTGCTGCAAACCAGCCGACGCCTTCCATGCCTGACCCTCCTGTTGCCGCCGGACCTGTCCGGCGATCGGTCCCAGTTACAGTCCTGCGATCAGCCCGGCGCGATGATGCGGGCGATGATCAGCACGATGATCGCGCCCACCGCCGAGATGATGACCTGCTCGACGAACGGATTGCCGAGATTGAGCTTGATGTTGAGCTGCTGGGCGAGGAACCCGCCGACGACCGAACCGATCAACCCGGCGATGAGCCACCCGAGTAGGCCGCCGCCCCCGCCGACCACAAGGCTGGCGAGAAAACCGGCAATCAGGCCGATGACGATCCAGGCTACGATCGACCGCGTTTGATCATTCATGCCTCACCCCCGCAACCAGCCTCGAAGCCGCCCCACGTGCTTCGATTCGAAACCATCGGTCCAGTGTAGCGCCGAAACCCCTGACTCCCAACCCGCACCGGTTCGCGCTCATGTGGCAATGACCGTGGGGCCTTCGACGCGCCGCAGGCGTCCACCCACGGTGCGCGTGAAGGCTCCGATGCCGAGGATCAGCGCAATCGCGACCAGGATCGGTCCCACGAACGGGATGAGCCCGATCGCCACCAGGATGATCGCCCCGATGATCAGCATGAGCAGCCCGGCGCCGGTGCCGATGTCGCCCGGCCGGCGGACGAGGATGCCAGCCGCGATCCCCGCTGCGGCGATGGCATGCCCGAAGACGATCAGGAACGGCATCACCAGCAGGATCGCCACGCCCACCGATATGCCGATGATCGTCGCCATCAGGACAACCGCGATGAACGGGATAAGCACCAGCGCAAGGATCCCGAACAGGAAGCTCGACACCGGCCGGTGGCGGACATGGCCGATCGCGGTCACGAACGCCCGCCCGCCGAACAGCATCATCACGATCCCGGCGACCACCGTGCCGGCGGCGACGTAGGCCGCGAACCCGAACAGCCACGCCCAGCCTGGCCGGTCCCACCAGTCCGGCGGCGCGTACCGTGTGACCGTCCCGGAGATTTCGGCGCCGTCCGCGATCACCGGATCGCGCAAGGAGTAGACGATGAGGTTGCCGCCGATCCGCGCCGTCGCACCGATCACCACCTGCGCCGCGCGCGCCTCGACGTCGCCGTCCGCCTGCCCATTGAAGGTGAGCAGCCCAGCGCCGACATCGACCTTGCCCGCGATGTGGCCGAAAATCGTGAGGTTGGCCGCCCCGGCCTTCAGGTCGCCAGCGATATCGGAACCGACGCCCAGCGTCACGGTGGCGCCGCCGATGCGCACATCGCGGCTGA
>CAZXKZ010000053.1:0-14325 GCA_964641825.1 uncultured Bauldia sp.
GGGATCGACCTTCTCGCGCATGTCGCCGGGCAGGAAGCCGAGCCGCTCGCCCGCTTCGACGGCAGGCCGGGAAAGGATCAGGCGGTCGACCGTGCCGCGCTCGAGCATGGCGGCGGCATATGCCACGGCGAGGTAGGTCTTTCCGGTGCCCGCCGGGCCGATGCCGAAGGTCAGCTCGGAGCGGTCGAAGGCGCGGATGTAGGCATCCTGCGTCGGCGTGCGCGCGATGACGGTTTTACGGCGCGTGGATATCTGCGCCATCGTCAGGCGCCCGCGCGGCTCAAGGCTCGGCAAGCTCATCTGGTTGTCGCTCGCCGCTGCGATCCTGAGTGCGCCATCGACGTCGCCGGGCGAGATGGAATGGCCCGACTGCAGGCGATGGTACAAGGTGTCGAGGGCAAGGCGCGCCTGGACGAGCGCCTCGTCGCTGCCGACCAGCGTGACCTGATTGCCGCGCGCCACGGCCTCGACGCCGAGGCGCTGCTCGATGGCGGCGAGGTTCTGGTCGAACTCGCCGAACAGCTCCTGCGTCAGCCGGTTGTCATCGAAGGCGACCACGATGCGGCCGCGTCCATTCGATGCCTGATCGAGCCCGGTGCGCGCGATCAAGCCGACAACTCCAGCGCAGGCGCGGTGCGGCGGCCGCTGCGACGTGCGACGGTGCCGGCGAAGCTGTTGGCGCCACCGGACGCGAGGCGGACCTCGGCGATGGTTCCGATCATGGCGTCGTCGCCGGCGACGTGGACGGGCAGCAGCCACGGCGAGCGGCCGACGATCTGACCAGCGTGGCGACCGCGACGCTCGAACAGCACCTCGGCCACGGTGCCGGAACGCGCAGCCAGGAAGGCGCGCTGGCGGGCGGCGATCAAAGCCTGCAGCTCCTGTAGCCGCGCGTCCTTGACGTCCTCCGGCACCTGCTCCTCGGCGGTCGCAGCGGGCGTGCCCGGCCGCGGGCTGTACTTGAACGTGAAGGCTGTATCGTAGCCGGCTTCCTCGACGATCTGCAGCGTCGCGGCGAAATCGGCATCACTCTCGCCCGGAAAGCCGACGATGAAATCGCCGGCAAGGGAGATATCCGGGCGGGCCGCGCGGATGCGCTCGACAAGCCGCAGGTAGTCGGCGCGCGTGTGGCGACGGTTCATGGCGGCGAGCACACGATCGGACCCGGACTGCACCGGCAGGTGCAGGTAGGGCATGAGCGCACCGAGATCGCGGTGGGCGGCGATGAGGTCGTCGCTCATGTCGCGCGGATGGCTGGTCGTGTAGCGCAGGCGGTCGATGCCTTCGATATCGGCGAGCCGGAACAGCAGGCGGCCGAGACCCCACGCGCGGCCGTCGGTGCCCTCGCCGCTCCACGCGTTGACGTTCTGGCCGAGAAGCGTGACCTCGCGGACGCCTTCCGCGGCGAGGCGCTCAGCCTCCGCAACGATTGCCGCGGCCGGACGCGAGACCTCGGCGCCGCGTGTATAGGGCACGACGCAGAAGGTGCAGAACTTGTCGCAGCCTTCCTGCACGGTGAGGAAGGCGGACACGCGACGCGGACGGGCGCTCGCGCCGAACCGCCCGAGGGCGGCGAACTTCTCCGCCACGTCGAAATCGGTCGCGATACCGGGGCGGCCTTTGCCCGCCTCGCCCAGAAGCTCCGGCAGTCGATGGTACGACTGCGGGCCGACGACGATGTCGACAGCGGGCTGGCGGCGCACGATCTCGTCACCCTCGGCCTGCGCCACGCAGCCGGCGACGGCAAGGACCACGCGGCGCCCGGAACCGGCCGCCTCCTCCTTGACCTCGCGCATGCGACCGAGCTCCGAGTAGACCTTCTCGGCGGCCTTCTCGCGGATATGGCAGGTGTTGAGGACGATGAGATCGGCGGACTGGGGGGCGTCGACGGCGACATAGCCGGCAGCCGCCAGCGCGTCTGTCATCCTTTCGGAATCGTAGACGTTCATCTGGCAGCCGTAAGTCCTGATGAAGACCCCTTTCCGGCCTTCGCTGACCCGGTTCATGAAACTCCGTCTGGCGGGGAGGATCCGCCGGTCTTTCCGGCCGCTTTAGCATCTTTGGGACGGGGGTGAGAATAGCAGGACAATCGTGAAGGCGGCGTGGCGGGCGCAAAAGGCCCCGCTTTCCTTCATTTTTTAACGGCCTTCGGATCGACCAGCGGAACCCCGTACAGCTCCAGCCGATGGTCGACTAGCCGAAACCCGAGCTTCTCGGCCATCGCCTGCTGAAGCGCCTCGATCTCCTCGTTGCGGAACTCGATGACGTTTCCGGTGCGCACGTCGATGAGGTGGTCGTGGTGCTCGTCGGGGATGGTCTCGTAGCGGCTGCGGCCGGCGCCGAAATCATGGCGTGCAATGACGCCGGCATCCTCGAACAGCTTCACGGTCCGGTAGACGGTCGCCAGCGAAATGCGCGGATCGACGGCGGCGGCGCGGCGATACAATTCCTCGACATCGGGATGATCGGTCGCGGCCTCGAGCACGCGTGCGATCACGCGCCGCTGCTCGGTCATGCGCATGCCCTTGGCGATGCAGATGTCCTCGAGGGTCTGGTTTTTGTCGGCGGGGGCCAAGCGGGTTCCTCCGGCGCTTTCGCGCTTATCGGACTTGCAGGCGCATGACAAGCGCAAGGCCGTCGTCGCCGGCGCTGCCCTGATAATAGTTACGGCGCTCGCCGACGACCACGAACCCGAGCGAGCGGTAGAGGCTGACGGCGGCCGTGTTGGCGCGCTCGACCTCCAGGAACAGGCGCGCGATGTGCTCGCGGTAGAGGCGGCGGATAACGTCTTCCATCAGCATGCGACCATAGCCGCGGCGGCGGTGGCGCGCGCCGACCGCGATGGTGAGGATCTCCGCCTCGTCGGCGGCGAAGCGCACGAGCACGAAGCCGGCGGTCTGGGTGCCGCCGAGGAGTCCGCGCAGCCGTACGGCAAGCGCGAACACCGACGGATCGGCGAGCAGCGCCGAGAAATCATGCGCGCTCCACGTCCGGCGGAACGCCTCACCGTGTATGCCGGCCAGCACCGCAGCCTCGTTCGCGGACACGCCCTCGACGAAGGCGGCCGTGCCGATGGCGATCATCGCCGCGCGACCGCGGCGGACGCCTGCGGCTTGGCGTCGGGAGGCCGGAGGTAGAGCGGCTTCACCTGTGCACCGGATGCCGGCGCGCGGAGCGCCAGCTCGCACAGCGCATCGATCGACGGCGATGCCAGGCGGTGGGCGACGATCACCTTCGGCGCCATGGGTAGGGCGGCAAGGACGAGATCGGTGCCGGGTCCGGCGAGGACGGTGTCGGCCTCCATCATGGCGGCGAAGACCTGCGCCGAACCCGCGGCGGGTGCCGCGATTTCGCCGCCGTCGGCCGAAAAGACCGCGCCGTAGAGCTCGCCGCGGCCGGCAGCGACCACCGCCAGCACCGGCCGCGCACCCGCCGTGGCGCGCGCTGCTTCAGCGTGGACGGCCAGTGTCGAGATACCGACCGTCGCGGTGCGGTTCACCAGCGCCAGCCCGCGCGCGGCGGCGATGGCGATGCGCACGCCGGTGAACGAGCCGGGACCGACGGTGACGGCGATGCGGTCGAGATCGGCGAAGGCAAGCCCCGCCTCGTCCATTGCCTCGGCGATCATGCCCATCAGGTGCTCGGCGTGGGCACGGCCGGCATCGAGCGAGCGGGTGACGCGCCGCGCGCCGTCGACAACACCCACCGAACAGGCGTCATAGGCTGTATCGAGGGCAAGAAGACGCATGAGGGCCGGGATAGCCCGGCCAACCGGACGAGTCGAGAGGGCGGCCTAGACCGCCATCTCCTGGATCTCGCGCACCTCGGGAACGAAGTGGCGCAGGAGATTCTGGATGCCGTGCTTCAGCGTGGCCGTGGACGACGGACAGCCGGCGCAGGAGCCGCGCATGTTGAGATAGACGACGCCATCGCGGAAGCCCTGGAAGGTGATGTCGCCGCCATCCTGGGCAACGGCGGGGCGCACGCGCGTCTCGATCAGCTCCTTGATGGTGGCGACGGTGTCGGCATCAGCCTCATCGAAGAACTCGTCGCCCGACTGGCTGGCGGGCTCCTCGCGGAGCACCGGCATGCCGGACATGAAGTGCTCCATGATGGCGCCGAGGATCGCGGGCTTGACGTGCTGCCACTCGCCGCCGGCCTTGGTGACCGTGACGAAATCCCCGCCGAGAAAGACGCCGGAAACGCCGTCGATGGCGAACAGGCGCTCGGCGAGCGGCGAGGACCGCGCCTCGTCGGCGCTGCGGTATTCGGCCGTGCCGGTGCCGAGCACGATCCGGCCGGGTAGGAACTTCAGGCTGGCGGGGTTGGGCGTTGCTTCGGTCTGGATGAACATGGCGTGTCGCGCCTTTCGAGGCGGGGTCTGGCGGTATCCGGCTAGGATTTAGGCCGGCGGCCCGGCCATATCAAGCCGACGCCCCTCAGGTCACCGCCGAGATCGCCTCGTCGTCGAGATGGCCGGGCACGATGGTAATCGGCACCGGGAAGGTGCCGGAGGCCTTGCCGGCAAGGGCGGTGACGAGCGGGCCTGGCCCTTCCTTGTCGCTCGCCGCCGCCAGAACGAGGATGGCGATGTCGGCATCCTCCTCGATCAGCTTCACGATCTCCTCGGAGCGGTTCCCCTCGCGGATGACCATCTCCGGCTCGATGGCGCTCCAGTTGCGGACGAGGTCGGCGAACTTGCCGAGCGCGGTCTCGGCGGCTTCCATCGCCTCGGCGCGCATGATGTTCTCGACACCCACCCAGTGCTGGAACTCGGCGGGCGCGATGACATAGAGCAGGACGAGCGCGCCGCCCGTGTGCTCGGCGCGGCGGGCGGCATAGCGCACGGCGCGGCTCACCTCGGGGGTGTCGTCGATGACCACAAGGAATTTCCGGCGATGCCCTGCCTCGCCACTGCTTCGTTTCGTCGCCATACCGGGATGCTGCCACTGCGCCGGGCTGTCCGGCAAGCGCCTCTCGCTAAACTTTGCGGACCGGGCCGGGAATACCTGTTGTCATTCTCGCGTACGCGAGGATTCAGTACACACAAGGATCGGCGTCGTTTACTGGTCCCCGCTTTCGCGGGGATGACACCGAGGCTACCGCGGCCTCACGAACCCCAGCACCTGCTTGACGCCCCTCATCACCGGCTCGGCGATGGCGTTGGCGCGCTCGGCGCCGTCGACCAGGATGCCATCGACGTGTGAGGGATCAGCGAGAAGCCGCCGCATCTCGGCGGCGATGGGCGACAGTTTCTCGACCGCAAGCTCGACGAGCGCCGGCTTGAAGGCGGAGAACTGCGCGCCACCGTGGACGCGGAGCACCTCTGCCTTGGTCGTGTCGGCGAGCGCGGCATAGATGCCGACGAGATTGTCCGCCTCGGGGCGCGCCTTCAGTCCCCCGACTTCCGAGGGCAGCGGCTCGGGATCGGTCTTCGCCTTCCGGAACTTCTGCGCGATGGCGTCGGCGTCATCGGTGAGATTGATGCGCGAGTAGTCGGAGGGATCGGACTTCGACATCTTCTTGGTGCCGTCGCGCAGCGACATCACGCGTGTGGCCGGGCCGGTGATGAGCGGCTCGGTCACCGGAAAGAAGGCGTCGCCGTAGCCGCCGGCGGCGATCGATTCGGCGAAGTCGTTGTTGAACTTGATCGCGATGTCGCGGCAAAGCTCGAGATGCTGCTTCTGGTCGTCGCCGACCGGAACGTGGGTGGCGAGATAGGCGAGGATGTCCGCAGCCATCAGCACCGGATAGTCGTAGAGGCCGATCGACGCGTTCTCGCGGTCCTTGCCGGCCTTCTCCTTGAACTGGGTCATGCGGTTCAGCCAGCCGAGGCGGGCAACGCAGTTGAAGATCCAGGCGAGCTCGGCGTGGGCGGAAACCTGGCTCTGGTTGAAGACGATGTGCCGTGTGGGGTCGATGCCGGCCGCGATGAAAGCGGCGGCCACCTGGCGGGTGGCGCTGGCAAGCTCGGCCGGGCCGCCCCACACCGACATCGGCACGGTGATCGCGTGAAGATCGACGACGCAGTAGATGCACTCGTGCGTCTTCTGCAATTCGACGAAGCGCTTGATGGCGCCGAGGTAGTTGCCGAGATGCAGATTGCCCGTCGGCTGGACGCCCGAAAAGACGCGCTGGGTGAATTCCGTCATGGCGATTGCGTTCCTGATGGCGGGCCGCGTTATGGCGGAGCGGGCAGACCCGCGCAAGCGGCTCAGGCGGGGCCGGTTCCGCCGCGGGTGGGACGCCTGAACAGAAGCCGGAAATCGACCACGCCTGCGGCCTGGCAGATGGCGACGAACAGCGCGACGCCGCCCGCCACCAGGACGGCCAGCGCCGCCAGCCGCGTGACCAGCGGACCGGACGCCAGCCACGGCGCCATCCACCAGGCGGCGAGCCAGACGCCACCGCCCATGAGGAGCGAGGCCAGCGCGAGCAGTGGAATGCGCTTCCGCAGCAGATGATCGACGACGAGCTGGCCGCGGCGGTGGAGGATCCAGACGAGCTGCGCGGTGTTGATCCATGCGGCGATGGTCGTGGCGGCGGCGATGCCGACATGGCCGTAAAGCCAGAACAGAACGATAGCCGCGACGACGTTGACGATCATCGACAGCGCGCCTGTCCACATGGGCGTCCACGTGTCCTCGCGGGCGAAGAAGGCCGGCTGCAGGACCTTGATCGCCACGAACGCCGGCAGTCCGACCGCATAGGCCGCGAGCGCCGGTGCGGTCGCCGCAGTATCGGACGCCAGGAATGCGCCACGCTGGAACAGCACCGAAATGATCGGACCGGGAATGACGAGAAGCGCGATGGTGGCCGGCAACGTGAGCGCGGCGGCGAACTCCATCGCCCGGTTCAGCGTGTGATCGGCAAGATCGCGCCGGCCCCCGGCGAGCGCACGCGCGAGATCGGGGAGCAGGATGACGCCGATGGCGATCCCAACGATGCCAAGCGGCAACTGGTAGAGCCGGTCGGCGTAGTACAGCCATGACACGGCGCCCGGCTGGAGCGAGGCGATGATCGTGCCGACGACGATGTTGATCTGCACGACACCGCCGGCAAGCACGCTCGGACCCGCCAGCCGCGTTTGCCGCGGCTGCCGGCGATCGTCACCGATGCGGACAGCCAGATGCCCGCCCCGGCCGTCCCGATCTCGCCGCCCCACCAGACCAGAAGCAGTGCCGCGATCATGGTGAGGTTGAGCAGGACGGGCGCGACCGCGGCCGCGACGAAACGGCCGATGCCGTTCAGCGCGCCGGAAAGCAGCGACACCAGCGAGACGAGGAAGAGATAGGGAAACGTGATCCGCGACAGGAGAACCGCGAGATCGAACTTGGCGGGCTCCTCCGCGAACCCGGGCGCGAGGCCGAAGGTCAGCCAGACCATGCCGATCTCTGCGACCACGGTGAGGACGATTAGCACGAACGCCAGCGCGGCGAGCGACTCCTCGGCGAACCGCACGCCGGCCTCCCTGCCCTCGCCTTCGTGGGTCTTGGTGAACAGCGGCACGAAGGCGGACGCGAAGGCGCCCTCGGCGAACAGGCGGCGGAAGAGATTGGGAAGCCGCTGCGCGACGAAGAAGGCATCGGCCACCGGTCCCGTGCCGATTGCCGCGGCGATGAGCACGTCGCGGACGAAGCCGAGCAGCCGGCTCGCGGCGGTGCCGCTGCCGACGGTGGCGAAGTTTCTCAGGAGGGACATGAGATGGAAAGCGCCGCCATCCTCACGCCGGCTCCTTCTTCCGCACCGCCCGAGCCGGCTCCGTCGTGGCGCCGTCGAACGCGGCGCGCAGTCGGCGGCGGATCGACGCCTCGCGGTTGGCGTTGGTGATCTTGTGGCCGACGAGATCGGTCACATAGAAAACGTCGACCGCGCGCTCGCCGAAGGTGACGATGTGGGCGGAGGCGATGTTGAGATTGAGATCGGAGATGGCGCGCGTGAGGTCATAGAGCAGCCCGGGACGATCGAGGCCGGAGGCTTCGATGACAGTGAACTGGTTCGACCACGAATTGTCGACGACGATCGACGTCTCCAGCGCAAAGGCCTTGAGCCGCGCCTTGGGCTGCGCCTTGCTGGCGACGATCTCGGGAAGACGCACTGTTCCCGACAGCGCCTGCTCGATCAGCTCGCCGATCTTCCTGCCGCGGCGGAGCTCGTCGGCCTCGTCGTCGAACTCGCGGCTGATCGAAATGGAGTCGAGCGCCTGACCGTCGGTGGTGGTGAACACCTGCGCATCGACAATGTTACCGCCTGCAGCGGTGCAGGCGCCGGCGATGATTGACAGCAGGCGCGGATGGTCGGGGGCCAGCACCGTGATCTCGGTGACCGCCTCGAAGGCGTGGGTGGCAACCGCGGTCGCCAGGGTCCGCCGCTTCTCGCGCGCCTCGCGGATGAGCGCAGCGTGGGCGACCTTGTGCGGGAGATCGACGCGGAGCCAGTAGGCCGGATAGTGCCGCTTCATATACGCGGCCTTTTCCTTCTCGGACCAGTCGGTGAGCGCATCGGCCAGCTCGGCCTTCGCCTCGGCGACGCGAAGATCGCGCGCCACCTGGCTGTGGCCGCCGGTGAGCAGCGGCTCGGTCTCGTAGTAGAGGGTACGCAGGAGCTGGCCCTTCCAGCCGTTCCAAACGCCGGGACCGACCGCCTTGATGTCGGCGACCGTCAGCACGAGCAGCATCTTCATCCGTTCCAGCGACTGAACGACGGCCGCGAAATCGGCGATCGTCTTGCGGTCGTTGAGATCGCGCGACTGGGCGGTGATGCTCATCACGAGATGATGCTCGACCAGCCAGGCGAGCGTCTCGGTGCGCGCCGCGTCGAGGCCGAAACGCGGCCCGAGCCGGCGCGCGACCTTGGCGCCGGCGATCGAATGATCCTCGGGGCGGCCCTTGGCGATGTCATGGATGAAAAGGGCAAGGTAGACGACGACCCGGTCCTTCAGTCCCGGCATGATCTCGTTGGCGAGCGGATGGGCGTCGGCAAGCTCGCCGCGCTCGATCTCGGACAGCACGCCGATCGAGCGGATCAGATGCTCGTCCACCGTGTAGTGATGATACATGTTGAACTGCATCATCGCGACGATGCGGCCGAAATCGGGGACGAAGCGGCCGAGCACGCCGCACTCGTTCATGCGGCGGAGCACGACCTCTGGCTGGCGCCGCGACGTCAGGATCTCGACGAACAGGCGGTTGGCTTCCGGATCGTCGCGCAGATCGGCATCGATCAGGCCGAGCGAGCGCGCGATCGCCTGCATCGCCTCGGGGTGGAAGGCGAGGTTGTAGCGATCGGCGAGATGGAAGATGCGGATGATGTTGACCGGATCGCGCTCGAAGACCTTGTCGTCGGCGATGTTGATGCGGCTGTTGTCGACGACGAAATCGCTGGTGTCGGGGATCGTCTTCCGCCGGCGAACAGGCAGGCGGAAGAAGCGGTTGAGGCCCGGCGCGGCCTTGACGTGACGCTCTTCGAGCGCAGCGCAGAAGATGTTGGTGAGGTCGCCGACGTCCTTGGCGATCAGGAAGTAGTGCTTCATGAAGCGCTCGACGTCCTTGAGGCCGGGGTGCTCGGTGTAGCCGAGGCGCTTGGCCATCTCGCGCTGGACGTCGAAGGACAGGCGCTCCTCGGCGCGGCCAGTGAGGAAATGCAGGTGGCAGCGCACGGCCCACAGGAAATCCTCGGCCTTGCGGAAGAGCGCCATCTCGGACCGTGAGAAGACGCCGATCTTGACCAGCTCGTCGCGCGTCGAGACGCGGTAGAAGTACTTGGCGATCCAGAACAACGTGTGGAGGTCGCGCAGGCCCCCCTTGCCCTCCTTGACGTTCGGCTCGACCAGGTAGCGCGAGGCGCCCTGCTGACGATGGCGCTGGTCGCGCTCGGCGAGCTTGGCAGCAATGAACTCGCGGCCGGTGCCCTTCACCACCTCGGCGTCGAAGCGCGTGACGAGGTCGTCGTAGAGCTTGCGGTCGCCCCAGATGTAGCGCGCCTCGAGCACCGCGGTGCGGATGGTCATGTCGGACCGCGACAGGCGGATGCACTCGGAGACGCTGCGGGTGGCGTGGCCGACCTTCAGGCCGAGGTCCCAGAGGAAGTAGAGGATGAACTCGACGACGCTCTCCCCCCACGGCGTCTGCTTGTAGGGAAGCAGGAACAGGAGATCGACGTCGGAACCCGGCGCCAGTGTACCGCGGCCGTACCCGCCGACCGCGACCACGGCCATGCGCTCGGCTGCGCTCGGGCTGCCGCTCTTGTAGACGTGGCCGACGGCGAGATCGTAGAGCGCGGCGATGATCTCGTCCTGGAGGTCGGACAGGCGGCGGGCGCAGGCGGTGCCCTTGCCGTCGGCATAGAGCTGGCGCTCGGCGGCGGCGCGGCCGGCAGCCATCGTCTCCTTGAGGCAGGCGAGGATCGCCGAGCGCGCGTCGGGCGTGAGCTGGCCTTCCTTGCCGGCGAGCGCAATCAGCCGCTCGCGCAAGGGGTCGTCGCCCTGGATGTCGACGGTCGCGGTGAGGGGCTTGTTCATCAAGGCCCGGACAATGGGGGACAAAGTGCGGCGGAACCTATCGGTTTTGCCTGAAAAGAGCCAACCGCCGGTTAATCGCGGCGGTTCTTGCCGGCGCGCACAGCCTTCAGCCGGTAGAGCGCTTCCAGAGCATCCTTCGGAGACAATTCGTCCGGATTGATGGCGTCGAGGGCCGCAGCGAGCGGATCGGCCTGCGGCTCCGCCCGCCGCGCCGCCGAGAACAGCGGCAGGTCGTCGATCAGCGCATGCACCGGCGACTTCCGGTCGGTCTCCTCGAGCTGCCGCAGCACCTCGCGGGCACGCTCGACCACGGCAGGCGGCAGGCCGGCGAGGCGCGCCACCTGAATGCCGTAAGAGCGGTCGGCGGAACCGGGGGCGATCTCGTGGAGGAAGATGACATCGCCCTGCCACTCCTTGACGCGCACGGTGACGTTGCGGAGCCGTGGCAGGCGTTCCGCCAGCGCGGTCAACTCGTGATAGTGGGTCGCGAACAGCGCGCGGCTCTTGTTCACCTCGTGCAGGTGCTCGATCGCCGCCCAGGCGATGGACAACCCGTCGAAGGTCGCGGTGCCGCGGCCGATCTCGTCCAGGATCACCAGTGCGCGCGGGCCGGCCTGGTTGAGGATCGCGGCGGTCTCGACCATCTCGACCATGAACGTGGAGCGGCCGCGCGCAAGATCGTCGGCGGCGCCGACGCGGCTGAACAGGCGATCGACCATGCCGATGTGCGCCGACTTCGCCGGAACGTACGAGCCGATCTGCGCGAGGATCGTGATTAGGGCGTTCTGGCGCAGGAACGTCGACTTGCCCGCCATGTTGGGCCCGGTGACCAGCCAGATGCGGCCGGCGGCTTCGCCTTCCGGCGGGCCGAGATCGGCGCTGTTTGGCACGAAAGCGCCGGAGGCGTCGGCGCGGAGTGCCTGCTCGACGACAGGATGACGGCCCTCGACGATATCGAAGGCAAGCGACCCATCGACCACGGGGCGGCAATAGCCATCGGCGGCGGCAAGTGCGGCAAGCGCAGCGGAAACGTCCAGCACCGCCAGCGCATCGGCGATGGTGCGAATGGCATCGGCCGATGCCGCTACGCCGGCGACGAGATCAGCGAAGACTTCCAGCTCGATGGACAGCGCGCGCTCGGCGGCACCGGCGATCCGCGCTTCGAGATCGGCAAGCTCGGTGGTCGTGAAGCGGACAGCACTGGCCAGCGTCTGGCGATGGATGAAACGCGCGTTCAACGGTGGCGCGAACAGGCGTTCCGCCGCGCCGGCACCGACCTCGATGAAATAGCCGAGCACGTTGTTGTGCTTGATGCGGAGCGTGCGGATATCGGTGTCGCCGGCATAGTTCGCCTGGAGCGAGGCGATGACGCGGCGGCTGTCGTCACGCAGCTTCAGCGCCTCGTCGAGATCGGCGCGATAGCCGGGGCGCACAAAACCGCCGTCGCGCTTGAGGTGCGGCAGGTTCTCCGGCGCCAGCGCCGCGGCGAGCTTTGCCACCAGCGCGGCAGGACTTCGGGCGAGCGCATCCGCGACGGCGCGGAGCTCGCCCGGTAGCTCGTCCGCGCCCGACAGCTCAACGGCGAGCGTCCCCACGATGCCGAGGCCGTCGCGAATGGCGGCAAGGTCGCGCGGACCGCCGCGGTCGAGCGCCAGGCGCGACAGCGCGCGCGCAAGATCGGGTGCCGCTGCGAGCGTGTCCCGGAGGCGCGTCCGGCGCGCGGGATCGGCGAGCATCCAGGCGACGGCATCGAGCCGCCCGTTGACGATGCCGGCATCGGTCGAGGGTCCTGACAGCCGCCGCGCCAGCAGGCGGGCGCCGGCCCCGGTGACGGTGCGGTCGACGGCGGACAGCAGGCTGCCGGCGCGTTCACCTGCCAGCGTCGCGGTCAGTTCGAGATTGGCGCGGGTGGCGGCGTCGATGAGCATGACCTCGCCGGACGCTTCCTTCGCCGGCGGCGACAGCGGCGGCCGCTCGCGGAGCTGCGTCTTCTCGACGTAGGCGAGCACTGCGGCGGCGGCCGACACCTCGACACGGTCGAACGCACCGAAGCCATCGAGGCTGGCGACGTTGAAGTAGGCCGCGAGTCGGGTGGCCGCTGTGCCACCGTCGAAGAAGGCGCCGGCGAGCGGCGTGACGGCGAACCCCGCGCCGCGCCAGAAAGCGGCGAGATCTGCATCCGCGAACAGGCCGTCGGGAACAATCACCTCCGACGGCGCGATGCGCGCGAGATCGGCGGCAAGGCGCGCACGCTCGGACGAGGCGACGCGGAACTCGCCGGTCGAGATGTCCGCCCACGCCAGGCCGAAGGCTTCCGCGCCACCGTGTGCGGCCGGGCGGCGCGTGACGGCGGCGAGGTAGTTGTTGCGTCCTGCGTTGAGCAACGCATCCTCGGTGAGCGTGCCAGGTGTGACCAGCCGGATGACGTTGCGGCGCACGACCGCCTTGGCGCCGCGCTTCCGCGCCTCGGCCGGATCCTCGATCTGCTCGCAGACCGCGACGCGATGGCCGCCGGCGATCAGCTTCTGGAGATACTGGTCGGCGGCGTGGACAGGGACCCCGCACATGGGGATGTCGGCGCCCTGATGCTTGCCGCGCTTGGTGAGCGCGATGCCCAGCGCGCGGCTCGCCACTTCGGCATCGTCGAAGAACAGCTCGTAGAAATCGCCCATCCGGTAGAACAGCAGACAGTCCGGATGGGCCGCCTTGATATCGAGGTACTGCGCCATCATCGGCGTGGCGCCTGCGGCGGCGGCCGTGTCGTCAGTCGGAGGGGCGCGGGTATCCATCACCGGGAAACTACCAGATGGCGTTAACGGCGCGGAATCTTGCGGAGCGCCGCCAACGCGGCCATATGCCGTTGATGCCGACGAGGAAAGCCCGACCATGAACCTCATCCTCAACATTCTCTGGATCATCTTCGGCGGCCTGTGGATGGCCGTCGGCTGGCTGATCGCCGGACTCATCATGGTCATCACGATCATCGGCATCCCGTGGGCGCGGGCGGCGTTCAACATTGCCGGCTACGCGCTGCTGCCGTTCGGTTATATGGCGGTAAACCGCGAGCTCAGCCGCGGCCAGGAAGACATCGGCACTGGGCCGCTCGGTACCGTCGGCAACATCGTCTGGCTGGTGCTCGCCGGCTGGTGGCTGGCGCTGGCGCACGTCATCACTGCGGTAGCGCTCGCCATCACGATCATCGGCATTCCCTTCGCGTGGGCGCATCTCAAGCTCGCCGGCATCGCGCTCTGGCCGATCGGCAAGGAGATCGTGCCGCGCGACATGATGTCCGCGGTCCGCCCCGGCGCGAACTGAGGCCGCGGACGCGGATTCCGCTACCCGTCCAAAGCGCTTCGACCTGACTGCCTGAGATTTTCGCAGGGTTTCCGCGGCTTTGACGGTTGTCAGTAGGTGTTCTGGTGATAAGTTCCCCGCCCACCAAAAAACCAGTCGCGTCGTCCGCGGGGGGACACCACATCGCATGGCCAACCAGACAACGAAGAAGGCCGGTCCGTCCGTCACCGACCAGGAAGCCCTGAAATTTCACGCAGAAGGCCGGCCCGGAAAGCTCGAGGTCGTCGCGACGAAGCCGATGGCGACCCAGCGCGACCTGGCGCTCGCCTATTCGCCGGGCGTCGCGGTGCCGGTGAAGGCGATCGCCGAGAACCCGGCGCTCGCATGGGACTATACCGACCGCGCCAACATGGTGGCGGTCATCTCCAACGGCACCGCCATCCTCGGGCTCGGCAACCTCGGCGCGCTCGCCTCCAAGCCGGTGATGGAAGGCAAGGCGGTGCTGTTCAAGC
>CAZXKZ010000054.1:0-14086 GCA_964641825.1 uncultured Bauldia sp.
CGACCTTGTAGCGGTGGGTGATCACCTTGCGGACGTCGAGGCCGCTTTCGAGCATCGCCAGCATCTTGTGCCAGGTCTCGAACATCTCGCGGCCGTAGATGCCCTTCAGTGTGACCATGCGGAAGACGATCTTCGACAGGTCGAACACGAACGGCTGCGCCGGCACGCCGAGCAGCGCCACGCGCCCGCCCATGACGAGATGGTCGATCATCTGCGACAGCGCCGCCGGCGCGCCACTCATCTCCAGTCCGACATCGAAGCCCTCGCGCATGCCGAGCCGGTTTATCACGGCGCGGAGGTCTTCGCTGGCGACGTTGATCGGCGTGACGTCGGCGACCTGCGTGGCAAGGGCGAGCCGCTCCGCGCTGACGTCCGTGATGACGACGTAGCGTGCGCCGACGTGGCGCGCGACGGCGGCGGCCATGATGCCGATCGGTCCGGCGCCGGTGATGACAACGTCCTCGCCGACGAGGTCGAAGGCGAGCACGGTATGCACGGCATTGCCGAGCGGATCGAGGATCGCGCCGATCTCGTCGTCGATGGCATCGGGCAGCGGTACTATGTTGAAGGCGGGAATGCGGACGTACTCGGCGAAGGCGCCGGGCAGGTTCACGCCGATGCCTCTGGTGTCGGGGTCGAGGTGATACTTGCCGGCGCGGCTGGCGCGGCTCTTCATGCCGACGACGTGGCCTTCCGCCGAGACCCGCTGCCCCTTGCGGAGCTCGGTCACCTCTCTGCCGACCTCCGCAATCTCGCCGGAGAACTCGTGGCCGACGATCATGGGCACGGGGATCACCGACTGCGCCCATGCGTCCCATTTGTAGATGTGAACGTCGGTGCCGCAGATGCCGGTGCGGCGGACCCTGACCAGCACGTCCTTTGGCCCGATCTCCGGCGTCGGCGCATCGACCATCCAGATGCCAGGTTCGGCCCTGCTTTTTTCGAGCGCGCGCATATGCGGTCAGACGATGCCGATGGCGCGGCCGGCATCGGCGAAGGCGCCGATCGCGAAATCCACGTCGGCGTCGGCGAGCGCCGTGGACATCTGCGTCCTGATCCGCGCCTTGCCCTCTGGCACTACCGGATAGAAGAAGCCGGCGACGAAGACGCCGCGGGCGTCGAGTTCCGCCGCCATCCGCTGCGCGGCGCGGGCATCGTAGAGCATGACCGGAACGATGGGCGTCTCGCCGGGGAGGAGATCGAAGCCTGCGCTCGCGAGTCCATCGCGGAAGCGGCGCGTGAGGGCGGCGAGGCGTGCGCGGCCCGCGTCGTCGGCCTCGGCGATGGCGATCGCCTTCAGCGATCCTGCGGCGACGGGTGGCGCGAGGCTGTTGGAGAAGAGATACGGCCGCGCCCGCTGGCGGAGCAGGTCGACGACCGGCTGCGCGGCGGCGACAAAGCCGCCCATGCCGCCGCCCAGCGTCTTCCCCAGCGTGCCGGTGACGATGTCGACGCGATCGCCGACGCCCGTCAGCGCGGGCGAGCCGCGGCCCTTCTCGCCGAGGTGGCCGGTGGCGTGGCAATCGTCCACCATGACCATCGCATCGTAGCGCTCGGCGAGCGCGCAGATGTCCTTGAGGTTGGCGACGTAGCCGTCCATCGAGAAGACGCCGTCGGTGGCGATGATCCGGAAGCGCGCGCCATCGCTGGCCGCCTGCATGAGCTGATCCTCCAGCGCGTTCATGTCGCCGTTGGCGAAGCGGTAGCGCTTCGCTTTGCTGAGGCGCACGCCGTCGATGATGGAGGCGTGGTTGAGGGCATCGGAGATAATCGCGTCATCCGGGCCGAGCAGGGTCTCGAACAGGCCGCCGTTCGCGTCGAAGCAGGCGGCGAACAGGATCGCGTCGTCCTTGCCGAGGTAGCGCGCGATCGCCTGCTCCAGTTCGCGATGCAGCGTCTGGGCGCCGCAGATGAAGCGCACCGACGCCATGCCGAAGCCGAAATCATCGAGCGCGGCATGGGCGGCGGCGACCACATCGGGATGGTTGGCGAGCCCGAGATAGTTGTTCGAGCATAGATTGACGTAAGTGCGCTCGGCGCCGTCCTTCCGGACCGTGATGCGGCCGCCCTGCGGCCCGGCAATCAGCCGCTCCCGTTTCGTCAGCCCCTTGGCGTCGATGTCGGCGAGGATGTCGCGGAGGTGCGTGGCGAAGGCTGCCTGCATCGGGGCTTCTCCCGTTCGGGCAAAATGGCGATCGTTCCATTCTAGCAGCGCAGAGGTGCGGCTGCGCTACCGCCCGGCTCAGGCCGGTATCGTCACCGTCACCCTGAGGCCGCCCATCGGGCTGTCGGCAAGCGCGATCTCGCCGCCGTGGCTCCGCGCGATGTCGCGCGCGATCGGCAGCCCCAGCCCGGTGCCGGTGTCGTCGAGGTTGCGGGCCTCGTCGAGACGGTAGAACGGCTTGAACACCGCCTCCTGCTCCTCGAACGGCACGCCCGGGCCATCATCGTCGACCGTGACCACCAGCGCGCCATCGGCGTGGCGCCCGGTGACCGCAACGTGCGTGCCGTGGCGCCCGGCGTTGCCGACGAGGTTCGAAAGGCAGCGCTTGAACGCTTGCGGGCGCACGCGGACCGCGGGGTCGCCGGAGAAGCTGGTGGCGACGTCATGGCCGGACACGCGCGCCTCGGCCGCGATCTCGTCGATCAGAGCGGCGATGTCGGTGGTCAGCGTCTCCTCGTCACTGGTGCCGCGCGCGAAGGCGAGGTAGCCCTCCAGCATCCGGTTCATGTCGTCGATGTCACTACGGAGCGCGTCCACGTCCGGGCCCGGTTCGAGGAAGGCAAGCTGGAGGCGGAGGCGCGTCAGGATCGTCCGCAGGTCGTGGCTGACGCCGGCCAGCATCGCGGTGCGCTGGTCGATCTGCCGTTCGAGACGCTCGCGCATCTCGTTGAACGCGATCGTCGCCTGCCGCACCTCGCGCGCGCCGCGCGGCGCGAACGCCGCCACCTTGCGCCCCTTGCCGAAATCGTCCACCGCCGCGGTCAGCCGCAGGATCGGCTTGATCTGATTGCGCAGGAAGACAATCGCGATGGCGAGCAGCACGGCGCTGGTCGCCACCATCCACGAGATGAAGACCAGCGAGTTCGAGGCGTAGGTCTGGCTGCGGGGCGCGAATACGCGGAGCACGTTGTCGGCGAGCTGGATGCGGATCTCGACGATGTTGGAGCGGCCGACCGTGTCGATCCAGAAGGGCTTGCTGATCTGGCGCGTGATCTCCTGGCTGAGCACGCGGTCGAGCGTCGAGAAGAAGGGCTTTGGCGCCGGAGCGGGGAGGGGCTCCTCGGGCAGGATATCGACACTCAACCCGAAGCGGCGCTCGGCAATATTCTCGATGCGCCGATAGCTCTCCTCGCCGGGGTAGGCCTCGATGAGATCGACCACCGCCGCGATGTCGCCGACGGTCGCCTGCGACAGGCGCGTGGTCACCGCCGACCAGTTCCGCTCCATGAAGACGAAGGCGACCAGTGCCTGCAGGAGAACGACCGGCGCGATGATGATGAGAAGAGAGCGCGCGTAGAGGCCCTTGGGCAGCGCCGCGCCCATGGCACCGGCAAGCCGCCGCCAGAGCGTCCGCGCGGATGAGGCCGTGGAGGCGCCGGCGGCGGGCGGGCTGTCGTCGACGGTCGTGGCCACCGCCGCTCCCCGCTCAGACCGTTATCGCCAGGCGATAGCCGATGCCGCGCACCGTCTGCAGGTAGAGCGGATTGCCGGGATCGGCCTCGATCTTGCGCCGCAGGCGGTTGATCTGGACGTCGACGGTGCGCTCGCCGCTCGGGCCGTTGCCGGCGATGAGCTTCTCGCGGGGGACTGTCTCGCCGGGCGTCGCCGCGAAAATCGCCATGATCTGGCGCTCGCGCTCGGTGAGGCGAACCGTCTCGCCGGACCGCTTGAGCTCCAGCCGCTCGCGGTTGAACGTGAACGGGCCGAAAACGATTTGCTCGATCAGCGGCTGGGGCGGTGGTGCGCTCCGCTTGAGGATCGCGTTGACGCGCAGCAGGAGTTCCCGCGGCTCGAAGGGCTTGGCGAGATAGTCGTCGGCGCCGGCTTCGAGGCCGGCGATACGGGCGTCGCTCTCGGAGCGCGCCGTCAGCATCAGGATCGGCACCTCCATCGTCTGGCGCAGGCTCTTCACCAGCGCCAGCCCGTCCTCGCCCGGCATCATCACGTCGACGATGAGAAGATCGAAGGCGAGCCCGGCAAGGCGATGGCGCGCCTCGGCGGCATTGGCGGCGTCGGTGACGCGGAAGCCGTGATCGCCGAGATAGCGCGAAAGCAGCGCGCGGATGCGCTTGTCGTCGTCGATGACGAGAAGGTGGGGCGCGTCGTCCAGGGGCGGCCGTGTTTCAGCAGCCATCACAATATCCGGGGTAGCGTTCACCGCCCGATCAGCCGGTTGACCTTGTCACGCTCGTCTGTGTCGATGATGCGGCGAAGGAATTTTTCCGCGCCGTCGCGCTCGGCCGGCGACAGCGTGGCGAGCGCATCGCCAAGGCGGCGCGCCTGGAGCGTGACGAGGCGGAGCGCCAGCGCGCGTCCCGACTCGGTCGGGTAAAGGAGGCGTTGGCGGCGATCCTGCGGCCCCGGCCGCTGCTCGATGAAGCCCTTGTCGAGGAGCTGCTTGAGGACGCGCCCGAGGCTCTGCTTGGTGATCTTCAGGATGTCGAGAAGGTCGGCGACCCTGATGCCGGGATTGCGGTTGACGAAATGGATGACGCGATGGTGCGCGCGCCCGAAGCCGTAGCTGCTCAGCACCGCATCGGGATCGGAGACGAAATCGCGGTAGGCAAAGAAGAGAAGCTCGATGATCGGGATCTCGGGCGTATCGCCGGCACCCATCGCGGTGGTGATGGCCGCATTCCCGTGGAGTTTCGCTGGCTTCACAGCAGGATCGCCGACTTTGAAATTTACGTCAGTCATGTTGACATATTTTCGGTCGTTTGTTACTCAAATCGTGGTCGCGGCGAAACGATCGATCGCGCGCCGTGCCCAGCCTGCGATACCGGCTTTTCGGCGGAATCTCGATATTCCGCGGCACCATAACGACGATTGCGGTGCGACGCAAAAGCCCACGACGGCTAGGCCGGGCGCCAAAAAAGGGGCACGATCGACGATGCCCCGCTGGAGGAGAACGGTTCCATGGCTGGCCCCGCGTTCGACAAACGTCCCGGCGTGATCTGGATGGACGGAAAATACGTGCCCTGGGAGGACGCCAAGGTGCACGTGCTCACCCACGGCCTCCACTACGCCAGCGCCGTGTTCGAGGGGCAGCGCGCCTACGGCGGCGTCATCTTCAAACTCGACGAGCATACGCGGCGCCTGCATGAATCGGCGCGGCTCCTGGGCTTCGAGATCCCGTATTCGGTCGAGACCATCAACAACGCCTGCGCCGAGCTTCTCTCCCGGCAGTACCTGGTCGACGCCTACTGCCGCCCGATCGCCTGGCGGGGCAGCGAGATGATGGGCGTGTCCGCCCAGCACAACACGATCCACACGGCGATCGCGGTCTGGGAGTGGCCCTCGTACTTCAAGCCCGAGGAGAAGCTGAAGGGCATCCGGCTCGATCTCGCCAAGTACCGCCGGCCCGATCCGGCGACCGCGCCATCGAAATCCAAGGCCGCCGGCCTCTATATGATCTGCACGATCTCCAAGCACGAGGCCGAGCGGAAGGGCTACGCCGACGCGCTGATGCTCGACTGGCGCGGGCAGGTGGCCGAGGCCACCGGCGCCAATGTCTTCTTCGTCAAGGACGGCGTCATCCACACGCCGACGCCGGACTGCTTCCTCGACGGCATCACCCGCCGCACGGTGATCGACCTCGCCAAGCGGCGCGGCTTCAAGCTGGTCGAGCGCGCGATCATGCCGGACGAGATGGAAACCTTCGAGCAGTGCTTCCTGACCGGCACCGCGGCCGAGGTCACGCCGGTGTCCGAGGTCGGTCCTTACCGCTTCACGGTCGGCGAGATCGTGAAGACGCTGATGGAGGACTATTCGGCTGAAGTGCAGCCGAAGACGGCTCCCGTTCGCCAGGCGATGGCGGCGAACGCCTGAGCGCTCGCGACAGCGGACGCCGATCAGCCGGGCACAAAAAAAGCCGCCGGATCCGGCGGCTTTCATCATTCCGACTTCCCGGACCTTTCGGCCCGTACGCAACTACGACGCGGGCTGAAGCTCCACTGCCTTGGGACCCTTGCCACGCTTGTCCGGTTCAGTCTCGAAGGAGACGCGCTGGCCATCGGCCAGCGAGCCAAGGCCCGAACGCTCGACCGCGGTGACGTGGACGAAGACGTCCTTGCCACCGTCGTCGGGCGTGATGAAGCCATAACCCTTCGAGGCATTGAAGAATTTCACGGTACCGTTCTGACGCATCGGATGACCTTTTCCGTTCGTTTCACCGACCCGGACGGTGTGCGGACGTCCGGGCAAGCAGGCCAGTCAGTCGCGGAGATTGGTGCTTTCTGCAGTCGCCCGGCGGCCCATTTCGACGAAGCCCGATCCCTCCCGAAGCCTCGCCAGCGCCCGTCCGCGCTCTTATTCTCCATTCTCGTCGGGGCCGATCAGTCTGCCCGTAACAATAATCTTAAGTGAGAAATATGCCGTTACGCAATGGCGGAGCCCGGCTGGGCCGGCAGCGGCCTATGCGCGCGGCAGGTGGAGGCATGCGGCGACGGCCGGTGTCGTGTCGCGTGGCGGCATGATCGGGATCGGCTGAGGCGACGTCGCTGACGCTCGCGTGAGATGCGCGGTCCGTGCCGGATCGACGCAGCGGCCGGACGATCCTTCCTGCTGCAGTGGTCGTCGGTGGGCGAGCGCGATCCGCCGGTACCGGATGTGCGCGAGAATGTCGTCACCTGCCCGCATCGGACGTTGGCTCCGCGATCGGCGCTCAGGAGCGCCGGCATCTTGATGTGCGCCGACGGAGCACCAGATGACTCTCGTGTCGCGCGCCCGCGGATGCGTCGCCCGCCCGCGAGGCGCGGCATCGCCGGTGGCGTTCGTCACGGCGTAGACCGGTCGCGTTTGTCCTGACTGACCGGCCATGAGTTCGGCTCCCGCTCGTCGCGTTCGAGCGGGAGCCGAATGCGTTTCGGGCATGCCGACTCATCTGCGCGACTCGGAACTCATGCGCGACTCGGGGGCTCCGCTCCCGTGCGAATCACTCTGCTCCTGCGGCGGCGAACGTCGCTCCGGCGCTTTTCCGATTTGTGGTTAGCAACAACTTGCTCGCGCCGGCGAAATAATGCCGCGCATCGTTGCAGCGCTGCCACGCGCATCCGCAACGCGGTATGTGCGCATGCCGCGGATGGGTGCCGTCGGGAAAATTTTCGGCGCACTCTTCCGCTCGGTACCGCCGAAGCGCGACCGAGCGCGACGCTGCCGCGGCGGGACTCGCGCTTCCATCGGCGTCGCCCGCGCGGCGTCGCAACGCGCTCGCTCAAGGCCGCGCCCTATCCGGATTCGGTGTGCGTGACGGGACGCGTGATGATGCGACGCGCGCATGAGACAGCAGGCCTCGCCAGCACGCCCGAAGGGTTCGCGGGCTGTCGGCCTGTCGGGCAGCGCGTTCAGGAAACTACTGAATCGCAACGATAATTTTCACCGGACCGGCGCCGGGAGCGGGGTTCGGGGCCGTGGTTGAGCGCCGGCATCCGTGCGGTTTCGGACCGCGATCATGGCTCATGCATGCGATGCCGCGTTCCAGCGGACGCCGTCGATGGGCAAGACAGATTCTGATGCCCGCGCGTCTGCGATGCGTGCCTGTCGCGACGACGTCGGCACTCCGTCGTCGCGTGACAGCGTGCGACGATGCGATGTGTGCATCGCCGTCACGCGCGCCGCCACCGCATCCGCGCGTCGTCGCGTGCAGCGCGCGCATCGGGAACGTTCGGAGATGATTCCGCGTTCATGGAGTCGACGTGCGCGACGAAATTGTCGTCGACATCTTCGTCATCACGTGCGTCACCGTCTTGACATGCGCGCGAGAATTAGCGCCTTGTTAACGCGCAAGTTGGACTAAACTTCGCCTCGAGCCGATTCGGCTCAGCATTGGAGAGGAGAACTACCTTGGCTAAAGCAGCTCGTAAGCCCGCGAAGAAGGCCGCTAAGAAGCCGGCCGCGAAGAAGAAGACCGCTGCACGGAAGAAGAAGTAACTTCTGATTTCCGCCCCGCCGTCGCGACCGATCTCGTACCGAGTCAGGTCGCGCGGCGGAACGGACCGTGAGTTGGGTGATGTAAAGGGGCATCGAGAGATGCCCCGTTTCTTTTGTGCTTCCGCGTCGCGCGTCAGCGGACCGCGAGAGGACGCTCCGCCAGCACGGCGCGGCTGTCGCCGTTGAAGTAGCGGAGAAGATACGCGCCGGCCGCGGCGGGTGCCTTCAGCGTGGCGGTCCGGTTGGCGTAGTCGTCGTTGACCAGCCGTTTGGTCGCCACGACTTTCCCCGCATTGCCGTCATAGATCTCGACCTGGTCGCGGTTGGCGCCCGGTCCCTGCCAGACGACCTGGAAGAGCGCGCCCGCATCGACCGTGTCCGGGGCCGCCAGGGATACTTCTGCCGGGAGGATTTCGATCTGGCGCGAGGCCAGCACTTCGCCACCAGCGCCGTCGACATAGCGCAGCAGGTAGAAGCCGGGCTCCACTGGCGCCGTCAGGCTGACGGTGCGGTTGGCGAAATCGAAGTTGATGAGCCGCGCTGTGGCGACCGCGCGGCCGGGCGCGGTGCTCTCGTCGAACAGCTCGACGAAATCGCGGTTGCCGCCGGGCCCGACCCAGCCGACCTCGAAGCGTGAGCCGATGCCAACGGCGGCTGGCGCTGCGAGGCGGACGGCAGCCTCGATGACCGCGATCGGCCGTGTGGCGATGACCACCGGCGCGGCGCCGTAGTGATACTGGAGCTCGTAGCGGCCGATAGTCGCCGGCGCGACCAGCGTCACCGTCCGCGCGTCGAAATCGGGGCTGGTGGAGAGGCGCCGTCCGCGCACGATCTCGCCGGCGCCGTCCGCCGCCAGCGGGTCGAACAGCCAGATGTGGTCGTGCTCGCCGCCAGGCCCATCCCATGCCACCGCGAACTCGGCGCCGATCTCGACTTCGGCCGGCGCTTCGATGGTCGCCGATGGCAGCTCCGCGGTCGTGTCCGGCGGCGCTTCCGGCGCGGACGGAGCGGGCAGGGATGCTTCCGCCACGGTGCTGGCCAGCGCCTCGGCCAATCCATCGGCGTCGGAGGCCTGGAAGTAGCTGCCGCCGGTCTCGTCGGCGATGCAGGCAACCTGCTGACCCTCCTCGGGGGAGAGGCCGAAGCCGAGGACGTGGGCGGTGAAATCGACGCCGGACTGCTCCAGCTCGCGCGCCAGCGCGCACGGGTCGGCGTTGCAGGTTTCCAGCCCGTCGGTGACGAGGATGACGGTCGCCTTCTGCGCCGTGTGATTGAGGGCGATCGCCGCCTGCCGCACGGCCTCGGACAGCGGCGTCTTGCCCTTGGGATTGAGGTCGCGCGCGGTGCCGGCGATCTCGGGGCCGGAGGAAGGCGCCGGCATGTACAGGATCTCGATGTCGGCGCAGCTTCCCTTTTCGCGGTGGCCGTAAGCCATCAGCCCGAGCCAGACGTCGGGGTTGGCGCTGCCGATCGTGCGGTCGAGCACCTCGCGCGCGATGACGATCTTGGGCGTGCCGTCGATCTGGCCCCACATGGAGCCGGAGGCGTCGAGCACGATCATCGCTTGTTCGGCGGCCATCGCGGAGCCATGCCCCGACCATGCCGCAGCGGCGACCGTGGCCGCCAGTGCGCCCGCGCGCAATCCGATCCTGTTGTGCATCGCCCCGTTCCTCCCGATTCCGCGGCCGCAGGGGCAATTAAAGCCGGGGAGGGGACGCACGGCAATCGTGGGTGGTGTTGGGATGAGAAGGCGCGCCGTCGACCACGCGTGCCTAGAGCTTTTGTTCCTCGCCGGCGGCATGCGCGGTCACTTCGCGGTCGAGGATGCCGATCTCGCGGAGGACCGCACGCCAGTCGTCCATGTGCGGCGTCCGGCCATGCGCCTCCAGCGCCTTCCAGTCGCTCCACCGCTCCACGATGCGGATGACGCCGCGGTCGAGCACGTCCTCGCCGAAGGCGTAGAGGAGGCAGCCCGGCTCCCTCCGCGTGGCTTCGAGCATGGCGCGCATGTGCGGACGCGCGCGCTCGACGTTCTCGGGGGCGAGGCGGAAGTGGCCGGTGACGAGGATCAAGGGACGCTCCTTCTTGCGGCGATCAGTGATGGGCTTCGGGGCGGTAGTGCGCCGACGTGACGTCGCCGAAGACGTAGGCGATGAGCAGCCCGGTGGCGAGCACCAGGAACGACACTACGGTCATCACGGCGAGCGGCGGGCGCGGCGCGTGCGGGGCGCCCATCGCGCCCATCGCCATGCCGGGCATCGCGTCGTCGTGCATCACATGGCCGCCGACAGGCCGCACCGTCATCATGCCGTGCTTGAGATGGTTGGCGACCAGCCACCAGTTCATCGGATACGCGATCACGGCGCCCGTCATCAGCGACACCGACATATGGAACCAGAAGAGCGGCTTGGTCGGATCGTGCGCGTCCGGATAGCCGGCGAAGACGATTGCCATTACGGGGATCATGCCGCCCATCAGGCAGTTCATGGAGAGGAGCTCCGGCAGGAAGGTGTTGCGGAGCGACTCGCCGTAGGAGCGTGCCATGCCGCGCATGAACAGGGCCTGGAAGATGGTCCAACCGAAGGCGAAGCCGAGGACGTATTCGAGCGCGATCTCGATCAGGAGATGAAGCGCGATCGTCGCTCCGATCACCGCGCCGACAAGGATGCCGATGCCGTCGCCGGCGACGCAGTGCATGGTCGATCCGAGCGTCTGGCGCCAGCGCGCCGAGACGTACCGCTCGTGCAGGCCGGGCAGCGGCTCGCGGCAGCCGAGCACATAGAGGAAGGCGCCGAACGGCCCGGAATAGAGGGTGAAGAGAACGAAGGCCCACTTCATTACCGGGTTTTCGGGCGTGTTGCGGATGTCGATCGCGACGAAAAGTACGGCGAGTGCCGTCAGCATGAACCAGAGAAGCATCACGCCGTCGATGACCATCTGCCCTCCCGGACCCTTCTGTCGTCAAAATCGAACGGAGAGCAGGCGATAGCGGCCTGCCCGGCGACTGGCAACCCGATGGCCGGTGGCGGCTTGCCGGGCCCCGGAAAGCCGGGCATCCTGCCGGCGAGGCGTGAACGAGAGGATAGTTCAAAATGTACGTCGCTATTTCATCGCGCGTGATACTTGCAGGCGCGCTTCTTGCTTTTCCCGGTGCCGGCCTTGCCGCCGACGGCGCGCAGCCGATCGCCACGGCCAAGTATGTGTGCGACGACGACAAGTGGGTCGAGGCCAGCTATTTCCCGGACAAGGTCGACCTCGTCCTGAGTGACGGCCGCACGCTGAGCGTGCCGCAGGCGATGTCCGGCTCGGGGGCACGCTACGCCAACGCAGACGAGTCGTTCGTCTTCTGGAACACGGGCGACGACGCCTTCATCACGGAAGGCGATCCCGACAAGCCGACGTTCGCCAACTGCACCGACGAAGCCAAGAAGACGTAGCGCCGGTCCTGCATGCCTGAACCAGAATCGGCTGTGGTCCATCGCTACATGGACCGCGGCAGCGGCGGCTTCGCCAACCTGTCGCTGCCGTCCGGCGAGCGCATTTTCCTGTCGCTCTCGCCGAAAGGGCTAAGGGTGCACAACCTCATCCTGTGGGGACGCATCCCGGGCAGGACGCTCTGCGTCGCCGACGGCCGCCAGGTCGACCAGATGGTGAAGGTCATCGCCCGCGACATCGCCCGCCTGCCGAAGCTGCCAGACAAGGCGGCGATGGATGCCTTCCTCGTGGTGGCGATGGCGGCGCTGAAGGACCCCAGCGTCTACCGCGGCAAGCCGCTCGACGAGGACGAGAACACCACGACGCCGCTTGCGGTGCTGACGCGCGGCGCGCTCGCAGAGCAAGACGCCGCCGCAGTGGTGCGCCGGTTCGAACGGGCGGCGGCGACGCCGTAGCTACTCCTCGCCGGTCATCCGGTCGCGGCCGGTGGCGCGGCGGGCGCTCGCCTGGGTTTCGGATTCGGTATCGAGGGCCGGATCGACATCGGCGAGCAGCGCGGCGCCGGCCGGCGGAACCGCCGGGCTGATCTTCGCCGCCGCGGCCTGCGTGCGGGTTCGCTCGCGTGCGCCGCCGACCTTCGGGCCGGGCTCGGTCGCAGGCTGGTCCGGCATCTTCTTCTTTCTCCTCGCGGCCATCGGGACGCCTCCTTTCACACCCACGATAAACCCACGCCTCCCGCGATCGGTTCCGCCAATCGTCGCTCCTGCCAGTTTTGGGCACTCCGGCTCTCGCCATTCGCGCTCCCTTCACCCATATTCCGCCCATGCCGTCACCCAAGAATCCCGGCTTCCGCGAAGCGCCGCAGAAGGCGCTCCGCACCTCCCGTGGCACGTCCATGGGCGGGCGCGGCTCGGCGAAGGAGCGCGCCGCGGTCGGCCTCAACCCGGTCCCCGGCCTCGACATCGACCTGGAGAACGTCGGCCAGTTGCCGTCCTCGGCGGCGGTCACCGCTACCGTCGAGGCGCTGTCGAAGCTGATCGAGGGCGGCCGGCCGGAGTTCCGCGACAAGACCTGGGTGCCGCACCGTCCGCCGAGGCCGGAGAAATCCGAGGGCGGAGTGCCGCTCCGCATCGTCTCCGAGTTCGAGCCGAAGGGCGACCAGCCGCAGGCGATCGCGGAACTGGTCGCCGGCGTCGCGGCGCAGGAGCGCGATCAGGTGCTGCTTGGCGTCACCGGCTCCGGCAAGACCTACACGATGGCCAAGGTCATCGAAGCGACGCAGCGCCCGGCGCTGATCCTCGCGCCCAACAAGACGCTCGCCGCCCAGCTCTACGGCGAGTTCAAGTCGTTCTTCCCCGACAACGCGGTCGAGTATTTCGTCTCCTACTACGACTATTACCAGCCGGAGGCGTACGTTCCGCGCACGGACACCTATATCGAGAAGGAATCGTCCATCAACGAGCAGATCGACCGCATGCGCCACTCGGCGACGCGCTCGCTGCTGGAACGCGACGATGTCGTGATCGTCGCCTCGGTGTCGTGCATCTACGGCATCGGGTCCGTGGAGACCTATACGGCGATGACCTTCGCGCTCACTGTCGGCGAGCGGATCGACCAGCGCCAGCTCCTCGCCGACCTGGTCGCGCTCCAGTACAAGCGCGCCGACGTCGATTTTCGTCGCGGCACGTTCCGCGTGCGCGGCGACACGGTCGACCTGTTCCCGGCCCACCTCGAGGACCGCGCCTGGCGCATCAACCTGTTCGGCGACGAGATCGAATCCATCGTCGAGTTCGATCCGCTCACCGGCGAGAAGGGCGGGGCGCTGAAGCAGGTCAAGGTCTACGCCAACTCGCACTACGTCACGCCGCGCCCGACGCTGGCGCAGGCGGTTAAGAGCATCAAGGAGGAGCTGAACCTCCGCCTCGGCGAGCTGACGCAGGCCGGCCGCCTGCTGGAGGCGCAGCGGCTGGAGCAGCGCTGCCGCTTCGACATCGAGATGATCGAGGCGACGGGCTCGTGTGCCGGCATCGAGAACTATTCGCGCTATCTCACCGGCCGCAAGCCGGGCGAGCCGCCGCCGACGCTGTTCGAGTACCTGCCCGACAACGCGCTCGTCTTCGTCGACGAGAGCCATGTCACCATCCCGCAGATCGGCGGCATGTACCGCGGCGACTTCCGCCGCAAGGCGACGCTGGCCGAATACGGCTTCCGCCTGCCGTCGTGCATGGACAACCGGCCGCTGCGCTTCGAGGAATGGGACCTCATGCGGCCGCAGTCGATGTACGTCTCGGCGACGCCCGGCCCGTGGGAGATGGAGCGCACCGGCGGCGTCTTCACCGAGCAGGTCATCCGCCCCACCGGCCTCATCGATCCGCCGGTCGAGATCAGGCCGGCCAAGACCCAGGTGGATGACGTGGTGGACGAGATCCGCGCCACCGCGCAGGCCGGCTACCGCACGCTGGTGACGACGCTGACCAAGCGCATGGCCGAGGACCTCAC